>CALXUV010000073.1 GCA_944391815.1 uncultured Clostridia bacterium | reverse complement strand
TTATCTCGCTTTCTTGTAGGTTTTTTTAGCAATTAAATTATACAACAAAGCAAGCGGATACTCAATACCTTTCGGTAAAAAGCATCCGCTTTTTTCTTTTTTCAGCTAAGTTAATGACTCAGCCCCTGTTTATAATTTTTTTCAGTTAAAATTCCATTTTAACTTATCCGGTAAATGGGTAAGAGCTGGCACTCAGTACAAAATTCAGGTTAAACGCTTTTTGATTATCAGATATTTAAGGTCCAACCGTTTTCACCGTGATAAATCATCTGCCTTGTCATACCTCCGTCTATACACAGATTTGCTCCGGTTATAAATCCGGCTGAATCAGAGCACAAGAATAGTACTGCTGAAGCAATATCTTCGGGCTTCCCTACCCTGCCTGCCGGTTGCTGAACAGCGTCAGCCCCGCTGTATTCTTTGCCTCCGGTTTCAATCCAGCCGGGTGAAACAGAATTCACTCTGACTTTACCGGCAAGTGTTACGGCGGTAGCATGAGTAAGCGCGTAAATTCCTCCTTTGGCTGCTGTATAACTTTCTGTCTCCGGCTGGCTCATACGGTCACGTGAAGAAGATATATTGACGATTGCGCCGCCGACAGAAAAATGCCCCGCAAACAATTTTGTAAGGTAAAACGGTGCGGTTACACCGACTGCCATCGCCAAACAAAAATCCTCGTATGAGCAGTCGCTTAATCCAAGATTCAAAGGCGGAGCATTGTTGATAAGGTAGTCGATTTTTCCGTAAGTTCTCAAAACCGATGCTGCAAAATTTTCAAGAACGCATTTGTCTGAAATATCACCCTGAAAATAATCACCGGGAATTTTGTCAATTCCGGCAACTTTTGCGCCCTTACTTATAAACATTTCCGAAATACATTTTCCAATTCCCTGACCGCAACCGGTAACTACTGCTATCTTATTTTCAAACATTTTTACTCCTTTTTGTTGATAAATACAACTTTATTGAAATCAAATTTGTTTACTTTTTTTAAGAACATTATTTTAATCTATGAAATGGCTGTAATTAAGACGGTGATATTTGCTTTATTTTGTTTGTCAATTTTTTACTTTTGAAAGGTGTCTTTTGACACGGTTTTATATTGTACTTGCTAAGTCGTCATTTGATTGTATTGCAGTAAAGCGCAAAGTATATCACAATATCAGCTAACAGTCTTAAAATCTACTGTTGCGTTCAGACTAAGTAACGATTATTCAAAGCAGTCGACTTAATTAAATATTGTAAATATTGGTTTAGATTTTGAGTGGTGAAAATTAATCAAATAGTCAAGGGAATCTATATGTATAAATTAACTCAAATAAACCAAAAAGAGCTGCGTTTTACCGCAGCTCTGTAATATTAACAAAATAAGGAGGAATGATATTTTACACTTTCCAATCCGAAGTGCTTTAACGTTAAAGCTGAATCAGATTTTGGAGTGCAATAATATTATATGCCGACGGCTGAAAAATATTTATAATATTTATTTGAAGTTTTTGGAAACTCAAAAATACTTTTAGTCGTTTTTACCGGTAGTTTCAGAATTTTCATTTGAAGAAAGATATTCGCTTACAAACCCTTTCTTTCTGAGTATTGAAAGATATCCGATAATTGTTGCAGTCAGGGCTCCAAGCACATCTATTATTATGTCTTTCATTGTATCAAATACAGCTTTTCTGCCAATTAAAGGCGTGCCGTCGTCGAGTCGGTATTTCTGCATATTCAGATCGAAAAAGTAATCAAAAGTGAATTCATAAATTTCCCATACGCAACCCACTGCTACTGAAAAAGAAAATGCAAAAAACGCTATGAATATCGGAGAAAGTTTTGAAGTAATTCCCTCCGCTGACAAACTTTTGTTCAGAACATAAACAAGCATGAAGCCAAACAATCCGAGCATAAGACTTGAAAAGGCGTGAAGGACATTATCCCACATATTTACTTTTATATAAAACTTTCTTATTTCACCGAGATAAATAGCACAAAAAAGGAAAACATCGTAAAGAATAATAAAAGTGATAGGTATTCTGATTTTATACTTTTTTGTCAGCAAGTAAGGAATATTTATTGAGAAAATTCCGAGGAGACTTTGTATTGTCATGAGCAGATACTCAGATTTCATCAGCTCGTTATGTTCACTGGGCTCAGCGAGCGAAAAAGCAATAAACTTCGCAAAAGTAAATATCACCGGAACTACAAAAAACAAAAGCACAATGATATAAACTATTCTGCTTAAAGTTTTGTTTGAAATCATTATTTTCTTCATAAGTTCTCCGTCTGCTTACAGGATTTATTTTTCCGGATACTGAATTTTACATACACCAACGTGGAAATTAATATTATTAATGGAAACAAAGTACAGGCGAGCATACCGATTTTCAGGTTGTTATCGAAAGCTTCACTTACAACAGCCGCCAGTTGCGGACCGACTGAGCAGCCGAGATCACCGAAAAGCGCAAGTATTGCGAACATTCCAGCTCCGCCCGTAGGAATTGCCTTGGATGCAACAGAAAGAGTTCCCGGCCAGAATATGCCGACTCCGAAGCCGATTATACCGCAACCGATCAATGCAACATATGGGTTCGGTATCAAAGAAACCATCAGGTAGCCTGCACAGGTTATAAAAGAACATACAATAATAGCACTGATAAGCGGAAGTTTTTCCGAATATTTTCCGTAAAGAGCACGTGCGCTTCCCATCATTACCGCAAAAAAACAGGGACCAAGTAAATTACCGACGGTTTTGGAAACTCCGAGAGCTGATTCGGCAAAAAGTGAAGACCACTGCGCCATTGCAAGTTCAGCTGCACCGCCGCAAAGCATCAGCAGCATAAACAGCCAGAATATTTTGACAGTAAAAAGTTTTCTCAGCGGAAGAGAAACTTTATCTTCGTTTAAAGAACGTATAGGCGTTACAGAAAACAGAAAAACAGTAGTAAGCGGTACAATTGCCCAAATCATAGGGAGAATTTGCCAGTGATCGGTTCCAAACACCTGAAAATAAAGCGTGGAAAGCACTACGACGCAAACATGTCCCCAACAATAAAAAGAATGCAAAATGCTCATTGCCGATTCTTTTGCATCGCCCGGTAATGCTTCTATAATCGGACTCAGTATTACCTCACCAAGTCCGCTGCCGATAGCATATATGAACGCAGACATGCACAAAGCAGTAAACATATTATTGGGCATAAGAAGCGGAAAAACTCCGAGCGACAAAAGTCCGAGTGTGAGCAGCGAAGCACTTAGAAGAACCGTTCTTCTGTACCCCAGCTTATCCGCATATTTTGCGCCTAAAAAATCGACTACAATCTGAGTCATGAAATTTACGGAAATCACCGTTGCAAGCTGTATTGAAGAAAGACCGAACTCATTCTGGAAAATTATAAACAGAAGCGAGGCGAGATTATTCGCGGCTGCGGCTCCTATATTGGCAAGATAACAGGTAAAAACCGTATGCTTGTAAGTCAGTTTCATTCTACTAAAATAATGGACAGATTAAAAAGCCCATTCTCCGTTTCTGAATATTTCAACAACATCACCGTTATAAGTTGTGGCGGTGATACTTAAAGTTTCATCACCTATCATGAAATCTTCGTGAAGCATGGATTCATTGACACCTTTTTGATGAAGCTGTTCAAGTGTATACTGTTCAAAATCTTTTATCGAATTGGTAAATCCTTCACCGAGCGCAAGATGACATACAGCATTTTCATCAAACAAAGTGTTGTAGAACAAAATGCCGGTCTTGTTTATAGGGGATGAGCATGGTACGAGTGCACATTCGCCGAGATACGAGGAACCTTCGTCGAGATTTATCATTAATTCCAGCAGTTTTTCATTTTTTTCAGCGTGAACTTCAACAGCTTTACCGTTTTCAAATCTGATGCTGAAATTCTCAATCAGTTCCCCTCTGTACGAAAGGGGTTTGGTTGAATAGACAATCCCTTCAGCTTTTCCTCTTGCCGGCGTGATGAAAACTTCTTCGCTCGGAATATTTGGGTTAAAAAAATTACCTTGAAGAGTATACTCTCCTCCGCCGAGGAACATTGCATCTTTTATCATTCCGACTTTAAGGTCTGTTCCTCGCTCTGATTTGTAGTGAAGGGACTCGATACCAAGCGAATTCAGATACGCGCATTTGCTTTTCAATGTCTCATTGTGAATGTGCCAGTTTTCAATCGGATCATCTTTACCTTCAACATCAACTCTGGATGCTTTAAGGATTGCTTCCCAGAGTTTTTCTTTTGCGGCTCCGGATTTCAGACCCGGGAACATCTTTTTTGCCCAGGCTTTTCCTGCCACCGCAGCAATGCACCACTGGTATTTGTTATCCATTTTATCGCGAAGGGGTTTGATAATTTTGTATCTCTCCTGCGATGCCTTCTGATATTTTTCCCTGTCGATTCCGTTCAGACCGTCGGGATCTTCCGATAAAAGATAAATTGTGACCGGAAGGATTTCAGTCCGATGCTCAAGTTTGGCTACTTCCCATCCCTCTACTGTCGAAAGCACATCCAGACTTCTGAAGTTTATGTTAAGCTTTGTTACAGGCTGATGAGACCATTCAACGCTGACCTTGCTTGCACCCGCTTTATAGCACTCCTTGACCAGAATTTCCACAAAGTCGGGACAGTCGAGTTCGGCATTTATAACAACCTGCTGACCCTTTTTAATGTTAGCTCCTACACGTGCTATAAGTCGCGCATATTTCGTAAGAACGGATTTTTTCATTGTATTCTCCTGAACATATCACATAAATCTTATTTTTGAAACACAGACGAAATTTTCAAGCATTTTTTCTGTTTCGTATTCATTGGTCACCGCAGTAACAAATGAAGTTTCACCGTCTTTTGAACTTATTATACTTACACCCTCCGGAGTTTTATCTCCTTTTACTCTGCAGTAAAATCTTGTCATCTGCAGTTTTGAATCAAACAGCTCTGCATCCTCTGCTCTTTTCCACAAAACTGGAGGAATCTGTCCGATGGATATATGTTTGACAATTTCTGCAATATCGGCAAGAACAGCTCCTGCGGTCGGAATTTTACCGGCGCCACGACCGTAGAACATAAGATCCCCTGATGCTTTCGCTGATATAAGAATTCCGTTGAATACATCACTGACCGAATAAAGCGGACTGTCAATCTCAGTAAATTTCGGTGCAACGTCGATCAGTATTTTTCCGTCCGACATTTTTTCTGTATGAGCTATCAACTTAATTGCACAGGACATCTTTGCAGCATCCTCAGCGTCACGGCGACTTATATTACGTATTCCCTGCGTGCTGATTTTGTCACATGAAAATACTTTTCCGTAAGCCAGAGCAGAAAGTATGGCTATTTTACGGCAGCTGTCAATACCGTCAACGTCCGCAGAAGGGTTAGCTTCAGCGTAGCCGAGATCTCTGGAAAGCTGGAGTGCATCATCAAACGACATACCGTCCGAAAGCATCTTAGTCAGTATAAAATTAGTGGTACCGTTAAGTATTCCGTTTATTTCATTGATTACATCTGAGGAAAGCGACTCCCTCATAGGTCTTATTATCGGAATTGCTCCGCCTACGGCAGCTTCAAAAAGATACGCTACTTTATTTTCTTTGGCGGCTTTCAGAAGAACTTCTCCGAAGTTAGCTACCACCTCTTTGTTAGATGTAACAACGCTTTTTCCGGCTTTGAGCGCAGCCAGAGAAAAATCAAACGCAGGGTGAGAGCCTCCTATCATTTCAGCTACAATTGAAACTTCAGGATCTTCAAGAACCACATTGAAATCTTTCACAATTTTAGACTCAAGCGGATGACCTTTGAAGTCTCTGATATCTACTATATATTTGATCTCAAGCTTGCAACCAAGATCCTTCTCTATTACTTCGGCGTTTTCGGTAACCAGCTGAACAAGTCCGCTTCCGATATTACCAAATCCTATAACTGCCATTTTTATCATTGATTTATCCAACCTTTCATATTGAGCGATCCGGTCTGCGATCACATTTGTTTTATTATAGCACACAATCTTCAACTTTTCAAGTATTTTTTCCACATATATAATATTACTTTCCTTCTTCTTTTTCGGATTGTCGGGCAAGCAACCGTATTTCGTGCTTGATTAAAATGTTTTTTAAAAAATTTTATAAAAACCTTGACAAACTATTCCGAATGTGCTATAATAGCCATCGTTGAACATTGCGGCATCGCCAAGCGGTAAGGCAACGGACTCTGACTCCGTCATCACCTAGGTTCGAATCCTAGTGCCGCAGCCAGATTGTGTATTGTTACACATTAAAAAAACCAGACTTTTGAAAGGTCTGGTTTTTTGTTCTTTACTTGATATTATTAAATTACCGAGATATGTCAGTGGTATGTTTATGCTCTTTTTCTACTCAAGCATCCTACACCGAGTTAACTCTAATAGTCTGCTCCGTGAACAATTTGTTCTTAGAATAACATAAATTCAGATTTATTTAATTGGTCTACACGGTAATTACTGAAACAGAAGATATTACAATAGTTTGATTTAAAAGTTTGTCAATGTTCTATTCAATATCAACCATGTTTCATAAAAATTTGTAATACCGATAAAATTTATCATAAATATCTTTATAAAAAATGCAAACTCCGATCTGCAACCGAGCAATTTTATCAGATACACCTAATTTAAATCGACAATTCATCTTTCTTTTGTTGTTCAACTGAAGCTTGTTGTCTGATATAATTAAACCAACAAAACAAAAACGGAGGTTTAATTATGAACACTGACAAAATTTACGCAGAATCAATCGCTAACGAGTACTCGGTAAAAAGAACATCCAAAGTCGTCGCCTTGAAAAAGCTGGACAGAAGGGCTAAATTACCGGCAAATATTTTCACTTATTCTTTTGGTATTGCTTCTTCTCTTTTGCTTGGTTTGGGTATGTGTCTTGCGATGAATGTGATCGGAAATCAAACAGCGTTTCAGTTTGTAATCGGAATTATTTTGGGAATCACAGGACTTGTCGGTTGCGGTATAAATTACCCTGTTTATATCAGGATAAAACAAAACAGCAAGGACAAATATGCCGAAGACATAATACGTCTTGCGACGGAAATTACTAACGAAAACAATTAACGGAGAATCAAGACAATGAATAAATCCGAAAGCAAATATCTTAACACCGCCAGACTGATGGATCAGGCTCTGCTTTTGCTTCTCGAAAAAAAGAAATTTGAATACATTACAGTAAAAGAAGTTTGTGAGAAGGCAGGTGTAAACAGGTCTACCTTTTATCTGCACTACGAAAATTTAGGTGATTTGCTTTTGGAGAGCATCGACTATATAACAGCTCAGATGTGGAAACAATTTGACAGTCAAACCGCCATTCGGAAATCCGATATTACAACCATTCCTGTTGAACAGCTTAAATTGTTCACTCCGCAGTATCTGATTCCTTTTCTTAATTTCGTAAAGGATAATAAAAAGGTTTTTATTGCGGCAACAAGGGAGCCTGTGGTCTTCAGAGTTCAGAACACTTTTCAGAAGCTGTACAGTGAAATTTTCGAACCCATACTTGATCGGTTCGGAGTAACGGATTGGAAGAAAAATTATATGATGATGTTCTTCCTGAGAGGGACGTATTCCGTTATTATAGAATGGGTAAAAAATGACTGTAAAGAATCTGTGTCTGAAATATCAGAGCTGCTGACAGATCTGGTTAATGACTGATATATCAGCTCGTTTTTATAGTCAATTTAAACATGAAAGAATTTTTCAGTTTTCCTTTGCATTAAAACAAAACAAAAATCCCTTTTGACAGTGTTTTGCTGAAAAAAGGGATTTTTACTTATCATGCTATATTAAAGTTTTCATTAAAATTATTTCAAGAGGTTCACCCGGTAGCAGCAGAGATCCACAATCGAAATATCCGTTTTTTCTGTAAAAAAACTGGGCTTTTTCGTTCGAAAGAGTCGATGTCATGACTATTTTACAGCCATTTTTCATCATCTCGTTTTCCCAGTATTCAAGCAGTTTTTTGCCAAAACCCTGCCTTCTGTATTTTTTCAGAAGATATAGCATATTCACAAACGGAATACTGTCCCAAAACATATTGTATCTGAGCCAACCGATAAAAACATCGCCGGCTCTCATAATAAGAACTCTTTTTAATCTTATACATTCCGTCAACTCTGCTTCTCGCAAGTGAGTGTCGTAATGTCTGATTAATTTAAAATCATCATTTCCGGCGTATTGAATGAAAATATCTATAACCGCCACCTCCCTGCTGAAAATAAATGTGCGTTTGCTTAAGAAAATCAAACAATTGTCGGCTGATCAAATCCCGCTTAGTGAGAGGGATGTGTTTTTCTGAAATTCTCTGGGGGACATATTCAGATAAAGTCTGAAATTTCTGTTAAAACTTCTAAGTGAATCATATCCGCATTCCATTCCGATCTCGAGAACACTCTTATCCGTTGTTTTCAGAAGATAGCAGGCTTCGCTTACCCTGCGTCTGTTTACATATTCATTAAATGATATACCGATATTTTTTTTGAAAAATTTTGAAATATAGGCGTAATCGTACTTGATTGTTTCAATCATGTTTTTCAGCAGGCATTCTTTTGAATAATTGTTTTCGATATACTCAAGGATTGTATAAAGCAAACTGTCTTCACCTGAATTGGCTCTTGGCTTGTACTCCGCCTCTGAATCAAACAGTCCGCAAAGCAGATATAAAGTCCCTTTCACCGTACTTACATCAGTCTTGGAATTTATACTTGCAAAAAGCGTTGCCTGGAGATCAGGAACGTGAAAAAAACCGCTTTCCGGCAAAAGATTCTGAACTTTTTTGCTATAATAATTGACCAGTTTCTGAGAAAATACGCATAACACATGTTCGCTTTGTTCTTCAGTCTGCATTCCGTGAATCTGGTTAGGAAAAATAAGTGCGGCATCATTTTTTCCGAGAATCCTGCTCTCACTACCGACAGTAACCCTCATTTTTCCGCTTTTGATCATCAGTATTTCAAAACATGAATGTATGTGGAGCGGAAAAGAAAAATTTTTACCTCGTTCGGAAATCTGATACTCGGGGTTCAGCAGATGTTTCGATTCGTAAAACAAATTGCGCCCTCCTTAAACCAAACAAAATTTTACAAGCGCACTTGGAAAAAGACTAATTATGTCTTATAATATATCATATTTGGCGAGAAAAATCAATACTCATTTTGTATAATTGTAATAAAGATATAAGTTTCTTTTCCGTTAGCCTTTATTTGTTAACGGTGAAACGAAGGAAGTTTATGTCGCCTGAATCAGTAATTTTAAATTATATGGAGGTAACTGAAATGAAAGAATTTTTTAGTAATGTTCCTAAGATTGAGTACAAGGGAAAAAATGCCGATAGTGAGTTTGCGTTCCGCTACTATAACCCGGATGAAGTCATAGAAGGAAAAACAATGCGCGAGCATCTTAAATTCGCTCTCTCTTACTGGCACACAATGTGCGGAGACGGAACGGATATGTTCGGAAGAGGTACTGTAGATAAAACGTTCGGTGCAAAAAGTGCAGCGAAAATTTACGAAAATAAGGCTTATGCGGCTTTTGAACTAATGAACAAGCTTGACATAGACTATTTCTGTTTCCACGACAGAGACATTGCTCCCGAAGGCAAGACTCTTGCTGAGTCAAATGAAAACCTTGAAAAAATGACGGATCTGATTAAGAAGCTGATGGATGAAAACGGCAAGAAACTGCTTTGGGGTACCGCCAACTGCTTTAACAACCCCAGATACATGCACGGTGCCGGCACTTCTCCGAACGCCGATGTTTTTGCTTATGCCGCAGCGCAGATCAAAAACGCAATTGATGCAACAATTAAACTCGGCGGAACCGGTTACGTTTTCTGGGGCGGGCGCGAAGGATATGAAACACTCCTTAATACCGATATGAAGCTTGAACTCGACAACATGGCTTATCTTATGAGACTGGCTGTGGACTATGCCCGTTCTGCCGGTTTCAAAGGTGATTTTTACATTGAACCGAAGCCCAAGGAGCCCACAAAACATCAGTATGATTTTGATGCGTCAACTGTTATAGGCTTCCTCAAAACTTACGGTCTTGACAAAGACTTCAAACTCAACATAGAAGCAAACCACGCAACGCTTGCAGGTCACACATTCCAGCATGAGCTCGCAGTGGCGAGAATAAACGGTTTCTTCGGTTCTATCGACGCAAACCAGGGTGACTATCTGCTCGGCTGGGATACTGACCAATTCCCTACCGACGTCTACGAGACTACCAAATGTATGCTTGAAGTTCTGAGAGCCGGTGGCTTCACAAACGGCGGTCTCAATTTCGACGCCAAAACAAGGCGCGGTTCATTTACTCCCGAGGATATTGCATTGGCTTATATTGCCGGTATGGATTCTTATGCTCTCGGTCTCAGATTGGCTGCAAAGATCCGCAAAGACGGTCGCCTTGACGATTTCATTAAAGACAGATACAGTAGTTACAACTCAAAAATAGGTAAAAAAATTCTTACACGGAAAACCAGCATGGCTGAACTCGAAAAATATGCCCTCGGCCTCGGCGAAGTTACCACCAACACCAGTGGAAGACAGGAATATCTTGAAAATATACTGAACGAAATAATGTTTGGTATATAATCAGTTATGTTTTATAACTGTATTCGGAATTGGTACTCATTACACCTGAAAATTCCGGTATAAAAAATAAAATATCCGACATTCAATTTAAGAACAAAGCAATTTATTTGAAGACCGGATTTCAGATTCTGTGAAACAAGCCATGAATTAACATTCAGAATTTTTGGAAAGGATTATTTATGAATTACAGTGAAGCACTGAAAAAAGCTACCGAGCTTGTTGATAAAATGACTCCCGAGGAAGCGGCTTCGCAGCTTCTTTACAATTCCCCGGCAATAGAAAGACTCGGTATAAACGAATACAACTGGTGGAATGAAGCACTTCACGGCGTAGCCAGAGCAGGAACCGCTACCGTTTTTCCTCAGGCAATAGGCCTTGCAGCTACATTTAATCCGGAAAACATTCACACTGTTGCCGACGTTATTTCGACTGAAGGCAGAGCAAAATATAACAAGAGCGTTGAATTCGGTGACCGAGATATCTACAAGGGTATTACATTCTGGTCCCCTAACATTAACATCTTCAGGGATCCTCGTTGGGGCAGAGGTCAGGAAACTTTCGGAGAAGATCCTTTCCTGACAGCAACAATGGGATGTGAGTTTATAAAAGGTCTCCAGGGTGACGGAGAGTTTAAAAAAGCAACTGCCTGCGCAAAACATTATGCCGTTCACAGCGGTCCCGAGGGACTCAGACATGGATTTAACGCCGTTGTCTCTGAAAAAGAGTTGTGGGAAACTTACCTCCCTGCGTTTGAATTTGCGGTAAAAAAAGCTGGTGTTCTCGGCGTAATGGGTGCTTATAACCGCACAAATGATGAGCCCTGCTGTGCAAGCAAAAAGCTTATGCAGGATATTCTTCTTGACAAATGGGGATTCAAAGGTTACTATGTTTCCGACTGCGGAGCAATTTCAGACATATTCAAAAACCATCACTATACGCAAAGCCATACCGAGTCTGCTGCGCTTGCACTGAAAACCGGATGTGATCTCAACTGCGGTGAGATATATCAGAAGCTTATTGAGGCTTATGAAGAAGATCTTGTAAGCGAAGAAGATATCAAGGCGGCAGCTTCGAGAGTATTCGCTATACGTTATCTGCTCGGAGAATTCGAGGATGTACGTCCCTACTCTGATATTCCTTTCAGTAAACTCGACTGTGAAGAACACAAACAGCTTAATCTTGAAACTTCAAGACAGTGTCTCGTTCTTTTGAAAAACGAGAATAACTATCTGCCTTTGTCTCCCGATTCGGTTTCCGGTATTGCAGCAGTCGGTCCGAATATACTGTCGACAAAAGCTCTTGAAGGAAACTATAACGGAAGAGCTTCCGAGTACATAACGGTTGCTGACGGACTGCGCAAGGTTTTCGACAAATCCGAAATCACCGTTTCCGAAGGTTGCCAGCTGTTGCATGAAAAATTAAACGACTGGGGAGGATTTGGAAATCTGATCAGCACCGGAGTCGCATCGGCGTCCGTAGCTGACGTGACCGTGCTTTGTCTCGGACTTGACTATACACTGGAAGGCGAGGAAGGTTGTACTGCCGCAAACAGCGATTACTGTAAGAGCGGAGACAAAAACACTTTGTTTTTGCCCAAGACTCAGCAGAAACTTGCCGAGGCAGTTTGCGATAGCTGTGAAAACGTAATAGTGGTCGTTATGTCAGGAAGCCCGATTGATGTCGGCGAAAAAGTAAGAAACCACGCAAAAGCAATAATCCAGGCCTGGTATCCGGGTGCTCAGGGTGGCCTTGCTGTTGCCGAGCTTATTGCCGGTAAGTTTTCTCCCTCCGGAAGATTACCTCTTACTTTCTATCACGGCGATGACGTGCTGCCTGATTTCTCAGACTATTCTATGAAAGGAAGAACTTACCGTTTTATCGACAAACAGCCTCTCTATCCTTTCGGTTACGGTCTGAGCTACACTTCTTTCCGTTACGATAATGCAACTTTCACTGAAAAAGACGGAGTTATCAGCGTGTCTTGTTCCGTTACCAACTGCGGTTCAGTCAGCGGAAGAGAAATTGTTCAGGTATATGCAAAATTCAACGATTCAAGAACTTCAACACCGAATTATCAATTATGCGGAATAAAATCAATAACTCTCGCTAAAAACGAAACAAAACAGGTGACGCTCGATATTGATAAATACTGGATAAAGGCTGTCGGTGATGACGGAAAACGTCTTGATCCCGACGGAGATATAACTCTTTATATCGGCGGACATCAGCCCGATACACTCAGCAGTCAGCTCTGTAACAGTTCTTGCATATCGATTAAATTAAAATGACTGTTTGACGAATGAGTAAACAGCGAAAGGAATCTTTATGAAGTATTTAATTGGAATAGATATCGGTACTTCGGCAGTAAAAACAGTACTTTTTGATGAAAAACTGAATAAAATCAGCTCTTCTACAATCGAATATCCACTATATCAGCCACAGAACGGTTGGGCGGAGCAAAACCCTGAGGATTGGTGGAATGCAACGCTTGAATCAATTCAAATAGTTACTGAAAACGTTGATCATGTTGACGGTATAGGGCTTTCAGGACAGATGCACGGACTTGTAATGCTTGACGGCGATGGTAACGTTCTCCGTCCTGCCATAATCTGGTGTGACCAGAGAACAGAAAAGGAATGTGCACAGATTACTGATATTGTCGGCAGAGAAAAGCTTATAAATATAACTGCCAATCCCGCACTTACCGGATTTACCGCCTCAAAAATAATGTGGGTTAAAAACAACCAGCCGGAAATTTATGACAAATGCCGGCACATACTTCTGCCCAAGGATTACATAAGGTATAAGCTGACAGGTGTATTTGCAAGCGAAGTTTCAGATGCCGGAGGAATGCAGCTTCTTGACATAAAAAACAGAGTTTTTTCTGATGAAATTCTGCGTCTTCTCGGAATCGAAAGAGAGCTTTTGCCTGATGTTTATGAAAGTCCCGAGATTACAGGTTATTGCAACATAAAGGGAAAATTGTCCGGGGCGCCCGTCGTCGGAGGAGCAGGAGATAACGCGGCTGCAGCAGTAGGCTGCGGAGTAGTCAGGGAAAACCGTGCTTTTACAACGATAGGTACAAGCGGAGTTGTCTACGCTCATACCGAAAAGCCCGTTATAGATCCGAAAGGAAGAGTTCATACTTTTTGTTGTGCAGTACCCGGTAAATGGCATGTAATGGGAGTTACGCAGAGCGCCGGACTTTCCCTTAAATGGTTCAGGGAAAACTTCGCTTCTGACCTCAGTTACAGACAAATGGATGAACTGGCGGAAAAAATACCGATAGGAGCCGATAAACTTCTGTTTCTTCCCTATCTTATGGGCGAGCGTACACCTCACCTTGATCCGAACGTAAGGGGAGCTTTTCTTGGCATATCTGCAATTCATACAAGAGCACATTTCATAAGGGCAATACTTGAAGGAGTTTCATACTCACTGCGTGACTGCCTTGAAGTGTTAAGGGAAATGAACATAAACGTTACCGATATGACTGCTGTCGGAGGAGGAAGCAGTCCCCTTTGGCAGAAAATCATTTCCGGAACCTATAATGTTCAGATAAAAACCCCTATCAATAACGAAGGACCGGCACTCGGGGTTGCAATTCTTGCCGCAGTCGGTATCGGACTTTATAAAGATGTCCCGTCTGCGTGTGATGAGGTAATCAGGAATACTCCTCCTGTTTATCCGGAAAACTGTCCTGAATACGAAAAATTCTACCGTATTTACAGGTCATTTTACCCGCAGCTGAAGGATGTTTACAAAGCTCTCGCTACAACTGTCTGATAAACTAAGGAACATCTTAACATCTTAACATCTTAACACCTCTTATCTTTTAATTCAATTTTTATTAAAAAGCTGTCACTTGTCCTACGACTTGTGGCAGCTTTCAGTTTAATTTCCTGATTATTTATGGTGAAAAAACATTACATTTAAGAATTCAGTTTTATGCTTTAAAGCTACTTTACAACATATATTGAATAGAAATCATAATATTTATAAGCATGCATTTCTTAATCACGGCTAAGACAAAATTCATCTATTGGTATTTATTTATACACATAATATCTACAACTTCGTGATAAAATCACCTTTGAAATATTTTTTAAGGAAGTATTGAATTGAAAAACAAACTTATTTTCCGTATGACAACGGAAAGACTTGTAGCTTTGAGTTTTCTTGGCGTGATACTCACCGGAGCACTTTTGCTGACTTTGCCTATATCTTCCAAAACCGGAGATTTTACCGCTTTCAGCGATTGTCTTTTTACTGCAACCAGTGCTACCTGCGTAACCGGTCTTGTTGTCGTTGATACTTTTACTCACTGGTCTGTTTTCGGACAGCTTGTAATCCTGCTTTTGATTCAGATCGGCGGACTCAGTTTCATGACTTTGATAACTATATTTGCAGTTTTTACGAAAAAACATATTTCTCTTAAAGAAATGAATATCCTGACGCAGTCAGCCGGTAACGTCAGGCGAGACGGTGTAATTACCCTCATTAAGGGAATTATATTCGGTACGCTCATTGTCGAAGCGACGGGAACGCTGTTTCTTTCATTTTGTCTTTGCCCCGAAGTCGGTGCCAAGGGCGTATATTATGCAATGTTTCACTCGGTATCCGCTTTCTGTAATGCCGGTTTTGACCTAATGGGATTTAAAGGAGAGTTTTCTTCCCTTACCTCTTATGTCGACAATGTTGCGGTAAACTCGATTATTATGGTACTGATAGTCGTCGGAGGTCTCGGATTTTTTGTCTGGACTGATCTCATCAAATGCAAATTCAGATTCAGAAAACTTGAGATGCACTCTAAAATAGTCATCTCGACAACAGCAGTTCTCATTTTATTCGGTGCCGTCTGCTTCTTTATTTTTGAATACGCACATTCGCTCAAAGATCTTCCGCTCGGAGATAAAGTACTTGCATCGTTTTTCCAGTCTGTCACTACCAGAACGGCAGGATTCAACACGATTGACCAGTCAGCATTATCTGATTCCGGAAAGCTTACCTCGGTGTTTCTCATGATAACCGGAGGCTCTCCGGGTTCAACCGCCGGCGGTATAAAAACAACTACTCTTGCAGTGATTATCATAAGCACCATAGCCGGTGCCTCCAACCATGAAAATTCCGTGATTTTCAAAAAGAAAATTGCGGCGGAATCAATTAAACAAGCCCATACGATAGCTACTACGTACATTATTTTCGCCGTTGTATCGACTTGTCTTATCTGTGCTTTTGAGCCTCATATTCCGCTCAGCGATATCCTTTTTGAAGTTGCATCTGCAATAGGAACGGTAGGTCTTACAACCGGAATAACTCCGACTTTGTCGGAAGCTTCAAAGATTGTGCTGATGATTCTTATGTACGCCGGAAGGCTCGGAGCCATGACTCTTATGCTTGTTTTATCCGAAAGACACAGTAAAGTTCCTCTTGACAGACCCTCGGAAAAAGTAATAGTCGGATAAAACTTATGCCCGCTTTTAAATAAGTCGGACGTAAAATCACCAACAAAGAAAGGAAATTCTAATGAAAACTGTTTTGATACTCGGAATGGGAAGATTCGGTATACACCTTGCTCAGAAAATGACCGATCTCGGTAATGAAGTTATGGTGGTCGACAAATCCCCGGAAATAATAGAAAGTCTCGCCAGCAGATTTTCCGATGCGCATATAGGTGACTGTACCAATGAAGGCGTTCTTCGTGCGCTCGGCGTGAACAATTTTGATCTTTGCTTTGTTACTATCGGTGAAGACTTTGAGTCATCGCTCGTTATTACTCTTCTTCTGAAAAAGCTCGGTGCAAAATGCGTTGTCACTAAGGCAAGATATGATATTCAGGCTGAAATACTTACGAAAATCGGAGCTGACGAAATAGTTTACCCCGAACGTGAGATCGCCGAAAAACTTGCCATGAGGTACAATTCTCAGAACATTTTCGATTATATCCAGCTTACCAGCGAATATTCTATTTACGAAATTCCGATACTTAAGGAATGGATCGGTAAAACGCTTATGGCTATCGACGTCCGCAAACGTCATAATATAAACATAATAGCCATAAAAAATTCCGCAAATTCGATAGAACCCATGCCTGGAGCTGACTACGAATTCAGATCAAAGGATCATATTGTCGTAATCGGAAAGGCCTCAGATGTATTCAAACTTACCGCAAAAACCTGATTTATTCTGTTCGTTTTTCCACAAACCATTTTCCCTCTTCGTCATAAAGATGCCTCTCGGCTCCCTTGATGATAACTGTATAACGTATCCCCCTGCCTCCGACCTTAAGTGAGGCTGCGGGGATTTTGTATTTTACCCTGTCAATCAGATATTCCTCACCGTTTTCCCAGATTATACTTACCGGCTTTGTGTTTCCTTCACTGTCAACCTGAACTTTTACTCCTACATATACTTTACGGTATTTTGCCATTGTTTCCCCTTTTATCAAAACGGCAGACTCTCATTTCTTTGTTTTGCGGACTTCAGAACAACTGCGTTCATTATCGAATTGTAACCGAATCTGTCTCGTATTTTTTCTACTGTTTCAGATATTTTCTGTTTTTTATAACCGTCATTTACAGTGTCGAACATACTTATCTGCACCGGAATATCTGAGGCTCCGAGATTTGAAGCGCGTACGGTTACTGACCGTACCGGATTCTGCCACGAATACCCGTTTTCAAAAAGCCTGAATGCGGCTCTGGCTATAACAAAAGGACTTGATGTATATTCTTCGAGATGGCAATGCCAGTGCGTTGTTCTGAAAGAGCTGTCTTTCACCGTAAGACTTACGTCTCCTGCTTTTTTTTCATTGAGCATAAGTCTGTGACCTATTTCCTGGCTTAAATCAAGCACTGTTTTCCAGACCTGCTCTTTTTCAAACAGATCTTTCGGAAGTGTTATTCCGTTTCCCACGGTTTTGTCCACCGTTTCCGACTCCCTGCTTACCACAGGCACAACATCAAAACCGTTGGCACAGCTCCAGAGTACCTCTCCGCATTTTCCGAACAGTTTCTTTTCCATTACCTTGGGAAACTCAGCAAGCTCGGATATAGTTTCAACACAATACAAATTAAGCTTTCTTGCAGTAGCCGGACCGACTCCGAGCATATCGGAAATCGGTAGATTTCCGATTACGGAAAGATAATTCTCTTCCGGAATAACAGTGACAGCGTCAGGTTTTTTCATATCGCTTCCGAGCTTAGCAAAAATTTTGCTGAACGAAACGCCTACCGAAACTGTTACTCCGAGTTCCCTCTTTATCTCTTCTTTTATCCGGTAAGCTATCTTCTCGCCCTCTTTTATATTGCGTGCGGTTCCCGTTATGTCAAGCCAGCATTCGTCAGGTCCGAAAGGCTCTATTTCAGATGTGTATCTGCCGTAAATTTCTCTTGCGGCTTCGGAAAATTTCATATAATTCTTAAAATTCGGCGGAACTATAATAAGATTCCGGCATTTTTGTTTTGCCTGCCATATGGTTTCACCTGTTTTGATTTTATATTTTGCCGCAATCAGATTTTTTGCAAGAACGATGCCGTGTCTCAGTTCTACGTCTCCGCACACCGCAACCGGATATTCACGTAATTCAGGATTCAGCGCACATTCAACCGAGGCATAGAAATTATTCATATCGCAGTGCAGTATTATCTTTCCCATTCGTTTTAAATCCATCCTCTTTTTTTAAAATTTACTATTGACAAACATTTTTTCTTGTGATATTATATTTACATGAACAACATTTCGTGTTATCTGCATTAATTATACACGAAAAACTTTTCGTTGTAAAGAGGTTTAACGAACATTTTTTCATGTTTTCGCATGGAAATTTTTCCCTTGTAAAACTAAGAGAAAGGAAATACTGCAATGGAATTCAAAGAAAGGCTGAAAAATTGCCGCAAAGCTCTCGGATTATCCCAGGAAGAGCTGGCAAAAAAAGCAGGTGTTACAGGACGCACAATTCAGAATTATGAACTGGGTACAAGAAAACCTCAGCACATAGAGATAGTGTCACGGCTTGCAACTGCGCTTGAAACAACAGTCGAATATCTGCTTGGAAACGACGGAATGCTTGTAATATCAGCGTACGAACGCGGAGGTTCAAGAACTGCAAGAGATATTGATGCGCTTGTTTCGGAGATAAGCGGGCTTTTTGCCGGCGGAGATATCGAAGAAGACGAAAAAGACGGTATAATGGCAGCTTTAAATCAGGCATATTGGATGGCAAAAGAAAAAAACAAAAAATTTGCTCCAAAAAAATATTCGGATAAAAAATAAATTCCGGGCGGTGAACTATGAACAATTATTACGGTTACATAGCCAATTCGTCACAGAAGCTGATAAAAAAATACAAAACGAGAAATCCTTTTGAAATAGCCGAAAAATCGGGCATTCAGATAATAATGTTTGACGGACTCAAGCGTCTGAAAGGAATGTACCGCATAATCAAGCGCAACCGTTTCATAATCCTGAATTCAGAAAATTCAACCGACATGAACCGTATTGTTTGCGCTCATGAACTCGGACATGATTGCCTGCACAGAGATTTCGCCAAAAACAGTCCTTTTCAGGAATTTGTTCTTTACGACATGACATCAAGACGGGAGTACGAAGCTAATATTTTCGCTGCCAATCTTTTACTTGACGACAGGGAAATACTGAAATATATAAAAGAAGGTTACGATACTCTTCAGATAGCTAAAATGACATATACTGATATAAACCTTGTCGCTTTGAAGGTTGATTTTCTTATAAGGAACGGTTACTATCTGAAAAGCCAGGATTATAATTCAGGATTTTTAAAATAAACAGTCAGCACTGATTCGGCACAGTGTTTATTTTTCAAAAAAACTTGACATATACTTCTTTTTGTATTAAAATAAAGAAAAAGCTGATGAAAGGACGCAATATATGAAAAAACTCGGTTTTGGTCTTATGCGCTTGCCTGTTTTCGACGGAAATTCTAAAGCCATCGATATCGAAACGGTAAAGAAAATGGCTGACAGATTTATGGAAAACGGCTTTACTTATTTCGACACTGCCGCCCCGTACCACAACGGTATGAGCGAAAATGCTTTCAAAGAAGCTGTCGCAGAAAGATATCCTCGTGACAGCTACACGATAACAGATAAACTAAGCCTTTTTATGATCAACTCCGCCGAAGAAATACCGTCGTTTTTTGAACGTCAGTTAACAAATCTCGGAGTAGATTATCTTGACTATTACCTTCTCCATTCGCTTAACCGCAATACTTTTGAAAAAGCAGAAAAATTCGGAGCTTTTGAGTTTGCTTTCCGGAAAAAGAATGAAGGCAAAATAAAACACGTCGGATTTTCTTTTCACGATTCACCGGAAGTACTCGATAAAATTCTGACGGCTCATCCGGAAGTTGAGTTTGTACAGTTACAGATTAACTATCTCGACTGGGAGGATAAAAATATTCAGTCTCGTCGTTGCTACGAAACAGCGGTCAAACACGGCAAAAAAATATTGGTTATGGAACCTGTCAAAGGCGGTGCGCTTGCCAACATTCCGAAAGCCGCCGTAGATCTTCTTAAAAGCGTCAGACCTGATATTTCCGTCGCCTCCTGGGCGATAAGATTTGCCGCTTCTCTTGAAAACGTTTACATGGTTCTTTCCGGAATGAGTAATATCGCCCAAGTAGACGACAACCTGAGTTTTATGAAGGATTTCTCTCCTCTTTCAGATAAAGAAAAAGAAACAGTTATGCAGGCGGCAGACATAATACGCAACTCCATTGCTGTCCCCTGTACGTCATGCAGATACTGTGTAGACGGCTGTCCTCAAAAAATCGCTATTCCCGATTATTTCGGAGTTTACAATGAATTCAAACGTTTTGAGGAATCGAGACTCTGGAACGCTAAAAATGATTATAAAAATATCTCCAAAAATAACGGCAAAGCTTCCGACTGTATAAAATGCGGACTTTGTGAAAAGCGCTGTCCTCAGAATATAAGTATAAGGAAATACCTCGAAGAAATTGCACATACATTTGAGTGATTATCTGCAAAATACAACAACAGAAAAACAATAAAAATAAATAATATTAACGGAGGTTTTTATGTCGTCTGTTACTCTGACAAAAAGCAAAAGAACGGTTTCAGTAAAATACCGTACTCTTGCTACTTTCACAGCTATTGCCGCTGCCGTGGCTCTTCCTCAGATTTTCCACGTACTTGGTGCTTTGTCCGGACTCGGAACGGGACTTGGTGAAACATTTCTTCCGATGCACCTGCCGATAATACTTGTAGGTCTTCTTGCCGGATCTTTTGCCGGATGTGCCTCGGGAATTGTCGCTCCTCTGGTCAGCTTTGCTCTTACATCAATGCCCACCGAAACGATGCTTCCGGTCATGATGGTTGAGCTTGCCGCCTACGGTCTTGCAGCCGGACTTCTCTCTGATATCAAGCTGCCTTGCATAGTAAAAGTCCTTGCCATCCAGCTTTCCGGAAGAATTATTCGCGCCATAGCCGTTCTGATCGCCGTCAACTTCTTTGACAGTCCGATAGCAGTAAAAACGATCTGGATGAGTTCGGTTACCGGAATATTCGGAATAATTCTTCAGCTTATACTTATCCCTCTTATTATGTACAGAATTTTGGGAATAACAAATGGAAAGAGCAAATGATCTCCAATCGTTAAAAAACACACTGATTGACAAAGGACTTACGCTTGTCATATCATCGAGTGAATGCTATATTGAATCAACGGAAAGAGGCGTTAAACCTCTCCTTGCCATTCTTGAAAGCCAAAAAAACATAAACGGCGGACTTGCTGCCGATAAAGTCATCGGAAAGGCCGCTGCATTCCTCTATGTACTTCTCGGAGTAAAAGAAGTTTATGCGGCGGTTATAAGTCAGCCCGCTCTTGAAGTTGCAGAAAAGTATGGGATAAAGATATTTTATGACAAACTGGTTCCCGGCATTATAAACAGAGCCGGAGACGGTCCCTGCCCGATGGAATCCGCAGTTTACGGAGTAGATTCACCCGAAAAAGCCTTGCCGCTTATACGAAAAAAAATTTCTCAACTTTCAGAAAATAAACAATCATAATTATAGTTTCGTTTCAAGATATTAATGTCAAATAATGCTGATCGCAGTTATTCTATGATATTTCGGGCTTATGCTCTTTTACAACCAAAATCTAATTTTCAAACTCAGCTTTTAATGACGCTGAATATTAAAAAACAAGGTCAAAACACTGAACTGACCTTGTTTTTTTGGTAGCATTAACATAGTATTTTTATTTATCAAGCAAACACAGCATATCTATCATTATTTTTTTCGTTACTTTCTGATAATTTGATCAATAGGTCGGGATGGAGTTTATTATGTGGATTTTAGCGGCAGTTGCCTCAGCTTTTTTTGCGGGAATAACTTCGGTTCTCGCAAAATGCGGAATTAAAAAAACAGATTCGGAGGTAGCTACATCATACAGAACAGCGGTTGTTTTACTGTTTTCCGTAATAATGGTGTTTGTCACAGGAGTAAAAGACAGTTTATTTACCGTAAGCGCAAAAACTCTTACTTTTCTGATACTCTCCGGAATTTCGACCGGTGCGTCCTGGATCTGTTACTTCAAAGCTCTTTCTATTGGTGATATAAATAAAGTTGTTCCGATAGATAAATCAAGCACGGTTTTATCAATAGTATTGTCAATTATCATTTTTAATGAAACAAACTTTCTTCTTCCGAAATGTATAGCCATATTTCTGATTGCTGTCGGTATTTATCTTATGGTAGAAAAAAGGAAAAGCGATACCGAAAAAGAGAAAAAGCCCGCTTGGTTAATCTACGCTCTTCTATCCGCAATTTTCGCTGCACTGACTTCAATACTTGCGAAAATCGGAATAGACGATATAGACTCCAATGCGGGCACTGCAATCAGAACCTGTGTTGTTCTGATTATGGCATTTGCGATAGTTGTTCTTAAAGGTAAAGCGAAACTGCTTGCAAAGCCGGTAAAGAACGAAATAATTTATATTATTCTTTCCGGTTTCGCTACCGGAATTTCCTGGCTGCTCTATTATTATGCCATAAAATACGGAAAGGTCAGTGTCGTTGTCCCGATTGACAAAATGAGTATACTTTTCACCGTGATATTTTCATACATAATTTTCAAAGAAAAACTGAGCCGAAAAGCAGCTATAGGACTAATACTTATGCTGACAGGAACGCTTGTAATGACGCTGTACAATTAAATATGTTCAAAAATTTGTTTACCGCAGTTTATCAGATACCAATAAAGAACAACCGAAAATACCATATACATTGCCGTAACAATCAAAAGAAACACCAGATTGGGTATAAGGCTTCCGACAAAAAGGAAAATTATAAAAGGTATCAGGACAGCAACCATAGCTGTAATCATTGATAGTATTACACTTGCGCCCTGTTTTACCGCTACCATCTCGCTTTTCCAGTCGAGATTGGGAAAATGCAGATTGATAATCAGACCGATAAGCGCACTGAGCGCAACATACGACAAACATAGCACTGTCAGTATTACGGCATTGGCAAATCCGACTCCGAATGTTATGCTGACAGCGATTACTGATATAAGTGTCGGGGCACCTGCTAAAATCATGTGAAACAGAAATTTAGCTTTCAGTATATCAGATGTCGGTATCGGTAAAGTTCTTATTATCCAGAGTGTTTTGCCTTCTATGGAAACAGAGGATGCCGATATTATAACAGTTGATGCAAGAAAACAAATTGCAACACCGATAACCGGAGTTATATCGAATGAAAACATATTTATGATTTCATTAAGTTTATTTCTGTAAACAATAGCAAGAATCGGGAAAATAAGCAGAAAAATGCTGCCAAAACCTGCATTGAGTATATAAGCGGAGGAAGTGAAAAAACGCTTAGCTTCCTTTTTCAGCAGCGCAGCTTTAACTCCACTGCTTTTCAGTCCGGAAGTCTGACCTATAGCTTTCTTCTTCTCTCCTTTCCGTATCGTTGAAAGTCTGAGAAAAGTTTTTGAAAGGATGAAATAAACAAGTACAAACGCCAGTACACAAACTGCCATAAACACAGGATAATAAAGTACATTTTCTGTGATACCTACACCGAGGCAGTAAAAAGGATATGCAAATATTTTGACTTTATTGCCGACAGCTTCTCCGTTTGTTGCTATATAAGTTATCGCCTGGGATATTTTTGAGCCAGCAATAAAATAAATTACAAAGAAAAAAAGCGAAAATAAAACGGATATAAGTGTCTTATGAGTTGTTTTTGCCATCAGCACAGCAATCACTAAAGCAAGCAGACAGGAAAGCGTTACCGACAGAAGCGGTATCAGAAATACGGTAAGGAATGAAAGCACCAATGATAAAACGCCCGCATTTCCGAAAAAAATCCATACAAAAATCGACGGAAGCATCACCATTGCCGTCATAAACAATGAGATAAGATATACGCCTAAAATCCTTACAAGCAATATGAATTTAGGCGGTATCGGCATACTCAGCAGTATATCGTTGTCACCCGCTTTATAAATTATCATATAAGTCATAAATACCGTTCCGATAAGACTGATAGCCAAAGCGGTAATACCCATAACGGAAAAGTAAAGCCATGAAAGTCCTGCATTACAAAAGGGTTCACAGAGCGATTTTGCGTATACAAAAAACATTCCGCCGAAAACTGCAACAACATAAATAATCAGAAAGATGTAAAGTGCCAGATGTGATGAGCTTCGTTTTTGCGTATTCTTTTTCACGGGAAAAAGAAAGGACATCATTTCTGCAAACTGCTTTTTTAGAAGAGTTTTAAATATTGTCATTTTCATCAACCAGTTCAAGGAAAACTTCTTCAAGCGAATCGTCTCCGCGAACTTCCTCCATTGTACCGGATTTTATCAGTCTACCTGACTTGATAATAGCTACCTTATCGCAAAGCTTTTCAGCAACATCAAGCACATGCGTTGAGAAAAATATAGCGCCGCCGTCGTCACATATACTGCGCATTATTTCTTTCAGCTGATGTGCCGCCTTAGGATCAAGTCCGACAAACGGCTCATCCATTATAAGCAGTTTTGGCTTATGTATCAAAGCCGAAATAATCGCAAGTTTTTGCTTCATTCCGTGTGAATATGATGAAATCAGTTGACCGATTTCCTTGTCAATTCCGAAAATCACCGAATATTTTTCAATCAGCTCTCTTCTCTCTTTTACTCCTACCGAAAATATATCGGAAATAAAATTCAGATATTTTATTCCGGTCATGTAATCGTACAAATCCGGATTGTCGGGTAAATAAGCTATTTCGGATTTACATTCAAGTGGAGAGGTCTTTATAGATTTACCGTTTATCAGTATTTCTCCGCAGTCAAAATCAAGTATACCGCAGCATGCCTTTATAGTTGTTGTTTTACCGGCTCCGTTGTGTCCTATAAAACCGTAAATTTCGCCGGGGTTTATGTGAAGACTCAGATTGTCAACAGCAATTTTGTCTCCGTATTTTTTTGTCAGATCAGTTATCCGAAGCATATAATTATCCTCTTTATTTTCATTTTTTATGAATACGTTTTATTGGTTTTAACTTGTATATATTTAGCTATAAGTGTGTTGCTTATTAACTTATTGCCAATGAAATTATACTGACTTCTTTTTGATTGAAATTGCCTGCATACCTACAAAAATCGCCATTAAAACTACAACTGTCATAATCAAAATAAGATACATGGTGGTTAAACTTACCTCTTTACCGTCGAAAAATATATCGCAGTCCATTGTTTGCCGTAAACTTTTGATAGCCGGCTCAGGAATTCCGATGGCCTCCATTTCTTCAAAAACTCCTCTGAGAGTATGATTTTTTATAAGAGAGGTCGCATAAGTTCCCGGGAAAAACGAAAGCGCTTCGCGTAGTCCCTCTCCGAACTGTGATATAGGCATATACGCTCCGCATATAAAACCGTATCCGGCGCTTACTATTGAACCGACTGCCGATATCTGACCCTGAGACGACAGGAAAAATCCGACCAGCGAAGATAATGCTGTACCGAACATACTTATCAGAAATACGTCAAGAAGAATAAAAAGTACATCAGAAAATGAAAGATACCATCCCACCAAAGATATATAAATAAGTGACGCCAGAACTGTGAAATAACAGATTATCAGCGTTGAAAAAAGGGTGGAGATGTAGTAGCTGACCGCAAGTGCGGTTTTCGGAAAGGGTGTAACGTCTATATCATTTTTTGCGCCAGTTACTTTGTCGCTGACACTGAGAAAATTCGAGCAGAACGCAACTGTTACACAGCTTACTGAAAGCAACGCTCCGAGAAGCTGCCCTCCCACTGCTCCGTTAAGAAGTTTTTCATCAAGTCCCGGCATAACCGAGCTGTAAGTATCTCTGAATATTTTACCGAGAAAAGTAGCATACAGAATCAACAGTATCAGCGGTGTTATAAGAGATGTAAAAAACATCCCCTTATCTTTGAAAAACAGTTTTATATTTCTTCCGGTTATGATTAATAATGATTTCATGCTTTATTCCTCCGAAAACTTCTTTCCGGTCACCGAAATAAAAACATCATCCATTTTACCCTTAACTACCTCAAAATCTTTGAAAATCTCAGGATCAGAGATAATCATATCGGTAACTTTTTTTGTATCAGATACTGTAATTCTGTAACCGTTGACAACTTTTGTATATTTATCGGAAATGCGTTTTATTTCGTCCTCGCTCACTCCGTAAACTGTGACAAAGTCAGTCGTATATGTGTTTTTCAGTTCAAGAGGTGTGCCATGCGCTGCTATTTTTCCGGAATCGATTATAACAACGTAATCGGAATCGGCTGCCTCTTCCATATAATGAGTTGTGAGGAAAACTGTGAGATTTTTTTCTTTTCTCAAAATATCAAGAGTTCTCCAAAGCATTTTCCTTGTCTGTGGATCAAGTCCGGTAGTAGGTTCATCGAGAATAAGTATTCTCGGATCATGTATCAGCGCCCTTGCGATATCAATTCGCCTGCGTTGCCCGCCGGAGAGTTTTCCGACACTCCTGTCTGAAAGTTCTCCGAAATCAAGAAGTTCTGAAAGGTTATCGTACCTTTTCTGAAAATCAGGACCGGTTATTCCGTACATAGCCGCCTTGATTTTCAGATTTTCCCTGACACTCAGAGGTCTGTCGAGCACCGAGTTCTGAAAAACAACTCCCAGCCTGCGTTTGATACCGTCGGTATTTTTATCAATATCAAGACCGTCTATAAAAATTTTTCCGTTATCTTTTGAAAGGCATCCGCACATCATGGATATGGTTGTGCTCTTCCCTGCTCCGTTCAGTCCGAGAAAAGAAAAAAATTCTCCTTCCTTAACTTTGAAACTGATATTATCTACAGCTTTTATACGTCCGTAGCTTTTACTTAAATTCTCAATTCTGATGATGTCCATATAGTTTTTTCCTCAAAATAAAATTCAGAATATTACATTTGACTGCTAAAAACATCAAATAACAAACTGTGAAATGCAAAACAGTGTATATATGGCGAGAAGCGCAATTCCCTGTCCTCTGTAAAGTCTGCCCTTCATCAAAACAGGAACTGTAAGTATAAGCATCACACCGATCATTACCGGCATATCTATCAGAAGACTCTGATTGATTCCGAATAACAATTTATCAGCCGGCACTTCAAACGGCGCTATCGAGGCAGTTACTCCTGTCACCAAAGCCAGGTTGAACAGATTTGCTCCGATTACATTTCCTACCGACAAAGCACTGTGCCCCTTCATAAGCGAAGTTATTGCCGTTACAAGTTCGGGTAGCGAAGTTCCGAGCGCCACAAAAGTCAAACCTATAACGGTTTCGGGTACTCCGAGCTCTTCTGCTATTTTAGTTCCGTTTTCGACCAGAAGATCGGCCCCGACTGCAATAAGCAGCGCTCCGACTGCAAGATATACAACAGATTTTAACAAATAGCGTTTTGTCTCTTCTTCATCAGAAATACTTATTTCCTCTTGTAGATCATAATCGGAAATTTCAGATCCGGAAATCGGTTCCTTTTTCATTTGCAAAACTGTAAGCACAGTATAAGAAACGAAAAAAAACAGTAAAACTACCCCGGAAAAACGTGTGAATTTCCCGAAAATATATGTGTTCAGACCGTAAAAAAACGCACTGATAAAGAAAAATGCAATCGGTAAAACAAGGTCATTTCTGTTAACAGCATTCGGCCTTACTGCGATAGTAACTGCTGCCACAAGAGCAGTATTGCATATTACCGACCCTACTGCGTTCCCATATGCTAAACCGCCGATTCCCTGTAATGCCGACGTAGCGGAAACCATAACCTCAGGCAACGTTGTACCGATTGATACTACGGTCGCTCCTATGAGAATTTCAGGCAAATGAAAGCGTCTTGCTATATCGCTTGCACCGTCGACAAACCAATCTCCGCCTTTTATCAATAATACAAGTCCGAAAATAAACAACATAATCTGATCAGACATTTTGCTACCTGCCATTTCACAACTCACCTTAGTATACCATAGCTTGTTTAAAAAGTCAATTAAAATGTTTTTATACAGCTATTGTTAAGGCTGTATATACATTTTGTCTCAAAGTTTGCTTAGTATTACAAGTTCGAAATAAATTTACGTTTTTCCTGTATACATACTTTAAGCATTCAAGGAAAGGGATTTATGTTTTGCGACTTTAGCGTGTTTTTAAATATGATACCGAAAAGCTTAAGCGTATGCTGTTCGAAAAAACATATGCCTTAAATGAACTAAAAAAGTGTCCGCAATATCTGTTACGGACACTTTGAATTCACGAGTTTTAACTACTGTTTTTATCCTCGCATTTAACGAAAAAAAAGCAGCTTTGCCCCGTATGTTCGGAGCCGTCGCTGCCACTGGTGCGGGTGGTGGGATTTGAACCCACACTCCGAAGAAATGGCTCCTAAGACCATCGTGTCTGCCGTTCCACCACACCCGCAAAATATAACATAGTCAGTATACCATAACTTATGGTTTTTGTCAACGAATATTTATGTTTTGATTTAAAAATAATAAAATGCATAAAATTATATTAACTGTAAAAACCTTGACATATGCTGTCTGATATGCTAAAATTATCAGCGTAAGTCAAGCGTTCAGTTTGATTTTAGTTCTTATTTTCTGAAAAAACGGTATATTTATGGATAATTTATCAAAAAAAGCAATAATAGCGATGAGCGGCGGTGTAGATTCGAGCGTTTCCGCTCTGCTTACACAAAATCAGGGGTTCGACTGCGTTGGTATTACAATGCGTCTCATCGATAACTTAAATTTGCCAGTAACGGAAAGCAAATGCTTTTCCGAAAATGACATCAAAGATGCGGCAAAAGTGTGCGAAACGCTTGGCATTCCGCATTACGTCTGTAATTTTTCCTCAGGATTCAAAGAAAAAGTCATCGACAAATTTGTAAGCGACTACGAAAACGGAAGAACGCCAAATCCTTGTATAGAATGCAACAGACATATAAAATTTGAGCTCTTATTTGATGAAGCAGAAAAATTCGGAAATGTACGTGTAGTAACCGGGCATTATGCAGATATCGAATTCGATAAAGAGAGCGGAAGATATCTGCTGAAAAAAGCCTCCGATCTTACAAAAGATCAGAGCTATGTGCTGTATTCTCTGAACCAGAAGCAGTTGTCGGTTACCTCCTTCCCGCTTGGAAGACTCGATAAAACC
Organism: uncultured Clostridia bacterium; assembly: GCA_944391815.1. Lineage (GTDB taxonomy): Bacteria > Bacillota > Clostridia > Oscillospirales > CAG-272 > SIG673. The sequence goes on along the minus strand of CALXUV010000073.1, from coordinate 44,799 downwards.
ACAGTCCGTGAAATTGCCAAAGAAAACGGTTTTATCAATTCCGATAAAAAAGACAGTCAGGATATTTGTTTTATAAAAAACTGCTCATACTCTGATTTCATAGAAAATTACACGGGTAAAAGATATCCTTGCGGAAATTTCGTTGACAAAAACGGAAATGTTTTAGGTCAGCATAAAGGCATAATAAAATATACGGTAGGACAAAGAAAAAAACTCGGTTTGGTTCTGCCCTGTCCAATGTTTGTATGCGCAGTAAATCCGGAAACGAATTGTGTTGTTCTCGGAACCGAGGAGGAACTGTTCAGCCGGGAACTTGTTGCGGATAATATTAATCTTATTTCCGTATCTGCAATACCCGGACCAATGAGAGTAAAAGCCAAAATAAGATACAAACAAAACGAAGAGCCGGCAACAGTCGAACAAATTTCCGACGACAAAATAAGAGTTGTTTTTGATAAACCGGTTCGTGCGATAACAAAAGGTCAGTCAGTGGTTTTGTATGACGGTGAATATGTCATAGGCGGCGGTACGATTTGCTGATTTGCGTAAAAAACATAATCAATTATATTTTCAGAACTTTTTGTTTTAGTTAAAATTTTTACAGTGTTTAACCTCAAAACTTTTAACAACAGCACAAAAAAGCCAAGATTAATCACAAAAACAGATTAATCTTGGCTTTTTGTAAGCAGAGACGAGAAAAAATGAGCACAGTCTCAATGCCTGCTGTAAAATTAATTTTCAGAATTCGGCAAAGCCAATAATACCTTTGATGTATGCGCATTTAGTGTAACTTTGTATAAACCGCTCCCCTCAGTAGGCAGTGGGTTACCGGTCCAGAAATCCTGAACAGTTTCGTCAGGATAAAAACGTACACTGTACTCTTTCGGGTAATCCGAGTAGTTGAATATAAAGTATCAGCAGTGAACAGAAATTCGTACTGAATTTAAATACAATGACTATAAACCGACGAAACTGTAACACAATTTATTGATTAAGTCAAGTTTTTTAATAGGAAATTCATTGTAAAAATACTCAAAAAGCCTAAGTCAGACCGAGCAAAATATGCTTGAAGATTTCTCAATAATTCAGTAACTGTCTTAAAGAGTGAATAATATTTTGACCAAAAAAATTTATTTTAACTTGAAATCAAAAGGTGTTTCCGAAAAAAAACAAAATATAAAAAGATGACATTCTATCACTTATACCGTAATTTTTTCTATCCTGTATGACTATTTTATTTAAAACAAATACAAAGAAAAAGGCTGATCCGACTCTTTAAAACTTTGGGATCAGCCTTTATATTTTGTCAAAACAAATCCGATTGAAATTCATTAAGACTATGCAATCAAATTCAAACCATCAAGAGATGATGTAGAAAGAAAAAAACAAAAATGTATTAAAAGAATCAAAGTGTTGCTTTTATGACAGTCAACGCTCCTTTGAAAACTACTTCACCGGCTCCGGCAAAAGCAAAAACAGTATCGCCTTTTTTTACAGCGACCGATTCTTTTCCGCAGACTATCTCGCCTTCTCCTTCAAGGACTGTAAATGACGCAAAACTGCTATTGTCAATCTCCGTCGATAAGGACTGACTGACATCCAGACGACTTACGGTAAAATATTCGCATTCAACAAGCCTTAATTCGTTGCCGCACGGTACGCCTTTTTCATAGAATGTCGTAGGCGGAGTAAGATCCGACGCCTCTATGCCCTTGTCTATGTGCAATTCGCGCGGTTTGCCGTCGGAATCAAGCCTCTTATAATCATACAGTCTGTATGTCGTATCAGATGTCTGCTGGATTTCACATATTGTAATACCGGCTCCTATTGCATGTATAGTACCTGCTTTTATGAAAAATGTATCTCCCGGTTTAACCGGAATTTTGTTAAGATACTCTGTAATCGTACCATCAGTTATCGCACTTTTAAATGTTTCCGGACTTATACTTTCCTTAACTCCGAAATAAATAAAAGCATCTTTTTCACAGTCGCAAATTACCCACATTTCGGTTTTACCGCCGTCAGCATTTAATCTTTTTGCGGTTTCGTCATCAGGATGAACCTGTATCGAAAGCGGTGTTTTCGAATCTATAAGTTTTATCAGCAAAGGAATTCCGTTGAATTTTGCAGACTTTGTACCGAGCGAAGCTGCTCCCATGGTATTTACTACTTCAGTTAAACTTTTTCCGTCGTAAATTCCGCCGCAAACTATACTTTCTTTGCCCGGATATCCGGAAAGCTCCCAGCTTTCCGCCACATTGAACGGAGATTCCTTACCGTAATCTTTGCGTAACTTATCTCCTCCCCATATCGCACTTTTGCAATAAGGTTTAAGCTTTAATATTTTCATTTTTTAACCACCTGTTTTTTGCGTTATTAAATAAGTTTACCTATGAATTATTTTTGATAATACGACAGTATCCCGTTATAAATTCCACGTGCGTAAAGCGAAGTATTGTCGTTCATATACTCAGCCTCTTCCGGATTTGAAATATATCCTATTTCGACCAACACCGCCGGCATCTTGGTTTTTCGTAAGACATAAAGAGTAGGTCTTGCAAAAACGCCTCTGTTCTGATATCCTGTTGCTTCGCTAAGTCTTTGTACGATATTTTCAGCAAGGAAAAAAGCGGGCGAATACAAACTGTAAACATAAGCCTCACAACCTGTTGCTGACTCTATCACCGAAAAATTAAGGTGTATTGAGATAAATGCGTCGGCACCCCAGTTGTTTGCCATTTCTGTTCTTATCCTTAAACTTTCAGCATTCGAGGTACCGAGGATTTCCTGCGCATTGTTTCTGGAAAGTTTAGCTTCAAAATCCGGATTTGCGTTCAGCAGTTCCGCGAGTTTTACGCCGACCTTGAAAGTTATGTCCTGTTCTCTCAAACCGTTGCCTTCGGCTCCGGCATTGGGATTTCTTGGATTATGTCCCTGATCAATGAATATTTTTATCATAAAAACCTCCGCATATTAATTACACTTCATTATACGCAGGAAGTTTCATTTTTTCCACTGAATCGGAATTATTTAAGATAATCTTCGTTTATGCCATAAACCGCTGAAATAAAACGCAACAGACAACACTGCACCGATTATCCAGCCAACAGGCCAGGAGTAATAAACGGCAAGCTGTTGCATTGAATCAAACATGACAAAAGACATCACTACACGGATTATAAGATCTGAAAAGGTGGTTATCATAAACAGAAGTATCGCTTTTGATCCGCGAAGAACGGCATCAAAAATCAACTTACAGCAGACAAATGGAAAGAACGGAGACACAATTCTTAAAAAGTCCATTCCGGCACTGAGAGCAGAAGATCCGCCGTCTTCCATAAAGAGCATCAGAAAAGGCTCTCCGAAGAAATAATACGCTATCATAAAAGGCGCGGTAAAACAAAGCGCCAGAACAAGACCGGAATAAAGTCCGCTTTTTACTCTTTTTATCTCTCCGGCACCAATATTCTGTGCCGTAAAAGACGAAACTCCGCTGCCGATTGTCGTCATTGAAGTAACGGCAAACGTGTTAAGCTTCGTGGCAGCTGAAAATCCGGCTATAACGGATTCTCCGCAGGAGTTAATCAGGCTTTGTATAAAGAGATTTCCGACGGAAACAAAACTGGACTGAAGTATACTCGGTACAGCAATAAATAAAATCGTTGCCAGCATATGAGATGAAAAACGCGGCGGCTTTTCGTTTACCGTTATTTTCTTGAGTCTTGCCACCATAAGCACAAAGGCACTTATACAAGCAGCCCCCTGAGCAATCAGTGTCGCTATTGCTGCGCCTGCAACGCCGAAAGGAAAAACAGCGACCAGAATATAGTCAAGTACAACATTCATAACCGATGAAGCAATCAGCAGATAAAGCGGAGTCCTTGAGTCTCCCATGGCATTGAATATGCCGTTTATCATGTTGTAAAGGAACAGAAACACAAAACCCAAAAGGTAAATGTTCAGGTATATTTCGGCATCTGAAAATATACTCTCAGGCGTGTTTATTGCTTTAAGCATCAGCGGTGAACAAAGCACTGCTATCAACGTAAGCGTCAGCGAAAGAACAGTTCCGTAAATCATAGCGGTTGACGCTGCCGTCTTGAAGTTCTTTAACTTCTTGGCACCGAAAAACTGTGACAGCACTACGGTGCATCCGACGTTGCTTCCGGTTGCGACCGCCATGAAAATCATTGTTATGGGGTAAGAAGCGCCTATCGCCGCAAGGGCGTTTTCTCCGGCAAATTTACCGGCAATCGCACTGTCAGCAATATTATACATTTGCTGGAAAATAACGCTGACAAACATCGGAAATGTAAATTTAAAAAGTGTGCTGCTTGGTTTACCTACAGTAAGATCGTGATTCATATTTTATTGCCTTACTGCTTTTCTCCGCACTGAGGGCAAAACCTGAAAGGTTTACTGCTCTTGTATCCGCATTTGCAAACATATTCCTGCTGCGGTCTTTTGCTTCCGCATTCTGAGCAGAACTTTCCTTTGTTTCTGGCTCCGCAACTGCAAGTCCATTCTCCGTTTTCTTTGGGTTCAGGTCTTTTGCTTCCGCAGTTATGACAAAACTTGCCTGTGCAAACAGCTCCGCAACTGCACTTCCACTGATCTGCCGAAGGCTTGGTCTCTTCTTTACGTTCACTGCTTAGCTTTTGTGCTGTGTCAAGAAGTGTATTTTGTGAAGGAGCGGCATTTCCCATCATATTGTTCATCATTCCGAGCCCCATAAAACCGGTCATCGCCCCTGATGAATTTTCCGCCGCCTTCTGCATTGCCTGCATCTGTGCGTAAGCAAGTCCGCCTGCCATCGCGTTCGGATTTGAATGCATTACATTTGTATCGAACTGCTCTATACGCTGTCTGCTCTTGTCATCGGGTGTAACCTTGGCGATTGCAACGGCTACAACTTCCATTCCACGACGCTGTTTCCATTCGTCGTCGAGCGTATCGGACATATACTTGGCGATTTCTCTCTGTTTTACCGGAATCTGGCTGAATTTTACGCCTTCTGCGGCAAGCATGGACAACGAGGAATCAAGCGCTGTCATAAATTCATCCTTGCACATATCCATGAGATTGTCTCTTGAATACTTTTCGCTGACGCTTCCTGATATCTGACTGAAAAATACGATAGGATCTGTTATTCTGAAAGAAAACTGACCGAAATATCTTATGTACAAGGCGGTTTTATAGTACTGGTCATCATATACCATCGGGGTTGTAGTGCCGAATTTATTATCCATGATTTCCTTGGTATTTACATAGTAAACACGCTGAGTTTTAGCCTTGTCACCGCCATAGGTAAATCTTTCACCGAATTTTTTGAAAGAGTCAATAAGCCCTTTGAAAAAATCACCGCAGAAAAGTGAAGGTTCGCTTGATGAATTCCAGATAAACCTTCCCGGTTCAGCACAGAACTCAACTATTTTACCATCCTCAACTATCAGAGCAACCTGACCTTCTCCGACAGCCACAACTGAACCGTTTGAAATGATATCATCCAGTCCCTTATTATTGCCTTTCGTTTGTTTATAACCTTTTACAACAAGCTCATCATCCGACATCGAGTCAAGCTGAAAATACTCTTTCCACTGATCGGCAAGAACACTGCCGCCTGCCTGTAACGCTGCACGTATAAGTCCCATAATTCAACCTCCGTTAATTTAATGCAAGAATGTTTTTTATATACTCACTATCAGATTTATTTTACTACATCACCCCATTAAAGTCAAGTGTAAATTAGTACCTCAGATTAAATTTTTTGATAATAAAATTTTCTCAGACACTTTCATGTAAGAGCTTTTACAAGACGTTTGAATTCACTTCCTCGCTGTTCAAAATTTTCATACATATCAAAACTCGTACTTGCCGGTGACAGCAACACAATTCCTCCTTTTTTTGTGCATGTAACTGCGGTCTGTACAGCTTTTTCAAGAGTTTCAGCGATAAATATTTTCTCCTGCTTTACCCCGGCGTTCTTTAAGGCGATATTAATTTTTTCTTTATCGGAGCCGAAAATAATATAATTCTTGACTTTTTCCTGTGATTTTTCAGCAAATGTTTCAAAACTCAGATTTTTATCTTTACCTCCGCATATCAATGTGATATTTTTCTCATCGAATGAATCAAGCGTTGCCATTGTCCTTGACGGAGTCGAGTCAATTGAACTGTTGTAAAATGAAATTCCCTCAATATCCGCTACAAATTCGGCTCTGTGTTCAACCCCGCCAAAACTTTCTGCAACTGCTGAAATATTTTCTTTCGTCACATCAGGATAGCAGATGCCGATAGCCGTCATATAGTTCAGACGGTTGTGCTTACCCTTTACCTTTATTTTTTCCGTTTCAAGTACACGTTCGCTGTCGTAACAAATACAACCGTTGGTTATATAAACACCGTTTTCCGAGGGATACGGCGAAAATTTAACTACCTGTTCCGGAATATGGGAAAAATATTTCTTATAACTGCTAAGCGAGTCTGCTCCGATAACGAGTTTTTTGCATTCCTGACTTTCGGAAATGTGTAATTTGGACCGGATATATTCCTCCATGTTCTTATGGTAGTCGAGGTGATTTTCGGTTATATTGGTAATTGCCGCAACATCAGGACTTCTTTTCAAAGTCATAAGCTGAAAGCTTGACAGCTCACAGACAGTTATACTGCTTTTATCGTTATCTTTCAGCAGGCTTATCAGCGGAATGCCTATATTCCCTCCCACCTTCACCGCATCGCCGTATTTTTCTTTAAGGATTTTGTAAGTAAGCGTCGTAGTTGTGGTTTTTCCGTCGCTGCCTGTGATTCCTATCACTTTGCCTTTTACAAGATCAAAGAAGAGTTCGGTTTCACTGCTTAAAAGAGCTTTGTGATTGCTTAATAATCCGGTTATTTCCGGTGAATCAGGTCGCACAGATGGCGTCCGGAAAATCACGTCATGTTTTATATCTTTTAAATCCTTTACCGCTTTTACGTTATCAAGTTGCTGTTTTGAAATTTGTTCTTCAATATCCGATATGCTTTTTTTGCTGTCAAATACGGTTATCTCTGCACCTTTTTCGGCAAGAAATTCTGCAAGAGCGGCATTTGAACGGCCGTAACCGAAAAGCAGACATTTCATCCCCTTTAATTCATTTGGATTATTAATCATTTCAGCCTCCCTGTATCATTTAATTTCACAGCATTATATTGAAAACTTTTTGAATTAATAACCTTTACGAATGCCGGATACTAACATTTTATTATCAATTACAGCGATTTTTTGATATTAAATGATAATTGCCACGGATATTGATATTTAATTATTTGATTTCAATTGATTTAATACATATTTTTCAGGCGATAAATCTGATTTAATGACAACGAAAATGAAAAATGATATCTGGGTAATTGCTCATCGGTGTTGTAATGACTGAATTTATCAGAAAAAAAGATCCGGTAAAAAACCGGATTCTTTTATCAAGATATTAAAAAATAGTGTCTCGGGCTCATATTTCGACAGAATTTTCACTCAGGAATTCATAAAGCTCCATCAGCCTTTCCTCAAGCTTTTCTTTTTCACAAAAAAGTTCACTCAGTTTTTTGTGATCAGTTTCAGAAACGGAAATTTCCGTTTCAATATCAGAAAGCCTTTTTTCGATCAATGCACACTCTTCTTTGGACTTTTCAAGCTTACGTGCACTTTTTCTGATTTCAGCCTGCAAATTTTTTTGTTTCAAATACTCGGTTTTCGAATCTGATATTTGTTCATTATCGACAGAATTACTGATATTCTGCGCAATATACTGAGAATAATATTCAAGATACTCTTTGTATTTGCCCTTATAATCAAAGACTTTACCTTTTTCAACTGCACCGAATGCAAGAATTCTGGTTGCCAACTTATCCATAAAGTAGCGGTCGTGACTTACCGCTATAACCGTTCCCTCATATTCAGAAAGAGCCTCTTCAAGAGCTTCTCTGCTGCCGATATCAAGATGGTTTGTAGGCTCGTCAAGTATAAGCAGATTACTTTTTGCCATTATCAGTTTTGCAATGGTCAGTCTTGCTTTTTCACCGCCTGACAAATTCCCTACCTGTTTAAAACAGTCGTCCCCTATAAACATAAATTTTGCAAGTATATCACGTATAGCCCCCGGGGTCATCCCGGGAGAAGCATTCCAAAGCTCATCCATTACCGTAAGGTTATCGGATAACTGCTGATTTTCCTGGTCAAAGTAACTCATATTGACGTTATATCCGATATCGACAGCTCCTTTGTCGGGAAATATTTTGCCTGCAAGTATCTTTATCAAAGTAGACTTGCCGCAACCGTTCTGTCCGACAATAAAAAGTCTGTCAAGATAATTTACGGTAAAATCAAGTTCTGAAAAAAGAAGCTTGTCCCCGTAACTCTTACTGAGTCCCCTTACCGTCACCACATCATCGCCGGATCTTCCGGAACTGACAAATGAAAGTTTGATTTTTTCAGGTAATTTATCCGGTTTTTCTTCCTTTACCATTCTTGCCAGCATTTTTTCACGGCTCTCGGCAGCTATAATGTTTCTTTCCCTGTTCCAGCGCCTTTGATTTTCTATGAAAGCCTCAATTCTCGCTATTTCTCTCTGCTGATTTTGGTAATGTCTTTGCTGAATCTCCCTGTCCTTCTTTTTTTTCTCAGCATAGACTGTGTAATTTCCGCTGTAAATTTTACCTTTAGTATTCTCTATCTCAAGGATTTTGTTAGTTATTTTATCAAGAAAAAATCTGTCGTGAGATATGACAATCAAAGTTTTTTTAGTGGACCTTAAGTAATCTTCAAGCCATTCGAGAGCATTGATGTCAAGATGGTTAGTCGGCTCGTCCATTATAAGCAAGTCAAAATCTCCAAGCAGTACGGCAGCGGTAGCCGCTCTGGTTTTCTGTCCGCCGCTGAGCTCTGAAAGGGGTATATTATACATTTCATCATCGGAAAATCCGAGATTTTTAAGATATCCTTTAACTCTGCTCAGATACTCACCTTTTTGCTTTTCCAGCTCGTTTCCGTCATTGCCACTGAAAGAAAAACTTTTTGAAAGCACATCAAAAACCGGTTGATCGCTGTCATATTCTATGTTTTGCTTTAAATAACCGACTTTGAAATTTTTTTGCAAATATACTTTACCGCCGTCCGGTTCGGTTTCTCCCGTTATTATGTTTATGAGAGTTGTTTTTCCCGCCCCGTTTACTCCGACAATACCGAGTTTATCTCCTTCGTTCAAACTGAAAGATATCCCGCTCAGAATCACGTCGGTTCCGTAACTGAGCGAGATATTTTCACAAGAAATTGCTGTCATTGATTGTCTCCGTACACTTCCTTATTTTCTTCCGTTTCAGCCTGTCGGTAAACAAGCACTGCCATTGACACACTTCTGAGCGGAAAAGATGATAACACCGTACACAAGAGCGTATACGCTGTAAACTCCGTACAACCTTCTGCGCTGTCAATCATACAGGAATACCTGTACGTCCATATTATTCCGTATATACCAAACGTTATAAGGTTGAGAACTGCTTCCCTTACAGGATAAATTATTCTGTTCTCCGAATCCGATTTCATTTTATCGGACAAAATATAAATATAAACAGTGCTTCCGATACCAAAAGTCAGAAATATCAAAAGAAATGCTATTATTGCTTTTTTCAGCGAATTATTCATCAGTTTTCTCTGCCTTACCGTCTTTTATGGTTTCATCGGCACTTTCGGTTCCGTCTGTACCGTTTTCCGTTTCGTTTGCAAAATCACACTTTTTGTTATCTTCTGACGTTTTATTTTCGTAATCTTCTCTCTTTGTTCCGCAGTAGGGACAAAATACTATGTCATTAGGTATTTTCTTTCCGCAGATACGACAGTAAGTAAGTTTTTCGTTTTTCTCAGAAATACTTTCAAGCTCATCGAGAAGTTTACGAATTTCGTTATAAATCGAAACACTTTCTTCGGAACGTGAAATATTCTCGGAAATTTCGCTGTACCTTATCTTTCCGAGTTCGGCATAAAGATCTTCTATGTCGTCCTTCAAACTGTTTTTCTTATACTCCTGAGTTACTTTATCGGTAATTTTTTTGGTTGTGTTTTTTATTTCATTTACCGATTTTCTGAATGTTCCTTTTATATCCATAACAAAAACCTCCGTTTAAATGAATATCTGGAATAATAATTATGTTTTGCCATACCGGTCTACTGACCTGAAACAGCGTATTTAACGAATTTTGTAAAAACTGAAATCCGGTACTTGATTTTTCCTCGGAAAAATATCTGCGTCAATGTTCTGAAAAAATCTGACACTTGACAATCAGTCTGACTCCCGGCTTTCATTTGTTTTACGGTCTATTATCTCCTGCAAATCCCCGACTGTCTGAACCGACATTATTTCTTCATCGGTTGCCGTGATACCGAACAAATTTTCGAGTTTTGCGGTAAGTTCAATGATGTCAAGCGAATCGGCGCCGAGATCGCCGGTTATATCCGAATCAATTGTTATTTCATCGGCGCTGACCGAAAGCTGTTCCGCTATCACGGAAATTATCTTTTCAAGCATATTTTCCTCTTTGTGATATTGATTTTCTGTATAAAGTCCTGACTTTTTCAACGTTGTCGTATCCGGCTTCTCTTGCAAATTTTAATATTTTAAAATTCATCTTCTTGCTCACTTTTTATTTTATTATACCTCATAATTTCCGTTATTTCAATATATTTTTGTTAATTCACCGCCTTGACAAAGAATATTTTTTGTTGTATACTGAATTTTGTCAGGCGGTGATGAATAATGTATATTTGCCCGAAGTGCGGCCGGAATCTTATTTCTACCGGCAAACAAATGAAATGCGATGAAAATCACTCGTATGACATATCAGCCGAGGGTTATGTAAATCTCTTGCTCGGCAGCAAAAAATCAGGTATACACGGTGATTCGAAAGATATGCTGCGTTCAAGACGGCGTTTTCTGCAACAGAACTATTATTTTCCGATCGTAGAAAACCTTGTGTCTGTGATTGAAAGAACGACCGCAAAAGATTCTGTTATTACCTTACTTGACGCCGGTTGCGGTGAAGGTTATTATTCCGGTTCACTGGCAAAAATTCTTTCGGAAAAGGGATATCGCTTTCAGATTTACGGAATTGATGTTTCAAAAGAGGGGGTAAAAGCCGCCGCAAAACGGTACAGTGAGCTCAGTTTTTCAGTTGCGAGCATAAACAAGCTGCCTTTTGCAAACGATGTATTTGACGTGATTATTTCGCTTTTTGCGCCGCTTTCCGAAAAGGAATTTTTCCGAACGCTGAAAAAAGGAGGAATTCTGTTAACCGTAAGTCCCGGAGCCAGGCATTTATGGTCGCTCAAAGAGAAAATCTACGACAAACCTGCCGAAAATCCACCTCCATCATTTAAGCCTGTTTTATTAAATGAAACCGAAAATTTCACTGTCGGTTACCGTTTCAGATTGTCGGATAATCAGACGGTTCGGGATCTTTTTGACATGACGCCTTACCGTTACAACACTTCAGAAACGGATTACAATAAACTTGGGTTTATAAATTCCATTGATACAGAGGCTGTATTCGATTTTTGCGCTTTTACAAAGTTATAAACAATAAATTCAGTTGGGAGAATTGATTATGATAAAATTTATTACAGGTGATTTTTTGCTGAAAAACGAAACGGCGAAACTTCTTTATGACAACTATGCTTCAAAACTGCCGATTATTGATTATCACTGCCACATCAGCCCGAAGGAAATTGCCGAGGACAAAAAATATTCGAGCATAACCGAGCTTTGGCTTGGCGGAGACCATTACAAATGGCGTGCGATGCGTTCATGCGGCGTAAGCGAGGACCTTATAACCGGAAATGCTTCCGACTATGAAAAATTCAAAGCTTATGCTGAGTGTATGCCGAAACTTATCGGCAATCCTCTCTACCACTGGTCTCATCTTGAACTTATCCGCTATTTCGGTTACGACGGCATACTCAACGCCGAAACCTGTGATACCGTCTGGAATCTCTGCAACGAAAAACTTATGCAGCCGGAAATGAGCGCAAAAAACATTGTTAAAAACTCTAATGTTGAAGTTCTCTGCACCACTGATGATCCGGTTGACGATCTTAGCTATCACAAAATGATTTCAGAAGACAAAAACTTCAAAGTTCGAGTTCTTCCTGCTTTCCGCCCCGATAAAGGTATGAAAATTTACCTTGGTGGTTACAAAAGCTATATCGATCAGCTTTCCTCAGCTTCCGGAATTGAAATAAAAGATATAGATTCACTGAAAAAAGCTTATGTACAAAGACTTGATTTCTTTGAAAAATCAGGATGTAAAACAGCTGATCACGGTCTTGACTATGTTCCCTTCTCGCTCCCTGCAAACGAAAAGGAACTTAACGATATATTTGTTAAAGCTTACCGCAACGACGGCTATGCCTCTGTGGAAGAAGCAGACAAATTTATCACAGCGATGATGATTTTCTTCGGAAAAGAGTATACAAAACGCGGTTTTGTTATGCAGATTCATTACGGAGTACTGAGAAACCCTAATTCGGTATGGTTCAAAAAGCTCGGAGCTGACACAGGTTTTGACATGATTGGCAACAGCCGTAACAGTGTTTCAGCTCTGGCTGCCCTTTTTGACAGAATGACCTTGAATTCCGGACTTCCGAGAACGATTATTTACCCGATAGACCCCAATGAAAACGCAGCCGTCGGTACTCTTATCGGATCTTATCAGTGTGACAGTGAAGGCGGTATGCCGCGTCTTATGCAGGGAAGCGCATGGTGGTTCAACGATAACCTCACCGGTATGAGAAGCCAGATGATTTCCCTTGCCAATCTTTCCGCATTCGGTAATTTCCTTGGAATGCTCACAGACTCAAGAAGTTTCATCTCATATCCGCGCCACGAATATTTCCGCAGGATACTTTGCAATTTGGTTGGCGAGTGGGTTGAAAACGGAGAATTCCCTGAAGATATCGAAGCAATTGCCAACTTAGTGATAGATATATGCTATAACAATACCAAAAATTACTTCGGTTTCTGAAAAGATCAGTTCTTCTTCGTATCAAATAAATCTTAAAAAACAAGATATGATTAAACATTAATATAGTAAAAACGTCCCGGATTTGCTGAACTCGCATAAACCGGGACGTTTTTTATACACATTTAAACTGTTAAACTCTTTGACATATGTGATGAAAGTTTTCTCATCACATAAAAGTACATGGGTATAAGTAAGAAATCTGCCAGAATCCAAGCACAGGGACTTGCTACGCACGCCGCAACAAACCCGTATTTTCCAACAAATATCAGCGCAATCGAACTTCTGCCTACAAGCTCGAAAATTCCGGCGAGCATTGCCTGCAAGCTGTACCCAACACCCTGTATTACATTTCGGAAAACGCCGATCATCGACAGTGCTAACAGACAAGGGGCCTGTATTCTGAAAAACATTTCGACAATTTTGAGAACTTCGTCCGAATTGTTTTCAAGGAACAGCATTGCTATGTATTTTCCGAAAAACAGCAGCACAAAAATAAACACAACGGTAAGAAGAAGAATTATCCTGAGTGTAGCTTTTACCCCCGACTTTACACGGTCTATTTTCATTGCTCCGACGTTCTGACTGCAATAGTTTGCGAGTGCTACACCGATACAGTTGAGAATAGCCCATGAAAAATTAAGCACCTTTTCTCCCACGGTAAATGCAGCTATTGTATTACTGCCGAGATTATTAATCGCCGTCTGAAGAAAAATAGAACCGATTGCAGTTATTGAATACTGTAACGCCATAGGTATTCCCATAATGCATATTTTCATAATCAGATTACCGCTGAGTTTTATATCCCCGACGCCGGGCTTGATAATGCTGCATTTTGCAAATATGTAGATAAAACAAAGAACACCTGAGACAAGCTGGGCGATTATCGTTCCGTAAGCCGCTCCTCTTACTCCCATTGAAAAGAAGACAATCAATACATAGTTAAGTATGATGTTAAGTACCGATGCTATAATCAGAAAATAAAGAGGAGATCTGCTGTCACCGAGTGCCCTCAGAATTCCCGCTCCGAGATTGTACAGCAGAAGCGCAAACATACCCGCATATATTATCTGGAGATATGCCTCGGTATCTTCAATTATGTTATCAGGAGTTTTCATGATTTCAAGGATCTGTCTGTTATATTTAAGTGCAAGCGCAGTCAGAATGGCAACCACCGCAGTACAAACCACAACTACGTTGACAGCGCATTTTTTCAGATTTCTGTGATCGCCCGCTCCGAAATACCTTGCAAGAAGTATGCAGGACCCTTCTGCTACTCCGTTTACAAATCCGAGAATAAGAAAAGTTATCGCACCTGTCGCTCCCACCGCTGCAAGTGCTTCGTTACTTATCAGCTTGCCGACCATCATCGTATCTGCCCAGCTGTACATCTGCTGTAAAACGTTGCCGAGTATAAGAGGTACTGCAAAACTGAGTATAAGTTTAAGCGGTTTTCCGCTTGTCATTTCTTTTACCATATTGAGCTCCTGAAAAGTTTTGGCAATTAGTATTTATATAATAATCGAATGTTGAAAAAAGTAAAGATATAATTTATGAACAAAATCAAATTCTGTATTTTACACAAAAAAACTGTATTAAACCCTAATTTTATGATAATAAAAACGGAAAGTAATGATTACTCTCCGTTTTGCTGTTGACAGCATATCTTAACAAGCTTTTTGAAAATCAGTTGGCTTACAGTATTTCCCTCTGACGGCTTAAAGTATATCCCACTGTGGAAATTCTTCTCATTACCGATCTTCTTTTTGCTTTATCGGTGAAGGAAGCGAAAGTTTCCAACCGGAGGCAAGTTCTCTTAATATACCTGGAAGATGCCTGTACTCAAGCCTTATGACCATAACCTGATCAGTCATTTCATCTGTCGGAAGACTTTTGATTCTAAGATATTCTGAATCTGCCGCCCAGTGTTTTGTGCCTTGATTTCTGACAACTCTCAGTTCTCTGCCGTCGTTAAGTAAAACAGCTTTTTCAGGCAACATTTCAAGCGGAGGAAGCTCCACGGAATCTGCCATAGGATCTTTATTTAAGTGAACATAAAGGTTATTACCCTTTACAGTCAGAAACACATCGCTGCTTTTTACTGCCTCGGATACCGGCACTGCACCGTCATACGCTTCTCTGACCTGTTTATACCATTTGCCTATTTTATCAAGTTTTTTCAGTGCTCTCGAATCAAGCATGCCGCTTGCGTCAGGTGCTACACTAAGCAGATAATTCCCACCCATGGACAAAATTCGGTCTATGCTCTGCATCAGATACTTATTACTGTAAAAATCTTCGTCAAAACGATAGCCCCAGCTGTGTACTCCGAACGACTGACAAGCTTCAGTCGGTTTTCCGAACCTGCGCTCCGACCTGATTTCCGTTTCGTTGAACTCTCTTTCAGGTGTGTTATAATCTCCGCTGTCAAATCCTCTGCCGTTTATCACGGCTCCCGGCTGAAGATCGCGTATTATCCAGTTTATCCCTTCGTCGTAATAATCAAGGTGATTTGCGTCCCAGAAAAAGCCGTGTATTTCTCCGTAATTTTTACAAAGCTCTGTTACCTGCTTTTTAAGATAATCAAGGTATTTATCTCTGTCCGGCAAATCCCCTTCCTGTGGCTGGGAAAGTTCATGCCACTTTCCTCTGTTAGGATAGTTCGGATTATGGTTATCTGTTATACAGTAATAGATAAGGAGAGGAAAATTCTCCTTATGACAGGCATCGGAAAGCTCTTTAAGAAAGTCTCTTCCGTACGGAGTATTCACAATATTGTAATCGGTAGTTTCGGTATCCCACATACAAAATCCGTCCTGATGCTTTGCAGTAAAGACCATATATTCCATCCCTGCCTGCCTTGCGGTTTGAATCCAGCTGTACGGGTCAAATTTATCGGGACAAAAAACATCGGTATATTTTTCGTATTCCTTTCTGGAAATATTTTTCCTGAACTGCTCCTGTTCGTGATACCCGCTTATCGCATACAGTCCGAAGTGAATAAACATTCCGAATCTTTTCTCAAAAAACCAGTCGCGTTTATCATTGAAAAATTCCATTTTCAATACCTGCTTTTCATTTATTTTAAATCAATGTTTACAACCGGCATAACATTGACTGAACCGCTCTTATATTGTCTCAGTTAAATGTCAAGCGCACCAAACCAATTCTTTGCGGTTAACAATTCAACGTAAATTAAACTAAAAGTTTTCAGGACAATTCTACTATTGCGTATCCGTTTATTTCCGGTACTGTAACAACACCGTCTTTAAAATCAAGCTGTACATTTTCCGGAACAAGTCTTGCTTTTGTAAAATTACCTTCGATATTTACTTTGATCTGAGTATTTCTGAGCACTGTTCTTTCTTCAATTATGTCGATCGTTGCGCTCTTCCTGACCGGTATATATGAAAGAATATGGAGATTTACCCTTTTTTTCTCAGGCTGAGCAAGAACACTTACCGACATAGTCGAGGGACCGTTATGAGTGATAATCTGCTCTCCGAGAAGCTGCTTTATTGCATTACCGACAATTTTCTTGCACCAGTTCGGAGCGGCCATGCGGTACTGAGTCAGCATGTGATGTGAAAAGAATATAACATTTCCGTTTCTGTATGCAACCGGATATTTCTCTCCTTTTGCCGACGGAGTATATTTATGTGAACAGAAACTGTCACCTTTTCTGCTGAAATACGGTGCTCTTGCGAAAAGCACGGGCGTTGCCGAATTCTTTACTGTGTTCTCGCCTTTAAGATATATCACGTATTCGTTGTCCTGTTCGAGTCCGTTGGAAAGTTCGCCTTCGGCTACGATAAAATCGGGATATTTTTCGGTCTCACCTGTATAGCTAACGCCGTAACACTCCGGATATGCGGAACTTTCATTGAGACCGCCCTTTCCGAAAGCAATTACTTTGCCTCCGTTTGCGACAAATTTATTTACCTTCTCAGCAAATTTATCGTTGCCTTTGACATCTTCCGGAATAATAAGCAGTTTATACCCGTCAAATGACATATCAGGATCAACTATATCAAACTGCAGTGCAAGCTCATCAAGCATCTGCGATGCTCCCATCAAGGTTTCCGGAATTTTGAATTCAAAATTATCAACCTCAGAGGTAACAACGGCAGCCTCAGTTACAGGAACGGAAGGTCTTGCCCATTCTTCCCTCTCCTCAAACCGGCTGTATACATTTCCAATAAGCTTGTATGTGGCGGGGTTCAAAGTGCCGCACGGTTCAAGCTGATCGCCAATTGACGAAGCAAAACCGTAACTAAGCATACGGAAACATTCGAACTCAAGCGCTGCCTGATTCTTCAGGCTGTGGAAATCTCCCCAGTCGGTATGGAATTTACCCGTCATACCGAGACAGTCTTTGCCGAGTTTACGCGCATACCTTGCTGTAACCGGAAAATGCAGATATCCCCACGATCCCGACGGCAGACTTTCAAGCTCAAAATGAGAATATGCGTCACTGCTTGATTTGGTACAGGGTCCGACATGACCGGCGTTATAAAACACTGTGCAGTCCTTATTAAAACCGTGAACAAATTCCGTCATCTCTTTTTTGAAACGGTCCATCACCTTTTTAGCAAAGTTTCTGACCTGTATGTCATCGTGTGCATCTATACCGTCTTTTTTCATTTCCGCACGGCAAGCGGAACAAAGGCAAGGTCTTATTCCTACTATGTCAAAGAAAATGCCGTCAAGCTCAGAACCGAGCATTTCACAGATTTCCGCCGTCTGCTCCATAAGGAAATTTTTATAACCGGTATTTACACACAAAGACTGATAAAATCCCGGATCGGTGAAAGCCGGACCTTCATGAGCTCCGTCTCTTTTTCTTATAAGCCATTCAGGATGCTCGTTTGCTGACTTATAATCCCACTGGACAGTTATGTACACCGGTGCA
The DNA here is from genome assembly GCA_944391815.1 of uncultured Clostridia bacterium. Classification (GTDB taxonomy): domain Bacteria; phylum Bacillota; class Clostridia; order Oscillospirales; family CAG-272; genus SIG673. The sequence continues at coordinate 26,843 of CALXUV010000073.1, read as the reverse complement.
TTGATTCCGTATTTGTGCAAAGCCTTTACCTGTTCAATAAGCAGATTTTTGTTGACAAGACCGGGATGAATTCTTTCGGGAAATTTTTTGGAAGGATAATAAAGCCAACCGTGATGACATCTTGCAAATACAGTCATAGAGCTTATGTGAGCCTTTTTTGCCTGCTTTGCAAATTCCTCGGCATCAAAATCCTTTGCGATTCCCGGAATTTTTTCTGATGTGTGAAAATCAAGATGAATCTGGCGCGGGGATATCTGTTTCATAATTTATTTCCTTTTTTTAATTGAATTTATTTTGAAATTATTTACAAACCTTTTTTACAAGGATTTGTTATTTACGGTTTCAGACGGCGTCAATGTTTCGGATCTGAATTTCTTTATTATTGTCATCAAAGTTACAAAACCTATCAGAGACATAACTATTTCTGCAATAAGCGCACCGAATGGCAGGCCGTTAAGTTTAAAAATATAGTTGAGGATTATTATGGAAGGAATCTCAAGTACCAGCTTTCTTAGTAACGCAAAAACAAGAGAAATTTTTCCTCTACCAATCGCCTGACAAACACCGACAACCAAAAAATCTGACACAAGAAACGGTGCGGCACATATCATAACACGGAAAAAGATTTCTCCGTATTCTATAACCGATGCGTTGTCTATAAAAAGTTTTATAAGCTGCGGGGAAAATATAAAGGCAAGAATTGCCGCTACAAGCATTGAGGGCAAAAAAACCATTGCCAAAAAAGTAATAGCGGATTTAAATCTTTTGAAATTTTTCGAAGCATAGGAATAGCTGACAAGCGGCATTACTCCCTGAGTACCGCCGAGGGCTACCTGAACGGGAACCATGTATATTTTCTGAGCAATACCCATAGCTGCAACTGCATCCGGACCGTAATCTGCAGCAAGGTTATTAAGAACAGTCATACCTATTACATTCAGTATATTCTGTATCGAAGCAGGTATTCCGACCGCAAATATACCCTTGATTACTGATTTATCAAATCGCAAATTCTTTGGATTAAGACTTATGAAAGTGTATTTTCTCGTACGGTATAGCAGAACAAAAAAGTACATGCATGCAAAACAGTTCGAAATGAAAGTAGCAAGACCTGCTCCGGCAGCCCCCATATTGAAACCGAATATAAAAACCGGATCGAGAATCATGTTGAGAAAGCAACCGCTCATCGTACCGATACTTGCGTGAAGTGAATTTCCCTCGGATCTTACAAGATAAGCCATCACAACATTAAGAATTGACGGCATAGCTCCGAATATTACCGTCCAGAGCATATATCCGGCGGTTGCCCCGGCTGTCGTTTCATCGGCACCTATAAGAGTCAGCAAAGGATTGAAAAAAATCAGACAAAGTACTGAAAAAAGTATTCCGAAAAAAGCCGAGCAATAAAGTCCTATTGATGCGCTTGTCCTTACCGTATCAAAATCCTTGCGTCCCAGAGCGCGGCTCATCATACTCGAACTTCCGACTCCGAAAAGATTGTTTGCCGCATTGAATGCGAGCATAAGCGGAGCGACAAGAGTCACCGCCGCATTCTGTATCGGATCGTTTAACTGTCCAACAAAAAAAGTGTCCGCAAGATTATATAAAACCATAACAAGAGAGCTGAGTATTGTGGGAACGACTAATTTTCCTACAGCCCTCGGAATCGGTGCTTCTTCAAAAAGATTGTTTCTCGCCGTACTGTTCATTAAAATTCATCTCCGTATTATTTGTGGCATGACCATATTATTAAGCAGTCACTGTAAATTTATCATCTGCAAATAAAATAAATTAGCATTCAGTTATCTGTATGTACCTTTTTATCATTGAATTCCCTGTCTTCGGACAATCCGGAATGTTTGCCTGAAGAATCCATCACTCTTTCACACAACATATTAAGTCCGGAACAATTGATTATTCTCAGTTAATGATAACTTCTGCTTTTTAAAAAAGCAGCTATTTTTTCCATTCTGCCGATGGCGTAACGGAAAAATTCAGAATACGCCTGACAGTATCTGTTTTCCGTGCGTCCGGATTCCGTATAGCAGTCTCTTCGGCAACCGCCTCTGCATAGAGGATACCATCTGCATGACGGGCATCTGTCATCACGTTTGCTTGCGTCAGAAAAAAATTTTTCACCGCAAAGGGAACAGTTAAGAAGCCGTGAAAAATCTGTATCTGCGATGTTTCCCATAAAAAATCGGTCAAGCACATAAAAATCACAAGGATAAATATCCCCGTTTGCCTCAATTACGTTCTGCATGCTGCATCTTCCGTATCTTGCACATTCTTCCGGCTGATATCCGAGTAAAAGTGATATGTAATTTTCAAAGTCCCTTATATAAACCGCTGTACCCGTTACAAAATCCCGGTACCATTCATCAAAAAGTTTTTTCAAAGCCTGACCGTATGCATAACTGCTTAAAAAAGACTGTTTGCCGTCAAGCGAGTCAAGACAAGGTATATACTGTTGATAAAAAAATCCGTTTGACTTGAAAAATCTGTAAACTTTATCAATAACAACCGTGCTTTCTTCTGTAAGAACAGATAAAATATTAACCTGCACACCTGCCGACAACATTTTCTTTGCATTAGCAAAAACTCTGTAAAAAGTATCTTTGCCTGCCCTGTCGGTACGGAAACTGTCATGAATTTCGGGCGGACCGTCAAGAGATATTCCCACAAGAAATTTTTCCGAGTAAAGAAACTTTCTCCAGCTATCATTAATCAGAGTTCCGTTTGTCTGTATGGCAAAATCTACACGCTGTTCGGGCTTTTTACGTTTTTTTGCATATCCGACAAACTCTTTGAAAAAGTCAGTTCCTGCAAGTGTGGGTTCACCGCCCTGAAACGAAAAACTGCACTCGTCTGCATAATCCAGAGCTTTATCAATTATTTTTTTGCAACATCATAAGTCATTATACCATGTGAAGCAACCTGCCTGTGTCTGGTTTCATCAAGATAAAAACAGTACTTACATGCAAGATTACACTCTGATGAAGCCGGTTTTATCAGCAAACTCAGTTTTTTTCCGTTATTCATTTCAGAAATCCTTTATTTTTTCTGCAAGAGCATTTATCAATTGCTCAGAAAATGTTTAAGATCGTCGATTAAAGCATTACACGTAGAAAGACCGAGACGGTAGACGTTTTCAAGTCTGTCAGATGAGTGCTCAACTGAGTGTACTTCAAGTTTCTTCGGCGGTCTTACAACAAAAATATTTCCCTTCTTCTCTTCCTGACGGATATATTCAAGTGTCTCGTTATATCTTGTATGCCTGTCCCTGACTGCATTTATAAACTCAGGATATTTTTTCATTTTCACCTGCATCAGGGGCAAAAAACGATTGGGCTTTTTTTGAAAATTTCCCGGCTGAGTCAGAACCACTACGTTTCTTTCATAGCCGATACTCTGAAAATATTTCAGCGGAATTGAATCAGCTGTTCCTCCGTCGGAAAGAAAGTATCCGTCCACCTCAACTATTCTGCTGACCAAGGGCATTGAAGCAGAAGCTCTCATCCACACAAGATCATCGCCTTCACCGGTTTCACATTTATGATACACAGGCTTTCCCGTTTTTACATCTGTACATACGACATAAAACTCCATGGGATTGTTGCGGAAAGTTTCGGTATCAAACGGATCAAGTCTGTCGGGAATTTCGTGGTAACAGAATTTTTCTCCGTATATGTCGCCGGTTTTAAGCAGTGAACGGATGCCTGCATACCTCGGATCACGGCAATATTTTTTATTGTAGCGTATAGTCCTTCCGGGCTGAAGAGATTTATAGTTGCAACCGAAAACCGCTCCTGCTGAAACGCCGATAAGTCCGTCAAAAACCAATTTTTCTCTCATCATTACGTCGAGCACACCCGCAGTGAACATCCCGCGCATGGCTCCTCCTTCAAGAACCAAACCTTTTTTCAAAATTTTCGCCTCGCTTTTTTCTTCTTTCGGACTTTTTATCCGTTGTACTTATTTTTCCAGATATTCAAGTACTTCAGCGGCATTTGTCGCCGCATTTGCCTTATCAAAAACTTTCTCAACCGTTCCGTCTTCGCTTACAATTACAGTTGTGCGTACAACACCCATACTAACCTTGCCATACATCTTTTTTTCCTGCCAGGCACCGTATTTTTCAGTGACTTCGTGCTGAGGATCAGAAAGCAGTATAAACGGCAAAGAGTATTTTTCAGCAAATCCAGCATGCGACTTTGTACTGTCTCTGCTTATACCGATAACCACTCCGCCTGCTTTTTCTATTTTTTCGTTAAGCTGGGCAAATGCCTGAGCCTGTTTTGTACAACCTGAAGTATTATCTTTCGGATAAAAGTATATTACGACCTTTTTCCCGATAAAATCCGAAAGCGAAACATTACTGCCGTTTTTATCACTGAGAGTGAAATCCGGCGCCTTGATTCCTGTTTTCAGCATTATGTGTACCTCTTTTTACAATTTGTAATTACTTCTTAGTTCGTTTAGCAGACCGTTACAACCGCAACTTATATCCCTGTACGCAATATCGAATCTTCTGCTGTACCAAGGATCGTCTACGTCTCCGATCTGACTGCAATATTCGGAAAGTTTATGCACCTTACCTTTATTATCCTGACCGAAAATTCTCATAATTTCTCTTATGTTTTCGCTGTCCATTCCGATAAAAAGCGAATATTCGTCATAATCATTCCGCCGGAGCTTTCTCGCTGTTTTACCTAAGCCGGTAAGTCCGTGCTTATTAAGCTCTGCTTCCGCTTGAGGGTAAACCGGATTTCCTTTACCTCTGAATATCTCATCTTCGCTTGTAGCACTTGAAGAAACGGATATCTTATCTCCAAGCCCTGCTTTTTCGACAAGATCTCTTAAAATCACTTCGGCGGTAGGAGACCTGCAAATATTGCCGTGACATACAAACATTACTTTTATCATGAACTGAACTCCTTAAAGCACATAACATAAGACAGTATACATAATTTTTCCTCTTTTGTCAATGAATACACGGTATTATTTTTTTAACATTATTAATCTATTATGATCAGATAACAATCATATGCTGAAGATCCTGCAACCGTAAAAACCTTAAAACAAAACTGTTGCGGGACTTTTATTAAGTCAAAGACTAAAATCCTTTAAAAAATCAAACATATTCATTTTTATAATCCCCGAAATATTGACAAAATAAGCTTTTTGTGTTATTCTATTTGCAATAAGTACGTTTAAAACACGGAGGTTAATTTATGGATTCAAACAAAAGACCAGAAGACATGCAGCGAATCACTACAAAAGAACTCGCTGATGAATTTATTAATCAGGAAGTTGAAAAAGTCAGAAAACAAGTCGGAAACAAAAAAGTTTTACTGGCAATTTCGGGCGGAGTCGACTCATCGGTCGTTGCGGCGCTTCTCGTCAAAGCAATCGGCAAAAACCTTGTATGTATTCACGTAAATCACGGCCTTATGAGAAAAGGCGAAAGTGAACAGGTTATCGAAGTTTTTAAGAACAAGCTCGACGCTAACTTGATTTATATCGATGCAACTGACAGATTCCTTGACAAACTTGCAGGTGTAACCGATCCTGAAACCAAGAGGAAGATAATCGGAGCAGAATTCATCCGTGTTTTTGAAGAGGAAGCAAGAAAGCTTACTGATATTGAATTCCTTGCACAAGGCACAATCTATCCGGACATACTTGAAAGCGATGGAGTCAAGGCACACCACAACGTCGGAGGTCTGCCGGATGATCTTAAATTTGAACTTGTTGAACCCGTTAAACTCCTGTTCAAAGACGAAGTGCGTGTTGTCGGACAGGCACTCGGACTTCCGTACAGCATGGTTCAGCGTCAGCCGTTCCCGGGTCCGGGACTCGGTGTACGTTGTCTCGGTGCTATAACACGAGACAGACTTCATGCGCTCCGTGAGGCAGACGCCATTCTGAGAGAAGAATTTGACAAAGCAGGACTTACCGAAAAGGTATGGCAGTTCTTCACCGTTGTTCCGGATTTCAGATCCACCGGAGTCAGAAACGGAAAACGTGTATTTGATTGGCCTTGCATAATCCGTGCGGTTAACACCGTTGACGCGATGAGCGCCACTGTACCGGAAATCGACTATGCAATTCTTAAAAAGATCACCGACAGAATTCTCGGTGAAGTTTACGGAATTTGCCGTGTTCTTTATGACCTCAGCCCTAAGGGACCTGCAACGATTGAGTGGGAATAAGCCTCTGGATTATTCCACTCGATCAACTATGATCGTTTCGCAGAAACGGTCATATCATAACCTTTGGCAAAGCCAAATGTGAATTCAGATGCGCATATCAAATATACGAAAAATTTATACATGAGGGAAAAATATAATAAAATGAATTCATTATTGAATATTATAAACGGACATTCTGAAAATTATATTGCTCCGTTCCTCTGGTTACATAACGAAGATGACAGTCTTATTGTAAAAGAGCTTCAGCGCATCCATGATTGCGGCATTGGCGCGGTGTGTATCGAATCGCGCACGCACGGTGAGTTTTGCCGCGAGGATTGGTGGGAGGACGTACGGCTTATCCTCGATACCTGCAAGTCCCTTAGTATGAAGCTGTGGATCCTCGACGACAAGCATTTCCCCTCCGGATATGCCAACGGTGTTTTTCAAAAAGAGGAAAACAAGCACCTACGTGCGTCCTGCATTCACGCAAGGCGAGTTGACGTAGTGGGTCCTGTCACGTCGGGTAGCGTGCTTGCGAATGAGCATAAGGAGCTTCCCGAGGATAGCTTCATCGGTGCGGTAGCTCTCCGTCGCACAGAGGACGGCAGCTCCTTTGACGGCACTTATATTGATATTTCGGACAGCTTTTCCCACGGCAGGTATTACTTCGATCTGCCCGAGGGAATCTGGTCGATCCTGCTTCTTATAAGATCTCAGTCTGATCTTGATCCGTCGAAACGAATATACGGCAATCCTTTGTCTCCCGAGGCAACCGATGCCTATATCGAGGAGGTATACGAGGGGCATTACAAGAGATTTAAGGAGGACTTCGGAGACACTCTCCTGGGCTTCTTTACAGACGAGCCCGCGTTCCATAATTTTTACGGCAGGAGCCATACCATCATCGGTATGGGAGATCGCTTTGCGGGCTATCCCTGGGAAAATTCGCTCTTGGATAGCTTCAGCGAGAAATACGGCAAGGACGCAATGGCGATGCTCTGCAGGCTGTGGTATGACTTTGCTGACGGCTCACACGGAGAAGTACGCGAGAGCTATATGGATAGAATAACCGAGCTGTATTCCGAAAATTTCTGCAAGAGGATAGGTCGCTGGTGCGAGTCTCACGGCGTTATGTCTATCGGACACGTGATCGAGGATAACGGTGCGCACAAAGCAACCGGCTACGGCACGGGGCATTATTTCCGCGCCCTTGAGGGTCAGCATATGTCGGGGATTGATGTTGTTCTTCATCAGATTATTCCCGGACTTACAGATATATCCAATACAGGATACGTTTCCTACCGCGAGATGGACAACCGAATGTTCCACTATATACTCGGCAAGCTTGGATCTTCGGCGGCACATACCGAGCCTTTGAAAAATGGACGCGCTATGTGCGAGATATTCGGCGCCTTCGGCTGGGCTGAGGACACCGAATTTATGAAGGGACTTGCCGACCACTTCCTTGTAAGAGGTATAAACTACTTCGTCCCTCACGCCTTCTCACCCAAAGAGAATGACACCGATTGCCCTCCAAACTTCTACAACACGGGAAGAAATCCTCAATACAAGTATTTCGGTATGCTGATGAGCTATATGAACCGTATGTGCGCGCTTACAGACGGGGCAACTCACGTGCCTACCTGCGCGGTGGTTTACGATGCCGAGGCAAGCTGGGCAACCAATGATTATACAGACAATAAGGACATGTGCAAGGCGCTCTGCGACGCACAGCTCGATTACGATATCATTCCCTTCGACAGACTCGATGATATATCGGATGACGGATATATATGCGGGGAATTTTATCCCGTGATCCTTCTTCCGTACAGCTCCTATTACAGCGAGAAAAGCCTAAATAAGCTAAAGAGGCTCAAGGAGCGCGTCGTGTGCGTGGGAGAGCGAGGAATTGACGGATATAGGTTGGTTGGGCTCGATGGTCTTGTCAGTTATATGGAAAAATATCGCGACGTAACGGTGAGCGGAGAGAGTAAATATGTCCGCTACTCCCATTACGACCGAGGAGGTGAGCAGTGCTATATTCTATCTGCCGAGGGCTTGAAAAAAGCATCGGTCACCTTGCGCCTCAGCGGCTTTGCAGGTGGGGATTACCTTGTTTGGGATGCTTTTGAAAATAGGGCAGAGCTTCGCCATAGCGATGATGGAGAGATCCCGCTTACCCTTTATCCGAATAACCTTCTCGTTCTGTTTACAGGCGCAGACCTACCCGTTGGCTCGGAGAGCCTTATAAAAGAGCCCGAGGGTGAAGCCTGCGAGTTGAATGCCGAGTGGACGGTCGAATATTGCAGAGAGAGCGAGCTTCCCGACTACAAGCCATATAAGACGTCAACAGAGCTTAAAAGCATCACCGATCCCGATGAGATGCCCGATTTCACGGGTAATATCCGCTATACCGCCACCGTAACACTCGATCCCACGAGGCATAGTGTCCTCGACCTTGGTACAGTCGGTCAGACGGCGGAGGTAAAGCTGAATGGCAAGAAAGTGGGTGTGCGTATCTTTGCTCCCTACCGCTTTGATATTTCAGATGCCGTCCAGGAAGGTGAGAACACCCTTGAGATCACGGTTGCCAACACCTGTGTTTTTGAGCAGCGTGACATTTTTTCCAAGTTTATGCTCATAAAGCCCAGCGGACTTTTGGGTCCGGTAAAATTTTACCGTTGATACTATTTTGATACCGTTTTTTTCGCAGACTCCATAGACGAAGCGGAAAATCTCGATCAAATCCCCCGAAAAACCGCGCGAAAAGACCTAAATTCACTCAATATAATGCTAATTTAAGCGAGTGGGAATAATTAATTATCATGAAATCGGAATTAATAAAAAACGACTTTAATGAAATTGCATGGTCAAATCACGATAAACATGACAGATATCACACTGTAAAGGAAATTTCAAACATTGCATCTAAAACATTGCCCAAAATCAAAATTAAAAGAAAGTTGTTTAGGCGTTATCTGCTTGTTTGGAAAAAATAAACTTATTAAGTTGAAAGTAATTATAAAATAAACATTACTTTACAGGCATTATTTTCGAATACAAATTCTTGATAAATTACCCTATTTTATTGCACTAATAATCAACAAAAACAAAGAGCTGTCTGATTAGATAAACTTCTGACAGCTCTTTTTTCTTCAATTAAACCAATTCAGTAAATATTTAATATTAACCATCGCGCACCTTTTTCTGTATCGGAAAATTTGCTTTCAGCTGTGGGAAATGTACAAAGTAGTAATATTCCAAATCATCCATACGCTTAGTTTTTAAAATGTGAAATCTATTGCCGTTCAAACAATTGCATTATTACTTCAACGTTTTACCTGTTAACTCTTGCAAACTCTGATAAAATATGGTATAATACCTGTTAGTTACACAATTGATCAGGCAAGTCATAAAAATTAAATTTTGTGAGGTATGATTATGCGTAATATTTCTTTTAATTTCAATGACAGAGCCGATGCACTCCCGGGCTTCGTACACATTCGGTAGATGCAGGCAGAGCTAACGAATTATTAAGAAAAGCTGCAATTTCTCAACTCGAATATGTCATAAATACTGCGGCTTCCGTTATCTGAGGTTCCATGGACTTCTTTCAGATGACATGGGCGTGTATTTTGAAGATTCTTCCGGAAACCCGATTCTGAATTTCCAGTACATCGATATGGTTTACGATGAGATTATACGTATCGGTATGAAACCTTTCGTAGAACTCAGCTTTATGCCCGATGCACTTGCGAGCGCAGGTCCGGCAGTCAACATTTACACTACTTTTGAATATATTACTAAAAAAGGTTCCGATTTGCGGAATACGGTGATAAACATAATGGTAAACGATAACATTTTACAAGCGATCGGAAACACTCCGATAATCAGACTGAACAGGATGGTACCCGATAATTCGGCTCGGATACTTGTCAAATTTGAAGGACTTAATGTCGGAGGTTCTATAAAAACCAGAACTGCCTACAATATGATCCGCGCGGCAGAAAAAGCCGGACTGATAAATGATGAAACGGTAATAGTCGAACCTACCAGCGGTAATCAGGGAATAGGACTTGCTCTTGTAGGAGCGGTCAAAGGTTACAAAACCAAAATAATTATGCCTGATTCTGTAAGTGAGGAGCGACGTAAACTCGTAAAGCACTACGGAGCCGAGGTTATTCTCGTCCACGATGCAGGAAATATCGGCGCATGTATTGAAGAGTGCGTAAATCTTGCAATGAAAATGAAATCCGAAAACAATAACGTTTTTGTTCCTCAACAATTTGAAAATCCGGCAAATCCCGAAGTACAGAAAAATGTTACGGCAATGGAAATTTTTGATCAGGTTGACGGTCCGATACACGGCTTCTGTTCGGGTATAGGAACAGGCGGTACAATAACCGGCATCGGAGAAGCATTAAGAGAAGCAAACCCGGATATTGAAATCTGGGCGGTTGAACCCGAACATGCCGCCATTCTCTCGGGCGGTTCTATCGGTACACACCTGCAAATGGGAATCGGTGACGGAGTAATACCGCGAATCCTCAATCAAAGCGTTTATAATGAAATCTGCATTATTCCCGATAATCTCGCAATTTCCACTTCAAAGGATCTCGCCAAAAAAGAAGGAATAATGTGCGGAATTTCAAGCGGTACAAATGTTGCCGCCGCCATAAAGCTGGCAAAAAAACTCGGTCAAGGCAAAACGGTTGTAACTGTTCTTCCTGATACCGCCGAAAGATATTTTTCAACTCCCCTTTTCGATGACTGATTTTTCTGATTAAAATCACATTAAAATACAGAAATTCCCGGACGGTTCAAAGCCGTTACCGGGAATTTTCTTATTCTGTTTTATCGCCACAGGTAAAATCTTATTTTCAGTCGTTATTTGAAGTACAAATCAGTTATAGTCAAAACACAAGAATTATCTACATAAGTTCAACCCTGAGTGAAACCATGTTTTTGCCTGCTACCGAAAAAGCCTTGTACTTACCGTTTCTGTTTGTAAACATTTGGTTTAAATCTATGACTTTATCTGATGCTGTGTAGCGGCATCTGAATCCTTTATAAATTATTTCAACAAAATTGTCCTTACATGTTACATCCGAATAACTTTCACCGTCAAAAAAGAATGCCGGAAAATCAAGCTGCAGATTCCCTTCTCCTTTGATTGTAATTTCAACACCTGCGTTTGAAACTTTACAGCTTTCCGAGAACAAAATCTCGTTATCTATCAGACATTCAAATTCAACAACAGCATTATCGTCAGTCACTTTTTTGTCGACCAGCCGATATTTAACTCTGCTGTCACTTGAGCGTATAATCTCACCGTCCCTGTTCAGACTTGCGCACAGTGAAAAATCAAACGGATTTACAGTTTCGGTTTTATAAAGCGGAGCCTTTGCAAAAGGTACCGACAGGCAAAGAGGCGGAAAAACACCTCTTTTATGAATTCTGCCGATTCCGTTAGCATCATAATGTGTGTCGGCATTGGTATCAAACTCGACAAAATAGTCACTGTATTTGATGAAAACCTTATGAAACCATTCCGATGTAAAACAAATGTAATTTTCGTTTTCAGACGGACTTGCAATTTCATAAACACTGTTATCGGACATTATATGAGCAATATAAAACCATGAAGCAGTTGTTATCATGTATTTGTCAAAGTATGCATAATCTTCACAACCAATCATGCTGTCTGTCGGATAATGGTTTTTAACATGGCGTATTTTTTCTTCTGAAAGCCAAGGCAGGAGGCTTTCTGCCGCAAGCCTTGCCGCACGTTTGAACATCCCGGCTTTTCTCAAATCACCGAGTTTTTTAAACCAACCGGCATAAAATTCACAAATTGCGGCGTAAAACGCTTCATTGTGCAAAAACTGATTGCTTCTGCCTCCGAAAGGTATTTCACCTGTTACCGACTGCATTTTAAGAGTTATGTCCGCAGATTTAAGAAGATTTTCCTCAAGTTCACTCCGGCAATTTCCGTCAAACCCGAAATGAAGTGCAACTGCAAGCTGAAGTCTGGTTACCAAGTCATACACAATCGGCTCATTAGGGTCACGGTACATGCCGTTTTCATCGAAAGAAAAAAGCTGTGACTTTATCTGATTTTCTATGAAACCACATTCATCTCCAAGTCCTGCAAACTTTCTCAGCTGTTCGCTTGCGGCTCCGAATGCTGCCCAGTTCCCTATCGGCTCAGGCGGAGTCGAGGCGACCGCACTGTAAGTTTCATAAGGATTCAGCGTTTTTAATGCGTTCTTCCATTCGCTTAACTTTTCTTCTCCGACAAAACCTGATTTTTCCGCTTCCAGCAAGCAAAATACAATTTCCTTGACTGAAAAATCATTGCCGACTCTTTTGCCGTTTTTGGATAAAGCGGTTGGTATTTCACGGCAACACAAGTCCATCATATGTACGAAAACTTCTTTTAAATTCAGGTTTCTGCCATGTGAAATCAAAATCCCGAGATTTGCAGTAAGTCGCGGAAAGCCGTGTTCTTCCAAGCCGTTTTCTTCGACACGCCGTACATATTTTAAGATATCTTCTTCAGAATACGCCTTTAAAACTTTTTCCATCAGATCGATATAATCCAACATACAAAGTCCTCAGCAATCAAAAATATTTTCAGATTCCACTTTTTCCGAAATAATACGAAGGCATCTGATTATGCAAATTTCCAAAGCGCCGTTTTTTTCGGATAGCTTTTGTTATCTGAATTATAAGCTCAGTCACAGCACCGGCAAAAACCTTTTCTGCCACAGTGCGGACACTTCAGAACGCGGTCACCGTTTAAGTGGAAAGAAAAAAACGCTTTCCACCATTTCGGTCGGAACTTTTTGTTACATTCAGGACAAATATACTCGTGTGATGCGATCGATTTTCCGCCGATAACAAAGCCGATAACAAATATAACTGCGGTAAAAATCAAAACCGGAATAAAGATTACCCACCATTTCACATCAAACGTCTGACCGAACAAATTCAGCTGACAAGAAGTCAGAAATGACAAAGCAATAAAATTACAAAAGACAACAAAAAAACTCTTGAGTTTCATATTTCATACCTCCAACAGAGCTCAAACAAGTTAATAGAATCGAATATACTTCTGTAAATTTAATCTTTAAATCGTTGCTGCTGAGCGAGGGTTTAAAATATAAAATAATTATCTGTATTTTCTGACGAACTTTTCTATCTTGTCGAGAGCAATATTAATGTGATTAACCGAATAAGCGTATGAAATTCTTGCAAATCCCTCACCGCAGTCACCGAAAGCCGTACCGGGTACTATCGCAACTTTTTCTTCATGCAGAAGTTTTTCGCAGAATTCGTTACTTGTCATTCCGAAGCCGCCGATATTCGGATATACGTAAAAAGCTCCTTCCGGCTCAAAACACGGCAGTCCTATCTTTCGCAAGCCGTGGACGATTAGCTTTCTTCTCCTGTTATATTCAGCCGTCATGTCAGCTATGTCGTTATCGCCGTTTTTCAGCGCCTCTATTGCCGCAAACTGGCTTGTTGTAGGCGCACACATTATTGCGTACTGGTGTATTTTATGCATTTGCTCGGTTATCTCATGTGGTGCCGCCGCATACCCCATTCGCCAACCGGTCATGGCATATGCCTTTGAAAAACCGTTGACGGTGATCGTTCTTTCTCTCATTCCCGGAATTGAAGCGAATGAAACGTGTTTTCTTCCGTAGGTCATTTCAGCGTAAATTTCGTCCGAAAGAACGATAATATTTGTGTCCCTGATAACTTCCGCTATTCCGGTAAGTTCGCTTTCCGTCATAATTGCTCCGGTAGGATTATTCGGAAAAGGAAGCACAAGCAGTTTTGTTTTTGATGTAATTGCATTTCTGAGACTTTCAGGTGTCAGCTTGAATTTGTCTTTTTCAAAGGTGTTCACAAAGACCGGTTTTGCGCTGGCAAGCTCAGCTATCGGACCGTAACAGACAAATGACGGGACAGGAATTATTACCTCATCTCCCGGATCAAGCACTGCCCGCATCGCAATATCAATGGCTTCGCTGCCGCCGACAGTCACTATTATTTCTTTTCTTGCATCATATTCAAGCCCGAATTTCCTATTCAGGTATTTTGATATCTCTTGTCTTAGCTCCAGTATTCCGTCGTTAGATGTATAGTATGTCTCTCCGTCTTCAAGTGATGCGATGGCTTTTTCCCTGATATGCCATGGTGTTACAAAGTCAGGCTGACCTACCGTCAGTGAAATAACTCCTTTGACCTCATCGAGAATATCGAAAAATTTTCTTATTCCCGAAGGCTTGAGTTTTACGCAACGGTCGGAAAGTATATCGTCATAATTAATCACAGAATATTTCCTCGCTTATCTTCTTCTTCTGAATTGTATGTCACGCCTTTGTCCTTATATTTTTTCAGTACAAAATGAGTTGCCGTCGATACGACTCCGTCCATTGGCGCAAGTCTGTTGAAAACAAAGTTGGACACTTCCCTCATTGTTTTACCTTCTATAAGTACAAGCAAATCAAATCCCCCGCTCATAAGCTGTACGCTCTGAACTTCGGGATACATACATATTCTGTCGGCTATTCTGTCGAACCCGAGATCCTTCTGCGGCGAGACTTTAAGTTCTATCATAGCGCTGACATATTCCCTGTCGGTTTTATCCCAGTCGACAAGGGTCTTGTAACCGAGTATCACCCCTTTTTCCTCATACTCTTTTATTTTGCTTTCTATTTCTTCTGCTTTCATGTCGCACATCACGGCAAGCTGTGAAGGGGTAAGATGCGCGTTTGTCTCCATAAGTTTCAGTAATGTATCCATTGTGCTTCCTCCGTTTATCAGTATTTTTCCTTAACGTCACGGAATATTTCAAGTCCGCAACACTGCGCAAGTTTTTCTGCTTCTTCAAAATCACAGGCAACATGTACGGTATTATGCGCGTCCGCACCAACTGTAACGTATCTGCCGCCCGCTTCCCTGTAAAGTGAAAACAGCTGTTTTTCAGCAGCTCCGAAATTTACACCTTTTCTTATCTCTGATGTGTTTATCTCAATCATTTTGTCGTTTGCTACCGCACTTTCAAATATCCTTCGGTACTCCGGGAAGTATTTTTCTATGTCAAGTTCTTTACCCGAATCCCTTATATATCTGACCGGATAAGTAATATGCGCTATCGTATCGATGTACGGCACTCCGGTGAGCTTATATAAATCTCTGAGATACCTTTCGTACAGGTTTTCGATCATTCCCTGATCATCCATTTTAGAGTAATCAAGATAATAAAAATCCGGAACGCCTTTCAGACTGTGCACTGAACCTATCACAAATTCAAACCCGTTTTCCGAAACTATTTTTTGCGAAATTTCCGGATAATTGTACGGTTGACCCAACTCAATGCCGAAAATTACTTTTATCTTTCCACGGTATTTTTCTTTCAGCGATAGAATCGTCTTTTTCCTCAGCGCAAAATCCATTTCCATTTTCATGCCGCAGTCTGCGTAATCAACGTCATAATGGTCTGTAATCGCCAAAACTGCGACACCTTTTTCCAAAGCAGCTCTGACTACGTCCTCAGGATTTGCACTGCTGTCATATGAAAAATCGGTGTGACAGTGAAGATCGGTGATAATTTTCATTGCGTCCTCCTTTACAAAAGAACGTAAATAAGCGTTGTCAAAAGTCCGAGCACCGTAAGCGACGCCAGCACAATGCAGGCAATGCGGACAGCATTCGAATATTCACTCCTGAATTTTTTATTATTCTTAGCCATAGTTAACTCCAAATAATTATTCTTTGGTATATGCCGCCCCTGAGGAAGGCAAGTTCTTCTTATACTTTTTAAGTTCTTTTATTCTTTCTCCGTCAACGGTTTCCGCTCTTTCCAGATAATTTTTTGCTTTGAGTGTCATAAGTGTAACACCGGCTGAAGTTCTTGTGGTTTTCAGAGGAATATCAGACGAGGAAACAAGCAGAGCCCTTCCGTTTTCCGAAACCATCAGAATATTGACTTCCTGCTTTTCAAGTGCAGCGAAAACGCACTCTGAAGCTGTAGAAAACGCAGATGTAAGCTTTCTACGGTTGGTTTTGGTTTTATAGCAGTCAAGCGGGACCTTTACACCTTTTCCGTTTTTGAATACAAATACAATATTGCCTTCATCTTCTTCTCTGTAGCTGACCGCTGCCACAACCTTCTCATTTTCTTCAAACCCGAGTTTTGAGGGAACATAATCTCCCATGCTTGAAGCTTTGGTAGGTTCAAAATTAGCAACACTTGATTTGTAAACCTGACCCTTGTCGGTAAAGAAAAGCAGCAGTTCAGTGTTATCACTTTCTTCTTCGGAAATTATAGAGTCTCCGTCTCTCAAACTGTGATCATCGTTCATTCTGAGCGACGTCAGCTTTACCTTCTTGAAATAACCTTTATCGGTGAAATAAATTTTGCATTTGTAGCTTTCAACAGTGGGAGCAACCTCCAATGGGGCTATATCTTTTTCGGTTATAATCTCGGTTTTTCTGTTCTGCTGGTATTTTTTCTTTATTTCTTTCAGCTGATCAACTATTATCGCCTTGATTTTCTCTTCGCTGCCAAGCCTTTCTTTAAGCATCAGAGCTGTTTCGGTTAGCTGAGATATCTCTTCGGTTCTTGCAATCAGATATTCATTATTGAGGTTTCTGAGCCTGATATCCGCAACAAATTCCGCCTGAGTCTTGTCAATATCAAACCCGCTCATGAGGTTCGGTACCACATCCTTATCATTTTTTGTCTCTCTGATTATTTTTATGGCTTTGTCGATGTCAAGCAGTATTCTTGCAAGTCCTTCAAGAAGATGCAGTTTTTCATTTACTTTTTCAAGTTCAAATTCAGTCTCACGTCTGAGGCATTCCACACGGAATTTGATCCATTCTTCAAGAATGCCCCTGACCCCGAGCTGTTCCGGAGTTCCGTTTATCAGAACATTGAAATTGCATTCGAAATTATCTTCAAGTTTTGTGAGTTTATAAAGTTTTGCCATCAGCGCATCGGGATCCACGCCTTTTTTCAGATCAAGTGTAAGTTTAAATCCGCTTAAATCAATTTCATCACGGAAATCAGTAATTTCTTTAAGAGTCTGATTTTTTACAAGGTCCGCAATGTTTTTCAGTATAATTTCAATTGAGGTGGAATACGGTATCTCGATGATATTTATACAGTTCTCTTCTTTATCGTACTCATACTTCGCTCTGAGCTTCAGAGAACCCTTACCGGTTTCAAATATTTCCTTATACTTATTCCTGTCATAAACATAATATCCGCCGCAGGAAAAATCAGGTCCTTTGATTATATCCATCAGCATTTCAGTGTCAATATGAGGACGTTTTATAAGGGTAACCGTACCGTCACATATCTCACCGAGATTGAAGGAACAGATTTTACTCGCCATTCCGACCGCAATGCCAAGATTCGGTGAAACGAGAATATTAGGGAAAGCAGTCGGCAGAAGCACCGGCTCCTCCATCGTATTGTCATAGTTCGGCATAAAATCGACAGCGTTTTTATCTATGCCTGAAAAAATCTCATTACAAAACGGATCCAGCTTGACTTCTGTATACCTGCTCGCCGCAAAAGCCATGTCTGACGAGTAATGCTTTCCGAAGCTACCCTTTGAATCAATGAAAGGATGCAGAAGTGCATCATGTCCGCGCGTAAGCCTTACAAGAGTCTCATAAATTGCCATATCACCGTGAGGATTAAGTCTCATCGTCTGACCGACAACGTTTGCGCTTTTTGTTCGCTGACCTTTCATAAGCCCCATTTTGTACATGGTGTAAAGAAGCTTTCTGTGAGAGGGTTTAAACCCGTCAATTTCAGGTATTGCTCTCGAAACGATAACACTCATTACATACGGCATGTAGTTGGTTATTATGGTATCGGTTATATACTGCGGTCTTGCTTCCGCCTCGGGTAAATTTTCCGATTCTTCTGCAGGGGAATTTTTCTTTTTCCTTGCCATTTTGCGTTCCTTTCAGCTGATTTTCTTGTTTAACTGTTTACAATTTACTTTGCATATCTGAAAACCTGCAAAGTAAAATCTCAAATAAAAATTTTTAACGGTATAAATAATGGTTAAAAAAGTGTCAAAGGAGGTAAACACGTTGATTTTTCTTTAAACTTATATGATGCCATACGTCTGTAAAGAACACTGTTTACCTTTCACCGCTGAGCACGAGTCTTCGATATTTTTTAAGTTTACGTTGAATCCACCATGATTACAGGTTTATTATCTTGAAAGCGGCAGCTTTCAGAAGTCTGTTATATACGGCAAATCCTACTCCGCTTTTTTCCGGCATCCTTGCATAAACTGTTTTTATCCAGTTTTTTTTGTCCATAGTTCTGAGTGCGTCAAAAAGTTTCTCTGCCTGTTCGGACGAATCATTTTTACTTCCGAGCACATAAGCGTCACGGAAGCCTTTAAGAACAGTGTCTTCTTCAAAACATATAACGGAAAATGCGGTTTTATCTTTGAGAAAATCCACTATCTGCTCTTCGCTTCCGTTCAGTATGATAACTTCCGCATCAGGAGAATAATGTTTGTATTTCATTCCGGGAGAAACAGGTCTACCGGAAAAAGCCGTTAAGACTGCCGGATCTGTTTCTACATTTCCGCAGACTTGGCTAAGCATCTCAGCCGTTATCCCGCCCGGACGGCATATTACCAGACTGTCATCACCGGTTATTTTGACAACAGTTGACTCCACTCCGACTGCGCAGTCGTCTCCGCAGAGAATACAGTCGATTTTCCCGCTCAGGTCGTTTATGACATGTTCAGCCTTCGTCGGACTCGGTTTTCCGGAAATGTTAGCGGACGGCGCCGCTATCGCACAACCTGAATATTTTATCAGTTTCCTTGCCGGCTCATAAAAAGGGACACGTATTCCGACCGTATCAAGTCCGCATGTCACCTTATCGCAGACTGTGCTTTTTTTTGGTAATATAACTGTAAGAGGACCGGGCATGAATTTTTCCGCCAGCTTAGTAAACAACGGGCAGATTTCTGCATAGTCGGAAGCCCGTTCTGCCGAGTCAAGATGAACTATCAACGGGTTATCCTGCGGCCTGCCTTTTGCAATAAAAATCTTCTCTACCGCCTTCGGATCGGAAGCGTCTGCACCGAGACCGTAAACCGTTTCGGTCGCAAACGCTGCAATTCCGCCGCTACGAATGACGTCGGCGGCTTTCTTTATATCGTTTTCGTCTTTATCAGAAAGAATTTCCGTTTTCATTGTCTGTTTCCTTTAGTTTTTCCGCCGTCTCAGCAGCAGCAAGCGCTTCAGTCATCTGACTTATTTCACCGGAAAGAAAATTTTCAAGAGAATACAGAGTAAGTCCGATTCTGTGATCGGTAACTCTGCCCTGAGGATAATTGTATGTTCTTATCCGCTCGCTTCTGTCTCCGGTTCCTACCTGTGCTTTTCTTTCGCTGCTTATCTTTTCGCTGCGCTCACGTTCTTTGATGTCGTAAAGCTTAGCCCGGAGCATTTTCATCGCTTTGTCCCTGTTCTTGAACTGACTTCTTTCTTCCTGGCATTCCACGACTATTCCGGTCGGTTTATGATAAATCCTTATTGCTGATTCGGTTTTGTTTACATGCTGTCCGCCGGCTCCGGAGCTCTTACACGTTTCGATTTTCAGATCCGACGGCTTTATCTCAACTTCAACGTCTTCCGCTTCCGGAAGCACCGCAACCGTTACAGTAGAAGTGTGTCTCCTTCCCTGAGATTCCGTTTCGGGAACACGCTGTACTCTGTGCACTCCGCTTTCATATTTGAGTTTTGAGTACGCGCCCTCGCCTGTCACCATAAATGAAATTTCCTTGATTCCGCCAAGCTCGGTTTCATTTACCGAAAGCGGTTCAATTTTGAATTTCATCTTATCGGCATACATACCGTACATTCTGTACAGAACTGCGGCAAAAAGCGCTGCTTCTTCCCCTCCGGCACCGCTGCGGATCTCCACAATCACGTTTTTGTCGTCGTTTTCGTCTTTCGGAAGCAAAAGGATTTTCAGCTCCTCTTCCGTCTTCTCTCTTTGTTTTTTCTTTTCAAAATACTCTTCCTCGGCAAGTTCCGCAAGCTCGTCGCTTTCCTCTTCCATAACCGATTTTGCCTGTTGCATTTCCTGACAAATCTTTTTGTATTCGCGGTATTTTTCGATTACAGGTGTAAGCGTTTTATACTCTTTCATTGTCTTTGTATATTCGCTCTGATTGAGTATAAGCTCTCCGTCGGACAGCCTTTTTTCGAGACTCTCGTATTTTTCTTCCGCTTTTGCAAGCTTTTCAAACATATAACCACCACACTGAAATCGGGCAATTATTCAAAAAATGAACTGAAAACGGAACGCAGCAAAAAACAGATTCAATCGGTTATAAGATACTCCATAAACTTGCCGTAAATCCTGAAAATACTCCAACATTTTTTATTTTGCGGGAAAATAACCACAAACCGGGGTGCGCTTCCGTATATCCCATATATATTCAGAAACGGATTACCGCCCGAATGGCAATCCGTTTCCTTTTAAGTTGATTTTTTAATCGAATATCGATTATTTGCTCTGGACAAGATGAATCGCAAATCCGAAGAAATCATCTTCGAAATAAATTGCACTGAGTTTGCCTTTTTCATTGTACTTTGCCGAATCTTTACTAAACTTAAAGCCGTTTCTCTCAAAGTATGCGACTGCTCTGTCAATGAAATTGGTTGAAATAGCAATATGTCCGTTCTTGCCGAGATAAGGAGATTTCATGAATTCAAAAGCAGTGTCGGCAAATACCGAGCTGTTGCCCTCTTTTACACTCATGCCGAACATTTTTTCGATGAGGAACGCGGACTTTTTGGCTTCTTCGGCATTTTCACAGTTAATACCGAGATGAGCAAGTTTAAAGCCGAGCATTGTTGTCATCGCGAGTTTTACGTCAGCTGTGATAAGGTCGAATCTGTTTTCCTGGATATACTGAGTTTTTACCATAAAGCTTCCGCCGCAGGCAAGTACATTTTTAAGTTTCAGATAGTCAAGAAGATTTTTTTCGTCGATTCCGCCCGTGGGCATGAACATAAGATCTGCATAAGGACCGCCTAAAGATTTGAGCATGGGAATGCCGCCGGCAGCTTCCGCAGGGAAAAATTTTACTGTGTCGAGTCCGAGCTCGATTGCAGCCTCCACATCGCTCGGTCTTGAAGTTCCGGGAACTATCGGAATATTTTTGTCAACACAATATTTTACTATTTTGGGATTGAATCCGGGAGTAACTATGAACTTGGCACCTGCCGCGACGGCTTCGTCTGCCTGCTGAGTGGTAAGTACAGTTCCTGCTCCTACAAGCATATCCGGGTACTCTTTTGATATTTTGGCAATCGCCTCGCCTGCGCATTTTGTTCTGAAAGTGATCTCCGCAACAGGCAACCCTCCGTCACAAAGTGCTTTGGCAAGCGGAACCGCTTTTTCAGGATCGTCAATTTTGATTACCGGTATAAGTCCGTAGCTTCCGATTTCTTTACAAATCTGATTCATATTATTTTCCTCCGTTTTTTTGTTTAATATTCCGGCAAGAATCTTCTTTACAGATTCTTCCGTCTTGCTATCATTTTCATTATACACTATTATTTGTGAATTTTCAATATAAAAATTAATATCTTTTTGATTTTTTAACCTTTTTTGCGCTTCTTCTTCTGTAAGACCGTTTCTGTGTCTGATTCTTTCTATTCTCGTGCTTTCTCCTGCGACTACACAAACAACCACGTCACAGTGCTTGTCAAATCCGCTTTCAAACATAAGCGGAACTTCTACTGCGACAGCTTTTTCGTTTTTTGTCCTGTATGCATCAAGAATTTTCAAAGTTTCCTTCTCAACGTATCTGTGAGAAACAGCATTGAGCCTTTCCAGACTTTTTTTATCCGAAAAAACAATATCCGCAAGCTTTTTTCTGTCGATTCCGCCGTTTTTGGCAGCGACGTTTGGACCGAATATATCTATAAGCTCATTGCTGAGATCGGAAGAAGCATTTATCAGTGAATGATATACCTCATCGGTACTGATGGTTTTCAGCCCGTATTTTTCAAAAAGCTTCATTACATAGCTTTTTCCCGCTCCGATCGGTCCTGTTACTCCGATTATTTTCATATTACTCCTACAACAAAAATTATCACTAAAAATCACTGTTTATCATTTTCAAGAGCCAACTCCAAAACTTTTTGAACCTGCGCTCCATCACTTAAAGAAGGTAAGACCGGTTTGTCTGAATGACATGCGTCAAGAAAACTGTACATACTGTGCAGATGTCCGCGCAGCCATCCTATCGGTGCTTTGAACGACGGAAATATTCCACCCGGAAGCGGATATCTTCCGCAACACTCGATTCTGGTATATCCACGGTTTCCTCCGTAGTCCCCGTCTGAAGCATTACCGTCATAATAGTTCAGC
This sequence comes from uncultured Clostridia bacterium, assembly GCA_944391815.1. Lineage (GTDB taxonomy): Bacteria > Bacillota > Clostridia > Oscillospirales > CAG-272 > SIG673. The sequence goes on along the minus strand of CALXUV010000073.1, from coordinate 4,193 downwards.
CAGTTCGGCTCCATAAGCGAAAATTTCAGCGACCCTTTTTCGCCGTAAACCGCAAGATTTATATCGTCGTTAGCGCCGACGGCAATTTTACTTGCCTCAATCGTTCCCACTGCCCCGGTTTTTGTTTTGCAGATCATGTAAAAAGCTTCGTCTGCATTTGTTTTCCACAGCTTTCCGTCCTGTCCTATTCTTTCAGGAAAAGCTATCTGACTCATGCTTTTAACGGAAATTATTTCTCCGCACAAATAATAAACAAGATCAACGGCATGGGAACCGAGATCAAAAAGTGTACCGGCTCCGCATATATCCTTGTTTTGTTTCCATCCTGCTTTCTTGTTCGGATCCGCCGCACTTGAATGCAGATATTCGCACCTGAAACTAAGTATTCTTCCGAGTTTACCTTCACTTATCAGCTGCTTTGCCCTCATGATTGCCGGCAAAAACCTGTTGTTGAAAACTATCTGACCTTTTATATTATTCTTTTCAGCAAGTTCGGCAATTTCTTTTGCCTGAGCATAACTTATGCATAACGGTTTTTCGCAGTATATCATTTTCCCGGCTTTTATCGCCTTTTTAAGAGTTTCGTAGTGGTATACATTCGGCGTACAAATGTCGATAATGTCTATGGCTTTGTCGTTTATTATTTCGTCCTCACTTACCGTATATCTGTTGATACCGAGAAATCCGGCTGCGGCTTTCGCAGTTTCCTCTTTTGTCGTACAAACTGCTTCGTACTCTGCCGTAAATGGCAGATCACGGTAAAAATAATTCAGGTTTTTTACACACCATGAGTGAGTTTTTCCCATCGAACCGAATCCTATCAGCCCTATCTTCATAAGTTACACTCCTTCCGTTTTTTAGCATCATTATAATTCAGCAGTAAATTAAACGATTTTACAGCTTCCGGTTTAAATTATTATACAACATATCCGGTAAAAAAACAAGACTAATTTTTCCTCTTATCACATACGGCAAAAATTGTGCGCAATAATTTACGCAAAAAGTGTTATAAGTGCTGACGCAGCGTTAAAATCTGATATTTATCAAGTCGTATTTGCTTGACAATTTTGATCTTTTGTGTTAGACTTAGCTGAGTCCATATTACAGAGGTATGAAATGAATAGTAACAAAGGTAAATTAACAATACTCAAAAGATTTCTTCCTTACTACAATAAGTACCGGTTTATAATGTTTGCAGATCTTCTTTGTGCTTCTCTCACAACAGTCTGCGAGCTTGTACTCCCTATGATTGTAAGAGAAATCACATCAGCTGCAACTTCAACCGTTGTCACTCTGACAGCAGAGCTGATAATACGCTGCGCTTTACTCTATATTGTTCTTCGTATTATCGACACAGCCGCAAACTATTATATGGCTTCGGTAGGTCATATAATGGGTTCAAAAATCGAAACAGATATGCGTAAGGACTTTTTCGGTCATCTGCAAAAGCTGTCTTTCTCATATTACGACAACGCAAAAGTAGGTTCGCTTATGTCGCGGATCACAAGCGATCTTTTCGATGTAACGGAATTTGCTCATCATTGCCCGGAAGAGATTTTTATAGCCGGAATTAAGATTGTCTGCTCTTTCATTATTCTCTGCACAATGAGTGTACCGCTGACTTTGATCGTCTTCTCTGTTATTCCTCCGATGATAATTGTACTGACTGTTTTCAGCAGAAAAATGAAGGACGGTTTTGCTGAATCACGTAAGCAGGTCGGTGAACTTAACTCACAGGTTGAGGACAGTCTCCTTGGCATAAGAGTTGTAAAATCCTATGCAAATGAAGATATAGAACAGAAAAAATTCGAAAACGGCAACAATAAGTTTCTCGATATAAAAGCCAAAGTTTACAGAATAATGGCTGGTTTTCAGTCATCAACCAGACTTTTCGACGGCATAATGTATATCGTGGTTGTGACGGCAGGCGGCTTTTTTATGCTCAACGGTAAAATTACTGCTCCCGATTATGTTGCTTACCTGATGTTTGTTACTACCCTTCTTACTTCCATACGGAGAATTGTTGAATTTGCCGAACAGTTTCAGCGTGGTATGACAGGCATTCAAAGATTCTGCGAAATTATGGACGTCGCCCCTGATATAACAGATTCTCCGGACGCTAAGGTAATATCCGATGTTAAGGGAAATATAGAGTTCCGTAACGTTTCTTTCGCATATGATTCTGAGGAAAACCCTGTCCTTTCTCATCTGAACCTTAATGTATCGGCAGGTCAAAGCATTGCGCTCGTCGGACCGTCAGGCGGAGGCAAGACTACTCTTTGCTCACTTATTCCGAGATTTTATGAGGTAACGGACGGAGATATTTACATAGACGGTATGAATATAAAAAACATCACGTTGCGTTCGCTAAGGGCAAATATCGGAGTTGTAGCTCAGGATGTTTACCTGTTCTCCGGAAGTATAAAAGAAAATATCGCTTACGGAAAAAGCGACGCTACTGACGACGAAATAATAAACGCTGCCGTTCTTGCCGGCGCACACGATTTCATTTCTTCTCTTCCGGATGGTTATGACACCTATGTCGGAGAACGCGGAGTAAAGCTTTCGGGTGGACAAAAACAACGTATTTCAATTGCCCGTGTATTTCTTAAAAACCCTCCCATAATAATCCTTGACGAGGCCACAAGCGCACTCGACAACGAAAGCGAAAAAATTGTTCAGGATTCTCTTGAAAAACTTGCCAAAGGAAGAACTACATTCACTATTGCACACCGTTTGACAACAGTCAGAAACGCTGACAAAATTCTCGTTTTGACAGATAAGGGTATTGAGGAATCCGGTACGCACAAAGAGCTTATTGAAAAAGGCGGTATTTACAGCGAACTTTGTAAATTGTACTCATCTTTACAATAAAACAACAACCGAACAATGGCTTATCACACTTCAAAAACACAGAAATTATCAATATTAATCATTTTTATCAACTAACACGGATACAAATCAACAAATTTATTTTCTTGCTGTGTAAACGAATATATCTGACTATGCTTAAGTATGGCATTACGAAAAATTTCAGATTTTTTTCTTACCTCAAACTTAACTATTGACTTTTTCGTATAAATCTGCTATACTTAAGCGTGATAGTTTAAAACACATCAGTTTTGTTTTAAAACAAGTTCAATAAAAACCGTTTTATTAATTGATGGTAAAATTTTTTACTAACATTTTTATCACAAATGGCTTAACTCTTGTTTTACGCTTCACAAAATGGCATTCTGTCGAGATTCTGCCGGGTAATACATCAAAATTCAGAGTTCGTCGGTTACTAATCTTTACCAAAAACGAGATCTTCAAAATTTCCCTGTTTTTTGTTTTTTCTGGCCGATCTTTTTTCAGTTTTTCCCAGTTTTTTGGGTTGTAACAAACGTATAAAAACTTATAACAAACGCAAAAATTTCATAATCGGGATGTAGCGCAGTCGGTAGCGCGCCTGGTTGGGAGCATGCAGGCAGCGGGGACGCCCCCGCGGGCAAAAGGGCGCTTCGCGCCGAAAAGCAAATATTTAGAAATCCCTTTTAAACATTGAAAAAAGCGCATTGTAAATTTTGCTTTCCCGCGTTTGGCTGTTTTCAAAATAAACTGTAAAAAACGGTCTGACCACAGATTTGACCACTTAGGGATTGACCAACAATTTTATATTTCGGGGTGTCGCCTAATGGGATGGCGCTTGGTTTGGGAGCACGCAGGCAGTTTCCTGCCGTGAGTTTTCTAAAACGCTGAAAACCCTTGAAAACACTCACTTTTTCGGGTGTTACCCTTTTCAAAAAAACACCGACAAAATGTTTTGACCACATGTTTGACCACTTGCAAAAATCAAGTGTTTGTGGTATAATTTAATATATCGGGGCGTGGCGCAGTTGATAGCGCGGGTGGTTTGGGACCATCAGGCCGCAGGTTTGAGTCCTGTCGCTCCGACCATTTGGCTTTGGGAAGCAATTCCCGAAGCCTTTTTCTTTGTTTTCAGCACCCCAATTTTTGAGGGCTGACCGTTGTTCGGTCAGCCCTTTGCGGCGTTTATTCGCTTCTCGTTTTCGATTTTTCGGCGGATATATCTGCTTTCTTTTTTTCAATCATTTTAGCAAGAGAAGCCTCACATTCTTCTCTCGTCTTGGCGTAGACGTTGAATTTCTTTCGTTTGCCATCGGGCATCCTCGGATAGAAGCTTCCTTCCC
>CALXUV010000072.1 GCA_944391815.1 uncultured Clostridia bacterium | reverse complement strand
GATACGCAGTCATTGCGTATTCTCCGCTTTTTGCAAAAGCAAGATGCTTATGCATTTCAAAAAAAGCATTGTGACCGTAATAGTCGTCGGCGTTTATTATCGCAAAAGGAGTATTTACCTCTTTTTCGCAGCAGAGTATCGCATGACCTGTTCCGAGCGGTTTTGTTCTGCCCTGAGGAAGATCCTCGGTGCTCTGATAAACATAAGCTGTGTCTATCGTTTTCGATATTCTGTCTCCGACAAGTCTTTTGAAATCATCTTCCATATCTTTGCGGATTATGAAAACCGCTTTGTCAAATCCTGCCGCTTTGGCGTCGTAAACGGAAAAATCAAGTATGCATTTTCCGTCCGGCGTTATCGGCTCCGCTTGCTTTAATCCTCCGAACCGGCTTCCCATACCGGCTGCCATTACCACAAGTGTTGTTTTTCCCATTTTCTGCCTCCTGTACTTATCGCTTTTTTACTTTTTCGGTTTGTATTTTGTATTTGTATGATGTGTCAGACTACAAATTATTTATATGTGTTTGCATATATTACGTAAATTACAGTCAAGGATGTTTTTATCGGGCTGCGCTTTCTCGCTTGATTTTACCGTTCTCTTAAAAACTTCCTTTAATTATTATCAGGTTATGTGCTGACAATATTCCGGTAACGCAAAATTTTCAGTTAACTGCAATAATTCACCGCTGTTTTATGTCTGTTATCCGGAAATAAAATATATAAGAGCGTTTTTTTCTTTACATATTGACAAAATTGCCGGTTATATTTTATAATTGCTTATACAGATGAGTAACTTTGCTCCGGCTTTGGTATCATTTTAACACATAAAAAAATATATGTATATACTTTTTTTTATCATCTTTCTATAATTTCTGATACCTTTTCATATCTCTCAATTTAAAATATTGAAAGGAGTTTTTATGAACAACAAAGGATGTAAGATACAAAATCCGGTTTCGATCGGTGAGCTTTTCACATTTTCAAAACAGAAATTCAGTAAAAACTATTCTTTCAAGGGAGAAAGCCATAACTTCTACGAGGCTGTCTGCGTTCTGCGCGGCACGGTCGGTATAACTGCCGGAAAAAAGGTTTATCTTTTGTCAAAAGGACAGATGACGGTACACCGTCCGGGTGAATTTCACGCAATCTGGGAAGATTCTTCAAGTAAGCCTGTTTCGGTTATTCTCACTTTTTCCGCCGCTCCGTTTCCGAAGTTCAGTGAAAATGTTTTCTATCTGTCCGACGATCTGCAAAAGGAAATCGGTGAGCTCTACGGACAGCTTGAAGAGATATTTGAAATGGAACCGCTTTCGGATTACACAGACAAATCAATTACGGAAAAAGGTATCTGGATAAACAGAATTATTCCGGGCAAGGAATACAAAGCCTCAATTTTTATCAAGAGACTTGAGCTTTTCTTTGCTTTGGCACTCGACGTACCGCTGAAAAACGAGTCTGCACCTCAAAGCCGGAGTTACGAAAATTATATACGCATTCTCGACTGCATGGAAAGTCACATTTCAGAAAATCTGACGGTTACGGATATAGCCGGATACTGCAAAATGAGCGTTCCGGCACTTGAAAAAACCGTACACAAATATCTCGGCTGCGGAGCCGCGGCATATTACGATATACTTAAACTGGAAAAATCTCTTAAACTGCTTTCTGCCGGTTACAGCGTAAAAGAATGCGCTCTTATGTGCGGTTACGCAAACCAGAATTATTTCAGCGCCTGCTTTAAAAAAAGATACGGTTATCCGCCCTCAAAAGCAAACAGTTCAAAAAACTGATTTGCCGTCTGCCGTCTCTGCTGTTTTAAAAGCGTTAAACAATAACAAAGGCATTCTGATTTCAAAAGGTAATTTTGATTGTTACCGCAAAGAGTTTCCGCATTTCAATTTGCCTGAAATATTTTTTTGAAGCAAATTTATATACGAAAGCAGTCCGCTGTTTCAGTAATTTTCAGAAATCCTTACAAAAATCCTTGGCAGATTTGCACATTCGTAACTCTGCGTTATTATTAAATTTTCGCTAAAAAAATCTCACAGATTTCCGGTCATGCCGGAGAAAGGAATCATATGAAACCAAGTGAACTTAATTTCAGACGTTGTTTTTCTCTGAATCCATACCGTAGACTTAAACTCGACATTTCAGAAATGAGTTTTTCAAAAGACTTCATTTCCGACAAAAGAGGAGATCCGTATCCGCTTTTGGAAACGGAAGGAGATATTTCAGAATCCGTTTCCGGCGGCATCTACACGCTGAAAAGCAGCAGTGGTGGCTACGTCAAGCGAATGTTTTCGCAATTTTTCCCGATTATCAGCTATTCATTTTCCGTAAAAGCCGCCGAAAACTGCAAGGTCGGCATATCCCTTGAAGACAACGGACTTGGTTTTTCCGTGCTGATAAGCGACAAAGGCGAAGGAGAAATTTCCTTTGAAAAAGAAAAAATCCCGTTTACCGCCGGAAAGATTGAGGGATGCACCGTGACGCTGACTTTCAGAAACAGCGGGGTAAGCATTTACAAAACCGATTGTCAGACTGAAAAGCTGTTAAAGGATTTCCGGTTTAAAGATTTTGAAAAGCTCTCATATTACAATGTTTTTTCCGACACAGTTGCCGCCGTATGCTGTCAGCTGAGCGAGAATTCCCGGCTTGAAATAAGCAAAGTAAAGGCTTTTCTCTGCGACGGAATAAGCCATGCCGACATGAAGCCCATCCGATACGAAGACGGAACCCCGATAGTCGAAAACGGCAGGATATTCTTTACCTTTACCTCCCGTCTTGAATCGGAAATGTATCAGTCGGTTATTTCGCTTTGCCCGTCTCTTTGCGATTTCCGGCTTGAGGGAGCGATGCTTTTCGATACCGGAGACGGAAAATGCTGCACCGACGTAGCAAGCTCGGTTATTTTTGACCGCAGTGCCGGACTTTGGTACATATGGATGTGCTCTTTCAGTCACGGGCACGTTCTGGCAAGGGCGAAAACCTCAGCCGATCCGCGTTTCGGGATAAATATTATTGACGTAAAGCTTCTTAAGGAATCCAAGGACGGAGACAATTTCCGGTTTGCCGGAATAAGCGGCGACGAAGACCCGGATCTCTGCTTTATCGACGGTAAATGGAATCTGACAGTCTGCCGTCTTTTCGGCAAAGAGGGTTACAAATACCTGCGTTTTGTTTCAGACAGTCCGCTCGACGGTTTTACCTACGCTGACTGCACCCCTACCGGCGGAAAAACCGGGGGACTAATGGTTCCGTTTGAGGACGGGTACTATTTCATCTGCGGAACAGATTTTAATTCAAGGGCAAAATATGACGTTTATCCATATAACGATTTTTCAAAAAGAGAACCGCTGAAATGCAATTACGACGACGGAGGGTTCAGGGGCTGGGGCACGGTTTTCGCACACGACTCCGGAACACGCAGATATTACTACTGGATAACCTTTGACCGTCACAACGCCAGCGACTACAACTGGAGCTACGGAAACATTTATATGTACAGATCAAAAGAATATTTCCCGCTCTGACCGAAAATAAAGAAAGCATACCCGTCACTTATGTGCAAGACAGGTATGCTTTTTTAATCTGATATAGGGATTACGTTTTTATCCGGTTTTCGCTTGGTTTGAGAAGTCATATCGAAAAATTCAGCCAGAATCCTTAAACTTTCAGATTTCAAAATTCTGAAAACATCCGGAATATAAAAGCATTCTGAATATGAAATCATCCGGAATATGAAAAAGATTTCAAAAAAAATTTGGCGCATCAAAACAATTTCAGAACATCGAAACCCCAAACTGCGTTTCAAGCAAAAATCTCCTGAATCTAAAAAAACTGCTTAATTACATTAGCGCAAACCGCCGGACCGTTTTTGTAAATTTCAAGGCATCAGCCGTTTTCTTCCGGAAAAAAATTAATCGCTTTTTCATCAATGTTGATTATAAATGTCGGTTTTTCGCTTCCGTCGTGATATTCGGTCATTGCGCACACCGCATAACCTGTCACCTCGCCGAATACAATTTCATAGGTATTTGATTTTATGTCACTGCTTAAAATTCTGTATGTACCCTCATAACTTTTATCATCACTCAGATTTTTCAGGGTTAATTTTCCGTTGTCTGCTTTGCATTCAAGCTCAAGAACAACGGCGTCCGGGTTTCCGTCAGAAAACGATGGCGAGCATGCAATATACCGACCGTCACTTCCCGCCTGGACGGAATGCATTTCCCATGTATACCCGTCAATTTCCGGTACATCGCTGCCGCAACCTGCCGTGAATACCAAAACAATCGCACACATAACTATCATTATTACTTTTTTTGACATTGAATTCACCTCATGTCGCCTCCGGCGACTAAGTCATATTTAAATAATTTTCCTGCTTGTTTTACGAAGAAAAGCACTCTGTTTTTTCTTCAGTATTTCGATATTTTCATTCAAAAAATAATATTTTAAGTTGTTTAAATATCATATTTTTTAATTCCGGTGATAACGCCGTGTTTCTTTGTTTTGCACACTTTTTTTCCGTTTTTTACATAAAAGAGAAAAGGCGCAAGCCGAGGACAAAAAACATGAAAATATAAAAAACAGGTTGCCGGGTATTCCGATGTCGGTGGAGAAAACATAAATTTCGGTAGGGTTTTCCGCCCCGCCTATGCAGTCAGGAAAAGCCGAGACATTTGCAGAAACAAGAAAATTATGTATCAGGGGGGCAATTTCAAAAATCAGCATTACCGCAGCTTGCAGTGCGGTGATCATAAAAATTATAAGAAGCGCGCCCGATTTTAACTTTGCGGTCACATCAGAACGTTTTTTCGGTTTCTCATACGGCGGCAAATCACCGTTTTCCGGTTTACGGGCTATCTCGTCCGTGCTATCAGCAAAGAAGCGGGAATGGTTTTCATCTGTCAGGGATTCAGACTCACTCCCCGCTTCGGTACCGCTGACATTACCGTACTCGGTTTTCGGGTCACAAAGAAAACCGCTTTTTTGTTCTGCTTCTGTTTTTGACAAGCGATGCTGCCCATCAGGAATCAGCGATTCAGCATTAAAAAGGCTGACTTCAGTTTCGTTTCCGGTATTCTCTGACTTTTCGCCGCTTACTTTTCTGATATCAGTCAAAAATATTTCCTCCGGTACACCCAATATTCCGGAAATACGCACCAGCATTTCACAGTCCGGCACGGAAATTCCTTTTTCCCACTTTGAAACAGTCTGCCTTACCACACATAGTCTGTCGGCAAGCTGTTGCTGAGACATTCCTGCCGATCTTCTCAGTTTTTTCAGATTATCCCCAAACATTACTTCCTCCGATCGTTTTCATTATACAACATATTTATCTTTTTTTCAAGCAACGAATTTTAACATAGCCGTTTTTTAAGAATTACTTCCACCGTCAGCTAACGCAAAAAAATGAGCCTCTGCATTTAAGCTGAAGGCTCATTTGATGTTTGAATGTTTACGGGTTAAGTCTTAAACTATATTCTTACATTTTTTGATTGGTTTCTGTTCCGAAAATAAGACTGATCTTCAAGTAAGAACATAAGGGCGAATTTAAATCCTTCCGGCAGAAAACTGAATTACCGGAGCTTTAATATCAGACCGTTGCAAAATAATATTCCATATCTTTTTCCGGTGTTGTTATTTCTTTGAGTCCGAATTTTTCTTTAAGCACTCTGCCTACCTCTGATGAAAGAAAAGCCGGATGAGTCGGGCCAAGGCGTATATTTCTGATTCCAAGATAAAGCAAAGCCAGCAGTACTATTACCGCTTTCTGCTCATACCATGCAATATTGTAAATGACCGGAAGATCGTTTATATCTGAAAGTCCGAAAATTTCTTTGAGTTTCAGAGCGGTCACCGCCAGCGAATAGGAATCGTTGCACTGACCTGCGTCAAGCACACGGGGTATTCCGTCTATTTCACCGAGATTCATTTTTATATAACGGTATTTTGCACATCCCGCCGTCAGTATTACTGTATCTTTCGGAAGTCTGCGTGCAAATTCGGTATAATATTCTCTCTTCGGGGATCTGCCGTCACATCCTGCCATGACCACAAACTTTTTTATTTTTCCTTTTTTTACGGCTTCGACAATCTTATCGGCAAGTTTTATTACCTGAGAATGGGCAAAGCCTCCGGTTATTTCAGAGTTTTCAATTTCCGTGGGCGCAGGAAGTTTCTTTGCGTGCTCAATTATGCAAGAAAAATCTTTTTCTTCCCCTGCAGCTCCCGGAATATGTCTGCATCCCGGATATCCGGCAGTTCCGGTGGTATAAAGTCTTTCTTTGTATGAGTCGGAAGGCGGCACTATGCAGTTGGTCGTCATAAGGATTGCACCGTTAAAGGAAGCAAAGTCCTTTTTCTGCTCCCACCATGCACCTCCGTAATTTCCGATAAAATTACTGTATTTTTCAAAATACGGATAATAGTGTGCCGGAAGCATCTCGGAATGAGTGTATATATCAACGCCGCTTCCCCGGGACTGTTCAAGCAGCATTTCAAGATCTTTCAGATCATGACCGGAAACCAGTATTCCCGGATTTTTTCCTACTCCGGTCTTTACCTTTGAAATTTTCGGATTACCGTAAGCGGAAACGTTTGCGTTATCAAGAAGCGCCATCACCTGCACGCCGAATTTGCCTGTTTCAAGCACAAGATCGGTAAGCTGCTTTTCATCAAGCCGGTTTCCGAGAGTAAGTGCGAGTGCACGGACAAGAAATTCCTCGGTATCCCTATCCCGTTTACCGAGAACTCCGGCATGCTTCATATAAGCCGAAATTCCTTTCAGCCCGTATGTTACAAGCTCTGTCAGACTTCGGATATTTTCATTTTCCCTTGAAAGAACACCGACCGTTCTGCCTTTCTCAACATAATCGCCCTCGCCGTCCCAAAGTGATTCCTTTTCGAATGCTTCGCCGTTTTCCGAGTTTCCGATGAGCTCTGCCTTTCTGTTTAATGTTAACTTTATTCTTTCCCTTATTGCATCTTCATCAAAATTCGCGTTGGTTATTGTCGTGAAAAGATTACAGGAAAGCATAGGCGCGATGTCTTCCGGAATCTCCTCTCCCATCTGCACCCGCTTATACACAACCGACGCTAAACTGCGGCTTTCATGTATCAGCAGATCCTGAAGTGCAGCAAGTTCAGGTCCCTTTCCGCACACCCCTGAAACAGTACATCCGGTGCCTTTGGCTGTTTCCTGGCACTGAAAACAAAACATTTTTTCTTCCATTTCGGTCTCCCCCTTTAATTTTTATGTAGTTATTATTCACCTTAATTATGCTATTCTATACTGCTGCAAGCGGGGAAAACCGAATTTTCCACTGATTTTTATTCAGTATAAAATTATTTTCTGCATTTTCAAATACAAAAGCCCTGCCAAAAGGCAAGGCTTTATCAGTCGAATACGGTAAAAAGCTGTGTATATTATTTATCAAGGTGTACATCAAGCTGCGGGAAAGGTATCTCGATATTGTTTGCGTCGAATACTTCCTTTGCTTTTTCGGTAAGGTCAAAATACACCGTCCAATAATCGGTAGCTTTAACCCAAACCCTGACTTTTACAGTTATCTGCGATTCATCGTAAGAACTGATTCTTACAAACGGCTCCGGATCCCTTAAGACCATCTCACACTCGTTACACATGTTCTTCAGAACACTTAAAACGTTGCGCATATCGCTTTTATATGACACTCCCAGTGTGATTTCACATCTGCGGGTTTCGTTAACCGAATAATTCTGCACGACGGCATTAGAAAGCTGTCCGTTCGGAACCACTATTCTCACATTATCCGGTGTGTCAAGAATTGTATAAAGAATTGTGATTTCCTTTACCGTGCCTGATACATTATCAGCTACAATGTAATTTCCTATCCTGAACGGATGAAACATCAGTATCATCAGACCGCCCGCAAGATTTGCAAGGCTTCCCTGAAGAGCAAGTCCGATCGCAAGACCGGCAGAACCGAGCACAGCCACAAAATTGGTCATCGGAACTCCCAGTATCGCAACTGCCGTCAGTACTATTACGGCGTTAAGCGTAATTGACAGAAAACTGAATATAAAAGTCTGCGCCCCGGGGTCAATTTTGTGAAATCTCTTAGACTTCATAAGCAGTTTCAGAAAAAGCTTAGTCAGTTTGAATCCTAACGTCACAACTATGATTGCCAGAATCAATTTTCCTCCGAATGCTATTAGCCATCCGAGAAGATTTTCGAGAAATGTCTCCCAATTCATTGTTTTTTTTACCTTTCAATATTTCAGATGCGTATCTGATACTATATATTATAAAACAATTATCGAAAAAAGTCAATACTTAGTGTCAATTGTAAATTAAATTTATGCACTTGACTATCACGACTTACTATGATATAATGTACTTTGCAACTGATATTGTCTGATTATGTATACAAGCTGAACCTGCTTATCACTTGTGAAAGGAGAAACGCTTTTGTTTTCAGTGAAAAGAAAAACCGCAAGAAAGGGAATATCTTTTTCAGCCCTGATGCTTGCTTTTATTTTAACGTTTGTAGGTTGTGCCTCAACTCCCTCCGAAGACTCCGATTCAAACGCCGATAATTATTCTACATACCGCAATCTTACAGAAGGTTTGAATGCAAATCCGATTGCGGAAAAAATCACCGATTACAATTTTACCACTGCGATTAAAAATTATTCGGCTAAACTGTGCGGAAGCGCTTCTTTCGGCTCTTCAAACTCCGTTATCTCCCCTGTTGCACTGCTGAGTATTACTTCTTTGGCGGTGAACGGAGCGGACACGGTTACCCAGCAGGAACTGCTTGATTTTCTCGGAATATCGGGTAGCATAAGCGATTTAAACGAATATCTCGCCACTTATGTGAGTTATCTTAAACGCAACGAAAAACTTACCCTTTCCGGCGCCTTCTGGATCAATAATTCATCTGACAGTATATCAGTAAGCGAGTCCTTCCTCAAAATAAACGCTGATTACTACGGTGCATCCGGTTACACTTTTGACTCACAGAACTCATTTTTCAATGACTACCTGCTTGAATGGGCAAAATCAGAAGCTAAACTCCCGGATTTTTCGCTTGATTCCACACTTTACGATACTCAGTCAGTAAGTGTTGCATCCTCGCTTTACGGATCAATTACATGGGAGACACCGTTTGTATTTTCGGAAAAATCCGTCTTTTTCTCGGCTGACGGAGAAAAAGAAACTACCTTTATTACCTCCGACTCAGCTTATCAGCTTGACATCAGCGGTGCAAAAGGCTTTGCAAAGGAAATGAGTAACGGTTGTACCTTTGTGGCACTTCTGCCCGATGAGGGCGTTTCACTCGCTTCTGTCGCTTCGACGGTATCCGGTATGAAAGTGTCGGGACTTCTTGATTATGAAACCGAAAACAGTATCACCGTCAAAATTCCTCAGTTCAGAATTTCCGGCGCAACTGACTACTCCAAACTTATGGTAAAAGCAGGTCTTATTACCCCTTTCAGAACCGGAGAAAACGTTCTGTCCGCTCTTGCTGTAACCCCCGTACAGCTTTATATCGGCAACCTGATCAATGCAAATGTGTTTTCGTTCGGATCGGGAGGAATAAATGCTCCGGACGCTGATGTTACATTCAAGACAGAAGAGGCAACAGAATCCGCTCCTGCACCGGATGAAACTGTCACCGAGGAACCGATAAACGAAAATGTTCTTGAATTCAACAGACCGTTCCTTTATTTCGTTTTTGACAGCAACAATGTTCCCGTTTATATGGGAAGTTATATATCTCCGTAAAATTCTGCATATTAAACTTACGTAATATTTTTCGCTCCCACGCATAAAATGTAAAAAAAGCAAGGAGTACCCTACATGAAAGTTTTGTTGATAAACGGCGGACCGCACAAATCCGGAGTTACCGCCGAGGCTTTGTCCGAAATCGCCACTACACTTGAAAAGGAAGGCATCGAAAGCGAAATATTCTGGCTCGGCAATGATCCGGTAGCTTCCTGTATCGGATGCGGTGTCTGTAAAAAAAACGGTAAATGTTTTCGTGACGACGCAGTAAACCGTATAAACGAAAGGCTCGGTGAATTTGACGGGTTCGTTTTCGGCTCTCCGGTTCATTACGCTGCGTGCAGCGGTGCACTTTCTTCATTTATGGACAGACTTTTTATGTCTTCATCGTCAAAAATGTATATGAAACCTGCGGCGGCAGTTGTTTGTTGCAGAAGAGGCGGAGCTTCGGCTGCCTTCGATGAAATCAACAAATATTTCACAATAAACTGTATGCCGGTAGTCAGCTCGCAGTACTGGAATCAGGTACACGGAAGCAACGCAGAGCAGGCAAGACAGGACGAGGAAGGAATGCAGACAATGCGGACTCTGGCAATCAATATGGCTTATATGCTGAAATGTATGGAAGCCGGAAGAAAAGCCGGGGTTGAAATTCCCGCGCCGCCTGCGGTTGTCAGAACTAATTTCATAAGATAAATTTTTAGAAAAGTGTCGGAAAAAAACTTTTCGGATTAACTTAAAAATCAGCATAAGTCAAGTTAACTGATTTCTGTAAATTTATCTCACCGATATTTTTGTCAAACGCAGAGAAAATCCGATCAGTATTTCCGGTTCAACCGACGCTTCAAGTGAGATGAATCCACCGGAAATCTGATACTAACCCATACTGTAAAAAACAATAAACGGGACCGTGTATCCGGCTTTTAAGCCGGTCGCACAGTCCCGTTTTGATTTTCTTTAAATCGAATAAAGATACGAACCCGTAATTAATTTTTATCTGAACATATTGGCAAAATAAAAGTCAATGCCTTATTTTTCTGTCCATCCTTATCGTAAATTTCTACCTGTATTTCTTTATCAGTTTCGGAAGATAGTCTTTTTCGATCCATTCCTCCGAATACCCACAGTTACAGCAGATATAACGGTCAACCAAAACAGCGGAAAAAACACCCGTCGGAATGTTGTTTCCGGAGCCGTAAGCTCCCACCTTTCCCTTAACTTTCAATATATCATTACATCTGCATTTCGGACAGATATTACTGTATTTCATAGTCCCCCCTTTTAGCTTTCGCATATCCGTACTGCGGATTTCAGTAAGATATTCCGAATAAAACGTCTTAACAATACGGTATTTGGTTTCAAATAAAATCTTCAAGGATTGTTTATTATATTTACTATAAACGGGCTTTCAGGCAGAAGTTACATATCCTTGCTTTTTCCTGCCTGCAAAATACTGCTTTTTCACACGCAGAAATACGAAAACAACAATCAGGACGAAAACCACGCACATCACCGCAAAAGCGGCTTTCAGCGCACCGTTATCTTCAACCGTTGCTCTTGCCGCCGCAACCGCCGGAATTTCAGAACTTTCTTCACTACCGGTTAATTGCGAAATAAGCGAAACGGTAAATATTTTATTTCCACAGTCAGAGTAGATATCGTATTCGTCATCTATATAAACTGCGCTTGACACAACAGCCAGCTGTCCTCCATTTGCATTTTCGGCTTTTACAGCTAAGTTGTGGCTTTTCCTGATATCTTTTCCTTCTTCAAAAGCAAATCCGTTTTCAACGCTGCTTTTGGCATAAGCCTCCGGCGACGTAATCATAAGCGGTTGTACTGTGACACCCTGAGGCAAGGTTTCAGATATCCCGATCGAGGTAGCTCCGATCATTACAACGTTTGCGCCGGCGTCGCTTAACGCTTTGCCTGCTTCGTCTTCGCTGACATCAGGCATAACAAGAGCGTTATACCCGCCGTAGCAGTAATTTTCATTGTCTTCAAAAACCATTTCACTGCTGAGACTTATACCCATTTCAAGGCAAAGACCTGAAAGCTCCGGCTTTTCCGTCATTCCGGAATTCATTACCAGTATTTTTCCTCCTCCGGAGGCATAATCACTCAGAATTCTACGGCTTTCGGCACTGATATCCGAATACGCCATAACTATACACGCATCCGCATCGTCCGGAATTTCATTTGCCGTGCTGTCAAGGGTTTTCAACTCCGTCATACAGTCCCTTATTCTGTCCGTCATGTCGTATCCAAGACCTGAACCATCTCCGCTTTGCAGAACATACACAGTTTTTAATTCGTCACTGATGCAGTATTTAATTGCGTCGGTTACTTCGCTTTCATACCTGTAACCGTCGTAAAGTCCGAGTACTTCTCCATAGAGCTCTTTAAATTCAGGATAGCTGCAATTTACATAACCGTTGCTGTAATAGATGTTGTAAGCGTAATAGGCGCTTGATTCTGCATCGGCGCTGTAATCGAAAAACGTGCTGTAAGGAAGATATACCGATCTCTTTTCGCTCCGCACAATTACACTGCCCGACTCGGGCGATTGTGTATAACGGCTTATCTCTTGCAGATCGGTTTCGGTCTGAAGGATCCTGACGCTTATATTTTTGTTTACTTTCGTGTATTTGCTAAGAAAATTGCGGATGCTTTCATTGGGAGCAGTTCCCGTTGCGATAAGACAAAGCTCCACTTTTTCGCTGTTTTCCTTCAGAACTTCTTTTGTGTGATCTGACACTGTATACATTTTGTTTGAAGTGACATCAGCCGTTATAAAACCTTCGGGTATAACTGAAACAAGCAAATTCAGCACAAGCATCACTGCAATAAAAGCCGTTACTTTCAGCGCATTCCGGTATGCCGGGTTATTTTTCAGTGACATATTATTTATTCTCCTTCCGGCTGATCTGCCTGCATTTCAGGCTGAAATATGTTATTACCGCACATACAAGCGAAAAACTCAGTAGTAATATAACCGAACGAAAATCCAGTATTCCGAAATAGAATCCCGACTGCGCTGTGTTCGGTACAAAAAATCCAAGCAGTTTCTTTGCAGTGAGCACAGCGTTTTCCGTAGAAGTTGCCGACACTGCAACTGTTATTATCCCCATAATAAGAAATACCGGTGCTGAAAGATAAACACTTCGGCTGAAATAATAGCAAATGCCGGCAGGCAAAGCGGAAATCACGAGGCAAACCGCCACTGCCGCTGTCCGATCAAACGGGAGATTATCGTAAATAATTCCGAAAACAAAGAAAAAAACAATCAGTCCGTAGCTTACAGCATACGCAGTGATTTTTCTTTCACATGCCGCAGAAACAGCGCAAAGAGCACTCATGACTGCAATTCCGATAAGGGCAAACCCGATTATCGAAACGACTGCCGCAGAAAAAGCCGTCTGAGCGAAAAAACTCATTATAACGGAAAGCGTGAGCATGTAAAGCACCGGAAGAAGCAGAAAAGCGTAGGAAACCAGAAGGTTTGCTATCACTATATCACTGCAACCAGCCCCGGAAGAAATATAGAATCTGAAAACTCCGCTTTTAATGTCATCACAGAGATTTCCGGCAGTAACCAGCGGAAACAAAAACATCATCGGAACCGTAAGATACATAAGACCTATTTCGGTTGACGGTATTCCTCTGCTTATATTATATACCGCCGTGATTACGGTAAGTCCGACAAGCACGGCAAGACAGTAAATATATGACCTTACCGAACACAGTACCCTTTTAAGGGAACTGAGGTAAATCATCCCTGCTTTTCCCATTTATTACTCCCCGCCTTTATGGTTTTCAGGAGAAAACAATGTGCTCTCTCCGTCTGCGTTTTGACTATCGTCTTCTTCGCAGTCATCGTTATTTTCAAACATATTCGGAATTTCTTTTGCAAAAGTCACATCTCCGATACCGAGCGTTGCCGGTCCTGAGACACTCTGCTCCTGGACGATCTGATTTTCCCGCCTGACCTGATCTCTTTCCGCCATCTTCGTCAGCACTTCACGAAGCCTGTTTTCCGAAGACTCCACAGAGCTTACAAGCGTAATCCCGGATTTTTTTATTTCCGAAAGAAGTTTTCCAAGCTCTTCATTGCCGCACCTGTACTTTATTTTATAAAATCCACCGCTTATTTCCTCGATACCAAGCGTATTTTCATCCGAAAACTTCTCTTTCACCTCTGCCTGTTTTCCGGAAACCGTTATCAGATGAACCGGCTCCGCTTCAAGTGCTGATTTTATTTCATTCCGTGCGCCGCAGAAGATTACCCTGCCGCCGGAAATAACGGCTATATCGTCGGCTTTGACTGCGTCGGAAAGACAGTCAGCGGTATAAATCACATTTCCGGCAAGAGAAACTACTGAGGAAATAATTTCCTGAGACTCAGTTTCGTTTAACCCGTAAGCAGGACTGTCCGCAAAAATAAAGTATGCACCCATCGCACCGGCAACCTTTAAAAGAACCTTGGCTCTTTCAAAGCTGCCGAGATTTTCAAGGCGCTGATCCAAAAGAAGGTCATCGTCTGAAAATTCAGGTTCGGATTTGCCATTACATGAAACCCGGGAATAAGTTTTCAGGATCTGCCGTCCGTTCAGGCAATCGAAAAATCCGGGTTTGAACGATATGTATACGGCTTTGCCGTTTGTACATTCAAAAGAGCCCTCAATCGGAGTTTTTCCGATACAGATTAAGTCCGCAAGCTCTTTTATATCTTCCGGGGCGGCGTTAGCCACACACAGAACCCTGTTTTCGGATCTGAAGGTGAGGTTAGTGAGGGTATTACCTGACCTTACTCCGGTGAATGAAATCATTTTCTTTTCCTTTCTTATGATTTGTACTTCCTTTTTTCAAGCCGCTTTTTTTATATTCCGGGATTTACTTATGAATGAAATTTGTATGCCGGAAAACATTTCCGGTTTTATTTTTTTATTTTATCTCTTTTTCCGGAATCAAGAAGCCTTGCAACGGCTGTTCTGTGTACGACTATCGCACTTTTCGGACAGAATTCCTGACAGCAGAAACATCTGATACACTTTTTTCTGTCAATTCTTATTTTCTTGTTGACTATTTTTATGGCTTTTGCGGGACATATACCGGCGCATATTCCGCAGCCGACGCATTTCTCTTTTTTCGGTTCGGGTCTTGTCCTGAGCAAAATTTTCAGCAAGGAAGACGAAAATGCCCTCAGCTTACTGTTTCCCTTTCCTGAAAACTCAAGCGAGCTACGCTCCACCACCCTCTGAAAATCTGTCAGTTTTACCTCTTCAAGCGACCCGTAAACCGTAATTTCGCTGACAGAGTCCGGAATCAGTCCGCGTCTGTGAGCCGCCATAAGGATAGGCAGCTCCTCTTTTGAAAAACCAAGCAGCTCCGCCGCAACGAAGTCAAGAGTATGCGGAGACTTACCGGCAAGAATACATCCTATCTTTCTGGGAGTTCCGGCCGTCGGACCGTTGCCTTCCATTCCCACAACTGCATCGGCTATGGTCAGCACAGGATGAAAATATTCGTCAAGATCCACGATCATATCTGCAAAATCTTCATATTTCGGGAAGCGGAAATGATATTCGGGCTTTGTAACCCCGGGAACCGCTCCGAACATATTCTTTGCACCGCAGGACATACCCATCATTCCGTGACTTTTTAACTTGCAGAAATTTATTATCACGTCGGCTTCGTCAAGATATCTGGTGTATGAGAAATTTCTCAGCACCTTTCCTTCCGGGAATACGGCATTTTTCTGCGAAAAGTCACGGTTGAGCTCCGCTCCGTATTTTTCCGTTTCATGCATGCCGGTAACATTGTAAATTCTCGATAAAAACGCACTGTTGTAAAGTCCACCGGGACTGTCGCCGATTATTACCGAAGCCCCTTTTTCTTTAAGCATAGAAACAAGCGCGCAGAGCAGAACCGGATGTGTTGTAGCACCCTCCGACGGTTTCATTGCGGAAACAAGATTAGCTTTTATCACCACTTTCATTCCGGGTTTTACAAAATCAAGTCCCCCAAGCGGAGAAAGTGCATTTTTTAATGCTTCGGTCGCACTTTCAAAGTCGTATTCTTCCAGTTTTACAATCGAAACGCCGTCACCTGCAGAATAATATTTTGATGTGTTTTCCATTTCCTCTCCTCTATAATGCCGTTTCCGGCCGTTTCAGGCATTTCCTGTCGTTTTTTTAATAACTTTCCGGCTTTTATCTTCTTTAAAGGAAACTGTTTCGGTAACCGCTGAATATTGCAGCCAAGAAATTATAATCTGAAATAAAAACTCCGGATATGTTTTCCGCTTTATCGTATCTTTGGCCCGATAATATATTCTGTCAGAAAAAGCAGCTGAGTTTTAATTATTTGCCTTCTCTTACTATCGACTTTATTTAACAATTATATGAAAAAAATTTGCAGACCTTTTCTGTGTATTGTAAATTTATCAAAACCAAGTTTTGAATTTTTCTGATATGTCACATCCTGACTTTCCAAGAACAGATATGAGGTCAAATTGCACTTGATATCAGGCTGAATATTTTTCACTGATTACCGTTTAAAAAACTGTACCGGGTTCTTTTCAACGACAATTTTCGTACAGTCAATTGTAACATATCCGACGGTATTTGTCAACATATCCGAATATGAGCCATTATAAGGTAAAATCCGCAAAACTTGACAATTTGAAGCTTTTGTGCTATAATTAGTTATGTACTTAACTATTTGTAAAATATTCCATTCGGGAGGATAATATATTGACCAGACAAAAACATAGCCATTTTTCGGATGAGATACAACATCTCTCGGAAATCTGTACTGAAAACAACAGAATAGATCCGGCTCTGTACGGTAAATACGATGTAAAAAGAGGACTGCGTGACCTTGACGGAAAAGGAGTGGTAACAGGTCTTACCGAGATTTCCACAATTATATCGTCAAAAAAAGAAAACGGCGCAGATGTACCGTGCGAGGGCGAGCTTTATTACAGAGGAATAAACATTGAGGATCTGGTTGCGGGATTTGAAAATGATGACAGATTCGGTTTTGAGGAAACGGTTTACCTTCTTCTTTTCGGGACGCTTCCGAATAAATCGGAATTAAAGAATTTTGAAAAACTTATCTCAGCTTACCGCGGACTGCCGAGAAACTTCACCAGAGACGTTATAATGAAAGCTCCGAGCCGCGACATTATGAACTGTATGGCAAGAAGCATTCTTACCCTTTCTTCATACGATCCGAACGCAAATGACACCTCGGTTCAGAACGTGCTTAACCAGTGCATAAACCTTATTTCAGACTTTCCGTTGCTTGCGGTCTACTCTTATCAGGCTTATATGCATTTCGGACACGGAAAAAGTCTTATCATGCACAACCCCGATCCTAAGCTGTCAACCGCCGAAAATATTCTGAGACTTCTGCGCCCTGACTCGTCTTATTCGCATCTGGAAGCAAAAATTCTCGATCTTGCGCTCGTTTTGCATGCCGAACACGGCGGAGGAAACAACTCTACCTTCACCAACCATGTCGTAACCTCTTCGGGCACCGACACTTATTCGGCAATGGCGGCATCCCTCTGCTCTCTCAAAGGTCCCAAGCACGGCGGGGCGAACATTATGGTAAAACGTATGTTCGACGATATAAAGAAACACGTTTCCGACTGGAAAGACAGGGAAGAAATCTCCGCATACCTCGAAAAAATCCTTGATAAGCAGGCGTTTGACAATTCCGGACTCATATACGGAATGGGACACGCCGTGTATTCGATTTCCGATCCGCGTGCAAACATTCTTAAAAAATATACAAAGCTCCTTTCCGAAGAAAAGGGCAAAAAGAAGGAATTCGCACTTTACAGGGACGTAGCCGAGATTGCAACAGAGCTGATCGGCAAAAAGCGCCGTATCTACAAAGGAGTCAGCCCCAATATAGACTTTTTCAGCGGACTGGTTTACGAAATGCTGGGACTTCCAGACGAACTCTTTACACCGTTGTTTGCGATAGCGAGAGTCGCCGGATGGAGTGCCCACAGAATAGAAGAGCTGATCAACGGCAACAAAATCATTCGTCCCGCCTATACATCGGTAGCCGAGATAACTCCTTACGTCTGCATAGCCGACAGATGACATAACCGAGCTTTTCCCGCTGTTTTACTTTTAAAAAAACCGGGAGGCTAAACTATACTTTCGGCAGAACGGATTTTTTATAAGCTGCTGATGTTTTTTCCGTAAACAGCAAATAATTCAGAAAATAAATTACTGATTCAAATTACGGCAATTCGCAAAATTTCCCGCTTAAACTCAAAATCACCCGTCATCCAAGAATGATGACGGGTGATTTTTTACCAATGAAATAAGAAATTATCATCGGTATGTTTTTTTCAGGTCAATGATTTCTGATATTCTCCCGGGCTCTGTAAACTGCCATAACGTTTTCCGGCTTTGCTCCGATTCCGAATTCGCACTGCGAAATACATCCGCCGTCCTGCCAGAGATTTTCGTAAACGCTCTTTACCGCATTTTCTATATCCGTTTCGCTTCCGTAAGGCAGGAGGTGCTGTCTGTCAATCTCACCCCAAAACGTTATTTTTCCCTTGAATTTTGCCGGATTTTCCGCACCCATGCAGAGTATCTGACAGTTGAGAGCATCAAGACCGAGTTCGATAAGATCGGGAATAATGTCAATTATGTATCCGTCGCTGTGCATGAATATTTTCTTGCCGTTTTTCTTTGCTATGTCGATATAATACTTGTACATAGGCTTAAAAAGCTCTTTTTACAGAAACAAAATTGGCATTGTCTGTCGGAAATACTCGGTTTTGCTTAAATTCGATTAACTAAGCTTTCGGAAATACTCGCCTATGCATTAATTCGGTTAACTACGCTGTACGAATTATTTCCTATTTACAGAAATCCGATTAAGCTCTCTGCCGGAAAAACTTTCTCTTTTATTACTAAGTTAACCCTGTCAGCTTAAAAGACTGACAAGCCTTTTTGCACTTTCCATTGTATCCTCAGGACTTCCGAAGGTAGAAAATCTGAAATAACCCTCTCCGCATTTTCCGAAACCTGCACCCGGAGTTCCGACTATCTGCGCTTTACTGAGCAGATAATCGAAAAACTCCCAGCTTCCCATTTTCTGCGGACATTCAAGCCAGATATACGGTGCATTTTTGCCTCCTGTATACTTTATACCGAGAGTGTCGAGTGCTTTCATAAGATAACGGGCATTGTTTTTGTAAACCTTAATGTTTTCTTTTATCTGTCTCTGTCCTTCTTCGGTAAAGACAGCAGCCGCCCCTCTCTGTATAATATACGATACGCCGTTGGTTTTAGTTGTGCGGTTTCTTACCCACATAGAATTAAGATTCATTGATGCTCTTTCAAGTGCCTTGGGAATTACAGTATATCCGCAGCGTGTTCCGGTAAAGCCCGCCGTTTTGGAAAGCGAACAAATCTCGATTGCACACTTTTCAGCGCCGGATATTTCAAAAATACTGTGCGGAAGCTTATCATCTTCTATAAACGCCTCGTACGCGGCGTCAAAAAGTATAACAGCATCATTTGCCAATGCAAACTCCACCCACTTGCCGAGCTTTTCTCTGTCGTAAACTGCGCCGGTGGGGTTATTCGGAGAGCATATATAAATGATGTCGGGCTTAACCCCGTCCTTTTCCGCAAGATCGGTTGGCATAGGCAGAAAACCGTTTTCCATTCCGGCGTCCAGCCTTATTATACGGTTGCCCCAGATTATATTTGCGTCAACGTACGCAGGGTATGCCGGTTCCATTATAAGAACCGTCTTATCCCGTCCGAGTATATCGAGAATATCACCGAGTTCGTCGCTCGCTCCGCTTGATACAAACACTTCGTCATCCGCTATCTGTGTGCCTCTCTTACGGTAATAGTCGCCCACCGCTTTTCTGAAAAAATCCGCTCCGCATTCAGGCATATAACCATGGAATGTACTTTTGTTTGCCTGGTCGTCCACTGCCCTGTGCAGAGCTTTTACAACCTCATCGCAGAGCGGCAGGGAAACATCTCCTATTCCCATTCTGTAAATGTGCAGTCCTTCGTTTTCCTTTATGAACGCATTTACTTTCTTTGAAATATTGTAAAAAAGATAACTGTCTTTCAGATTCTTATAATTCTCATTCGGGATCATATTTCCACCTCACATTCGCAAACTGTCTCAGCAGGTCCTGTCATCATTACCGTTTTATCCGGAAGCACCTTTATTTTCAGTATTCCTCCGTCAAGCAAAACCTCTATTTCCTCATCTTCACGGCAATAACCTTTTTTTACCGCCGCCGCCGCTGTCGCACAGGCTCCTGTGCCGCAAGCCATGGTTACTCCGCTTCCTCTTTCCCAGACTCTCATTCTTATCCGGTTTTCGTTTATTACTTCGGCAAATTCTACGTTTACCCCGCCCGGAAATCTCTCGTTCTTTTCAATCTTCGGTCCGGTCACCGTCAGCGGAGCCTGCTCTGCGTTTTCGGTAAAGATGACGGCGTGCGGATTACCTACCGACACAGGAATATATTTTATTTCGCTTCCGTCAATTACTATGCTGTTTTCCTCTCCTGCCTCTGCTATTCCCATGTCAACTGTCACAGCCCGTACTTTTTTGCCGCTTGCGTCAAGGTCAAGCACCCGGATACCTGAAAGCGTTTCCACTGTCAGATGCTTTTTGTCGGTATACCCTTTGTCATATACGTATTTTCCCACGCACCTTATTCCGTTTCCGCACATTTTTGCTTCACTGCCGTCCGCATTGAATATCCTCATTTTAAAATCTGCCTTTGACGACGGCAAAATCAGGATTATTCCGTCCGAACCTATCCCGAAATGCCTGTCGGAAAGCTTTATCGACAGTTCTTCCGGATTTTCAGTTTGTCCGTATATATACAAATAATCGTTACCGAGTCCCTGCATTTTAGTAAGATGCATAATATCTCCTCTCTTCCGCATGTAGCGGCTTTAAATTTATACTGAGCTTCCCTGCCGTTTCAGGCAGAGTTTTTTTCTGAATCAACTTTCAAAAAGCTATTTCTTTTTGCCGACAGCTTTTCCGGCAATGAATATTTCCTTTTAAGTGTCGGCTTTTTTACGGTCGTAAATATTTCAGGACAGATAATCTGTTTTACCGCAAAACCGATTATTTAAGTTCCGGTTCGGATTACCGAAGAACTCCGGGACGGTTACTCGTCTATTGCCGAAACTCCGATAGTTATTTCTTCAAGGACGTCGAGTAGCACCTTCACGGTATCAAGCGACGTGAACATCGTGACGTTGTTTTCGCTTGCACATCTTCTTATCGCCACACCGTCCTCATAATGTATGCCCGACAGTATCGCACGTGTATTTATTACATAGCTGACGTATCCGGCTCTTATCGAATCAAGTATTTCAGTGCTTCCCTCGCTTAACTTTCTCCTGAGTCTTGTGCGCAGTCCGTGAGCTTTCAGGAAATCAGCCGTTCCCACCGTCGCCTCAATATTAAAGCCCATATCGTAGAATCTTCTGACAAGCGGAAGTGCTTCTTCCTTATCCTCATCGGCAAGGGTGACTATTACAGTTCCGTAATTCTGAAGTTTTATTCCGGAAGCTATAAGCGCTTTGTACATCGCTCTGTGAAGCTTTCCGTCGTAACCGATAGCCTCGCCTGTCGACTTCATTTCCGGAGAAAGATATGAATCCATTCCGCTTAACTTTGAAAATGAAAACGCAGGAGCCTTTACATACCACTTTTTCTTTTCCTTGGGATAAACTTCGGTAATTCCCTGCTCTTTCAGGCTCACTCCGAGACATACTTTTGTCGCTATGTCGGCTATTTCAAAGCCCGTCGCTTTGGAAAGAAACGGCACTGTTCTTGAAGAACGGGGATTGACCTCAATTATATAGACGCTTTCGTCTTTATCGACGATGAACTGTATATTGAAAAGTCCTTTTATTCCTATTCCGAGACCAAGTCTTACCGCATAGTCAAGTATAGTCTTTTTTACCTTTTCGCTTATGCTGTACGTCGGATAAACGCTGATCGAATCTCCCGAATGTATTCCCGTTCTCTCAACCAGCTCCATTATTCCCGGGACAAAAACGTCCTTTCCGTCACAGACGGCATCAACCTCAACCTCTTTACCGCAGATATATTTATCCACCAG
Source organism: uncultured Clostridia bacterium (assembly GCA_944391815.1). Taxonomy (GTDB): domain Bacteria; phylum Bacillota; class Clostridia; order Oscillospirales; family CAG-272; genus SIG673. Next base: position 28,938 of record CALXUV010000072.1, on the reverse strand, counting down.
TACCGGTTTATCCTTGTCGATTTCCACTGCAGTTTTCAGGTAATTCTGCAGATCCTTTTCTTTGGAAACTATCTGCATTGCCCTTCCTCCGAGCACAAAACTCGGACGGACAAGCACCGGGTATCCTATTTCTTTAGCCGCTTTTATTCCGGATTCTATATCTGTAACCGCACATCCTGAAGGCTGAGGTATGTCAAGCTCTTTCAGAAGCTTTTCAAAGGCATCTCTGTTTTCCGCCTTATCGATTGCCTCACAGTCTGTACCGATTATCCGTACCCCGAGTTTTGCCAGCGGCTCAGCGAGATTTATCGCAGTCTGTCCGCCCAGCGTTGCTATTACTCCGTCCGGATTTTCAAGCATTATCACGTTCATTACGTCTTCGGTGCAAAGCGGTTCAAAGTAAAGCTTATCGGATGTCGTGTAATCGGTTGATACGGTTTCGGGGTTGTTGTTTATTATAATTGCCTGATATCCCGATTCCTTGATCGTTTTTATCGCATGTACAGCCGAATAGTCGAACTCCACTCCCTGTCCTATTCTTATAGGTCCGGAACCCAGAACTATTATTTTCTTTTCCGAGGTTACCCTTGACTCGTTTTCCTCTTCATACGTAGAATAAAAATACGGCACGTAGCTTTCAAATTCCGATGCACAGGTGTCTATCATTTTGTAAACCGGGAATATTTTTTCCTTCTTTCTGAGCGAAAAAATATCATTTTCTTTCATTCCCCACAGCCTGGCGATCTCTCTGTCGGAAAATCCGGTTTTTTTAGCCTCGGCAAGAATCTGAATGTCGCCCTTTGAGGCTGAAAGCAACCGTTCCATATCGATTATTTTCTGAATTTTATCGATAAAGAACTTATCAATTGCGGTGGCTGCGGTTATTACGCTCACCGGAACATTTCTTCTCAGTAGCTCTGCTATCGCGTATATTCTGTCGTCTGTTCCGATTTTTATATACTCTACAAGCTCATTTTCGGCAAACGTATCAAACTTTGAGTAATGGATGTGGCAGATTCCGATTTCAAGCGAACGGACAGCTTTGAGAAGACTTTCCTCAAAGGTTCTGCCGACGCTCATCACCTCACCCGTCGCTTTCATCTGGGTACCGAGTTTGCGGCTGGCATCAACGAATTTGTCGAAAGGAAATCTCGGCATTTTGGTAACGACATAATCGGGTGCCGGTTCAAACGCCGCACATGTATTGGCAAGTCTTATCTCTTCCAGAGTCATTCCGACTGCTATTTTTGCCGAAACACGGGCAATAGGATACCCTGTCGCTTTGGATGCGAGTGCCGACGACCTTGAAACTCTCGGGTTAACTTCTATCAGATAGTAACGGAACGACTCAGGATCGAGTGCAAACTGTACGTTGCATCCGCCTTCTATTTTCAGAGCACGGATTATTTTAAGCGCGCTGTTGCGAAGCATGTGGTATTCTTTGTTTGTCAGCGTCTGAGACGGGCAGACGACGATTGAATCTCCTGTGTGTATTCCGACCGGATCGAGGTTTTCCATATTGCATACCGTTATAGCTGTGTCGGTAGCGTCTCTCATTACCTCGTACTCTATCTCTTTATAACCCTTTATGCTTTTTTCGACCAGAACCTGGTGCACCGGAGAAAGCACAAGGGCGTTTTTCATAATGTCTCTCAGCTGTTTTTCATCGTCGGCAAAGCCTCCTCCCGTTCCGCCGAGGGTAAAAGCGGGTCTGAGAACTACCGGGTAACCTATCTCAGCCGCAACAGCCGCTCCTTCATCAATGCTTCCGGCAACCTTACTCGGCAACACCGGCTCACCGAGACTCAGACACAGCTCCTTGAAAAGCTCTCTGTCCTCTGCTCTTTCTATACTCTCGCTGCAAGTGCCGAGCAGTTTTGTGCGGCATTCACGCAGTACACCTTTCTTTTCAAGCTGCATGGCAAGGTTGAGGCCTGTCTGACCGCCGATACCCGGAAGAATTGCACACGGTCTTTCTTTTCTTACTATTTTCGCCATATATTCAAGCGTCAGCGGCTCCATGTACACTTTGTCCGCTACGTATTTATCCGTCATTATCGTCGCCGGATTTGAATTGCACAGTATTACCTCGTAACCCTCTTCTTTAAGTGCAAGACACGCCTGCGTTCCTGCGTAGTCAAACTCAGCCGCCTGACCTATTACGATAGGTCCCGAACCTATTACCAGTATTTTCTTTATATCAGTTCTTTTCGGCATTTTTAGATTCCTCCATCAGTCTTATGAATCCGTCAAACAGATAGGTGCTGTCTTCCGGCCCCGGGGCGCTTTCCGGGTGGTACTGCACACAGAATATCCTGTCCTGCACGCACTCAACTCCCTCGATCGTTCCGTCAAGCAGATTTATATGCGTCACCGTAAGCGGAGTGCTTTTCAGGCTCTCGGCATCAACTGCATAAGAATGATTCTGGGATGTTATCTCGGTCTTGCCGGTTTTCAGATTTTTTACCGGATGGTTTCCGCCGCGGTGACCGAATTTCAGCTTGTAAGTCTTTGCACCGTAAGCAAGTGAAATAATCTGATGTCCGAGACAAATTCCGAAAATCGGATATCTGCCTTTAAGTTTACGCACGGTTTCGATTACCTCGGTGACGTCGGTAGGATCACCCGGTCCGTTTGAAATGAAAATTCCGTCCGGATGCTTTTTCTCAATCTCCTCGGCACTTGTGTTGTAAGGCACAACGGTTACAGAGCAATTTTTTTCCGTCAGCTTTTTTACTATACTCTGTTTCATTCCGCAGTCTATTGCCACAACGTTATAGCGGGCTTCCGGACCTGATTCTTTTATCTCGGTTTTCCGGCTGACTTCGGAAACCGCACTGTGAGGAACGACATATTCCTTTATTTTCTTAAGTCCTTCGGAAAGACTTACTTCCGGCGAACAGATAAGCGCAAGTCCGGTTCCCTTGTCTCTTATCGACCTGACAAGTTTTCTTGTATCTATTCCGCTTATGCCGGGTATGCCGTACTTTTTCATTACCTGTCCGAGCGTTGCCGTGCTCCTGAAATTTGAGGGACTGTCATTGTAATCCCGTACGGCAAGTCCGCCGATGGTTAAGTTATCTCTTTCAAAATCATCGTCTGCGCAGCCGTAATTTCCGATCAGCGGATACGCCATTACCACTGTCTGGTTGGTATATGACGGATCGGATATTATCTCCTGGTATCCTACCGGCGACGTATTGAAAACTATCTCAGTTATGCTTTCCTTCACCGCACCGAACGAATATCCGTAATATTCCTCTCCGCTTTCGGTTATCAGCTTTACGTTGTAATCCTGCATTGAATTTCCTCTTTTCCGTCTTCTGAGTTTCTTTAATTTATATTGTATCGGCTGTACTTCGGTCCCAAGTTCATCTGATTTACGACGGTATTCTGAACTCTTTGAACCGGCTTCCGGTTTTATTGACCGTAATAACTCTTAACTGCACTTTCCGCCTTTTCCGGAAATATATTTGCCGCAGTACCACAGTAAGCAATTATCTTATCTTGTTTTGCTTTTTACCGGAAAAATTTCAGCCGCTTTATTACACTGTTTTCTGTTCAAATCTGTCTTTGCTGCCGCTGTGCACACGAGTCGGGTAATCGCCGTCAAAACACGCTGCGCAGTAACCGTCGTTTCCGGTAAGGTCACCAAGGGAATCAAGCGGCAAAAAACCGAGACTGTCAGCCGATATCATTTCGCATATTTCCGGCACTGTATGGTTACTTGCTATCAGATGTTCTTCCGAATCGATATCTGTTCCGTAATAGCAAGGGTGCAGAAATCTCGGAGACGATATCCTGACGTGTATTTCCTTTGCTCCGGCGTCCCTTAAAAGCTTTACTATCCTTCTGCTGGTAGTGCCTCTGACTATCGAGTCGTCAATCAGCACTACGCTTTTTCCGGATATCACCGACTTTACAGGACTCAGTTTTATTTTTACCCTGTCAAGCCGATTGTCCTGACCCGGGGAAATGAATGTCCGTCCGACATATTTGTTCTTGATAAGTCCAAGTCCGTAAGGTATTCCCGATTCCTCGGAATATCCAAGTGCTGCATCTATACCGCTGTCCGGTACTCCTACGACTATATCGGCGTTCACCGGATATTCCTTTGCGAGAATTCTGCCTGCCTGACGCCTTGACTCATGTACCGGTATTCCGTCTATTACCGAATCCTGCCTTGCAAAGTATATGTACTCAAAAATACATGTCCTTTTGCGTGCGGTACCGCAGCCGGTTCTTATCGACCTTACACCTTCTTTTTCGAAAATTATTATCTCGCCGGGTTCAACGTCTCTGACGAAGTCCGCTCCGACTGCCGAGAGCGCACAGCTTTCAGAGGCTACGACGTATCCCCCGTCACCGGTTTTTCCGAAACAAAGCGGCCGGAAACCGTTAGCGTCTCTTACGGCATAAAGCTTATCTGAGGTCATTATCACAAGCGAATAAGCTCCCTCGAGTTTGTTCATCGCTCTGCTTATAGCTTTTTCTGTGCTTCCGTCATCGAGCATTTCTTTTGTGAGAATGTACGCTATTATCTCGGTGTCGCTTGTGGTATGAAATATTGCGCCTGAAAGTTCAAGTCGGCTTCGCAGCTCCTCGGCGTTGCTGAGATTTCCGTTATGTGCTATCGCCATCTTGCCCATTCTGTGATTTACCTCTATCGGCTGGCAGTTTGTTCTTGTGTTTCCTCCGGTTGTTCCGTATCTGACATGTCCCACCGCCATTCTGCCGGCAGGAAACTTTTTCATGTTTTCGTCTGTCAGCACCTCGCTTACCAGACCGACGTCTTTTACAGAAGTGAAAATTCCGTCACTGTTTACCGATATTCCGCACCCCTCCTGACCTCTGTGCTGAAGTGCGTAAAGCCCGTAATAAACCATTCCTGCTACGTTGGTTTTTTCTCCGAACGTAACTCCGAAAACTCCGCATTCTTCCCGCAGTCCCATATTTCAGCCCTCCGTTTTTCTTTCGAGCGCAGCTTTCACAAAACCGTAAAACAGAGGATGAGGTCTGTTCGGTCTGCTTTTGAACTCAGGGTGGAACTGTACCCCGACAAAAAACGGATGCTCACAAAGCTCAACGGTTTCCACAAGACGTCCGTCAGGCGACGTACCGCTCAGCACCATTCCGTTTGTCTGAAGTATCTCTCTGTAATCGTTACTGAATTCGTATCTGTGTCTGTGCCGTTCGGTGATTTCCGACGCTCCGTAGCAGCGTTCCATTACTGTACCCGGTTTTATTATGCAGGGATACGCACCGAGACGCAGAGTTCCCCCTTTGTCTATGCTGTCGCTCTGTCCGGGCATGAAATCTATTACCTTATGTTTGCATTCCTCACAGAATTCTCCGGAATGTGCGTCGGTGATACCCGCAACGTGCCGTGCAAATTCAATTACGCTTATCTGCATTCCGAGGCAAATTCCGAAATACGGCACTTTGTTTTCCCTTGCGTACCTTGCCGCATTAATCATTCCCTCGATTCCTCGGCTTCCGAAGCCGCCGGGAACAATAATTCCGTCTGCGTCTTTAAGCATTTCCCCTGTATTTTCATCTGTCAGCTTTTCACTGTCAATCCAGCTTATTTCTATTTCTGTTTCAAGAGAATATCCGGCATGCCGAAGAGCTTCAGCTACCGAAAGATATGCATCATGCAGTTTTACATACTTTCCGACAAGAGCAATTTTAACTCTATGCCGGCGGTTTTCTATCTTTCTGACAAGCTCCTGCCATTCACCAAGGTCAGGTTCGGGAGCGCTGATATTCAGTTCACGGCAAACAACTCCTGAAAATCCGGATTTTTCAAGCATGAGCGGAGCCATGTACAGGTTTGGCAGTGTCAGGTTTTCAATTACGCAGTCCGGTTTTACGTTGCAGAACATCGATATTTTACGGAATATCGATTCCTCAAGAGGCTCGTCACACCTCAGAACAATTATATCCGGACTTATTCCCATACCCTGCAGCTCCTTTACCGAATGCTGGGTCGGTTTTGATTTATGCTCGTCAGAGCCGCGCAGGAACGGTACAAGTGTGACATGTATGAAGAGACTGTTCCCTCTTCCTTCTTCGAGTGCTATCTGCCTTGCCGCTTCAAGGAACGGCTGGGATTCGATATCACCGATCGTTCCTCCGATCTCGGTTATCACCACATCAGCGTCAGTCTGTTTTCCGACTCTGTATACAAAATTCTTTATCTCGTTGGTTATATGCGGAATTACCTGAACCGTTGAGCCGAGATACTCTCCTCGTCTTTCCTTGCTTATAACATTCCAGTAGACTTTTCCTGAGGTGAGATTTGAATATCTGTTCAGATTCTCGTCTATGAATCTCTCGTAATGTCCCAGATCAAGATCTGTCTCCGAGCCGTCCTCCGTCACGAAAACCTCGCCGTGCTGATACGGACTCATTGTTCCGGGATCGACGTTTATATACGGATCAAGCTTCTGCGCCGCCACTTTCAGTCCTCTTGCCTTCAGAAGACGTCCGAGTGACGCTGCAGTTATCCCCTTTCCGAGGCCTGAAACCACACCTCCGGTTACGAATATATACTTTGTCATTTTCATCCTCCGTTATTCCCACTCAACCGTTGCCGGCGGCTTTGAGGTTATATCGTAAACCACTCTTGTTATTCCGCTTATCTCGCCGGTTATTCTTCCGCTCGCCGCTTCCAGAACTTCGGAAGGCAGTTTTGTCCATTCGGCAGTCATGAAATCATCTGTGTTTACTGCGCGCAGCGCAACCACCGGTCCGTAAATTCTTGCGTCTCCCTTTACTCCGACGCTCATAAGATCTGTCATAACCGCAAAATACTGATCCGGCATCAGATCCGGCGGTGTCAGCTTCTCGGTTTCCTCACAGAAAACAGCGTCAGCCTCACGGAGCATATCGAGTTTTTCCTTTGTCACCTCGCCTATAACACGCACTGCAAGTCCGGGTCCCGGAAAAGGCTGTCTGTAAACAAGTCTGTCCGGAAGTCCGAGAACCTTTCCGACCTTCCTTACTTCATCCTTGAAAAGTTCTGCAAGAGGTTCTACAATTCTTTCAAAGTCCATAACCGACGGGAGACCTCCGACGTTGTGGTGGCTCTTGATTGTGGCGCTGTCGCCCTTTCCGCTTTCAATAACATCAGGGTAAATAGTACCCTGTGCCAGAATTTCTGTCTTTCCGAGTTTTTTTGCCTCTTCCTCAAAAACCCGGATGAACTCTTTGCCGATAATCTTTCTTTTCTCTTCCGGCTCGGTTACACCTTTCAGTTTTCCGAGAAATCTTTCCTCGGCGTTCACCCGGATGAGATTAAGGCCGAAACTGTTTTTGAAAGTATTTTCAACGAAGTTTCCTTCGTTTTTTCTCATCATTCCGTGGTCAACGAAAACGCATACAAGATTTTCACCTATCGCTTTTCCGAGAAGTGCGGCGGCAACCGACGAATCCACTCCTCCGGACAGTGCCATAAGAACCTTTTTGCCTTTCAGTTCTTCTCTGTATTTCTTTACCGACGTTTCAACGAAGTCGTCCATTTTCCAGCTTGCGGTACATCCGCATACCGAAAACAGAAAATTGGCGATTATCCGTGTTCCGTATTCGGTGTGCATAACCTCCGGGTGGAACTGAACGGCATAAAGCTTCCTTACGGGATCCGCCATTGCCGCTGTCGGGCACTTTTCTGTATGCGCCGTTACCGAAAATCCGTCAGGCACGCTTTTTATATAGTCCGTATGGCTCATCCAGCAAATGCTTTCAGCCGGAACGCTTTCGAAAAGCGTTGATTCGGTCGCAAACAGTTTTGTTCTTCCGTATTCGCTGCTGTTTGCTGCGCTTTCAACCTTGCCGCCTGCCATATATGCCATCAGCTGCGCACCGTAGCATATTCCAAGCACAGGTATGCCGCAGTCGAGAACCGCTTTGTCAAAGTGCGGTGATGTCTCTTCGTATACACTGCAAGGTCCTCCGGTGAAAATTATACCCGAGTAAGCGGCATCTTTTATTTCTTTGACGGTTATCTTATTGTACTGCCTGATTTCGGAGTATACGTTCTGCTCACGTACACGTCTTGCTATAAGTTTGCTGTACTGGCCTCCGAAATCAAGCACGAGTATTTTTTCCTGCATGTTTTTTCTCCCGCCGTTTTCCGATTATTTGTTGTCGCTGAGATATTTAGTAAGCCTTGACATAACCTCGGCATACGCGTCCTCTGTTCCTCCGAGATCACGGCGGAATCTGTCTTTGTCAAGCTTTTTCTTTGTCTTTTCGTCCCAAAGACGGCAGGTGTCCGGGCTTATCTCATCTGCGAGCACTATTCTTCCGTCGGATGTTTTTCCGAACTCAAGTTTGAAATCCACAAGAATAACGCCGCATTCCTTCCAGATATTTTTCAGCACTTCGTTTATACGGAAAGAATAATCCTTTATTGTGGCTATCTCTTCTTCTGTTGCAAGTTTCAGGGCTATGGCGTGGTAACTGTTGATCAGCGGATCGCCGAGCTCATCGTTTTTATATGAAAACTCTATTGTCGGGTTTTCAAATTCGATACCCTCCTCAACTCCGTAGCGTTTGGAAAATGATCCGGCTGAAATATTCCTTATTATGACTTCGAGGGGCACTATTGTTACTCTTTTTACAAGAGTTTCTCTCTCACTCAGCTCCTCGACGTAATGAGTAGGCACTCCGGATTTTTCTATCAGCCTCATAAGACGGTTGCTCATCTGATTGTTGATGATGCCTTTTCCGGCTACCGTACCCTTTTTCAGACCGTTGAATGCAGTGGCATCGTCCTTGTACTGCACAATAAGTTGCTCGGGGTTTTCTGTTTGATAAACTTTTTTGGCTTTGCCTTCGTATAAAAGCGATTTCTTTTCCATTTTTTCTTCCTCTTTCCGTTTTTCTTTTTACTACACTTCAAGGGTGCCGGGCTTTATGCTTTTTTCAGGCATAAACCTTCCGGCACCCTGCGGGGTTACTGTTTATTCAACGTCCTGCAACGCGTCGTATCCTTCTTCGCCGGTGCGGACCTTTACAACGTTTTCAACGTCGTAAACAAATATTTTTCCGTCTCCGATATGACCGGTATACAAAACCTTCTTTGCTGTCTCGATTACGCTTCTTACCGGAACCTTACTTACCACGATGTCAACCTGTACCTTGGGGAGAAGCGTCGCTTCAACCTCAACTCCACGGTAATATTCCGGTTTACCCTTCTGCTGTCCGCAGCCGAGTACATGCGAAACAGTCATTCCGGTTATTCCGAGCCCTGTCATTGCCTTTTTCAGCGATTCGAAACGGCTTTCCTTACAGATTATCTCAACCTTTGTGAATTTAGGTGAACCGTCTGAGAATTCCGGAACCTTCTTTACCGGAACCGCTTCCGCTACCGGGATCTCTCCGGAAACCACAGTGGCGTTTTCAAATCCGTAGTCAAGGCTTTCAACCGCCGGAACAAAGTCAGCATAAGCACTGGGAAGTCCGTGCTCGGTGAGATCCAGACCTTTGATTTCCTCCTCTGCAGAAGCTCTCAGTCCGACTGTTTTCTTCAGAACGATGAAGGTAACAGTCATGCAAACTGCAGTCCATGCAATGATACAGACGATTCCGAGCAGCTGTACTCCGAAAAGTCTCGGATTGCCGGTATAAAACAGTCCTTCAAGTCCGGCAGGAGCTGCAGGGTTTGCAAGAAGTCCGACTGCAAGCGTTCCCCAGACTCCGTTTGCCAGATGTACTCCGACAGCTCCGACCGGGTCATCGATATGTAATTTGAGATCCAGGAATTCAACTGCCACAACTACCAGAATACCGGAAACAACTCCGACCACTGTTGCGCCGAGTGCGTCAAGCGCATCGCATCCTGCCGTGATTCCGACAAGTCCGGCAAGCGAACCGTTAAGACACATCGAAACATCAGGCTTTCCGTTTTTAATCCAGGTGAACACCATCGTGGTGCAAGTTGCAACCGCAGGCGCAATAGTCGTGGTAAGGAAAATTGAAGCAAGTGAGGCACCGTCCCAAGCCGCCGCACCGTTGAATCCGTACCATCCGAACCAAAGGATAAAGCATCCGAGGGCTCCCAGAGTTATGGAATGTCCGGGAATTGCGTTTACCTTTGTCACTTTTCCGGATTTGTCTTTCAGATACTTTCCGAGTCTCGGTCCGACCATTATCGCTCCGATGAGAGCCGTAAGTCCGCCGACCGTATGAATTGCCGCCGAGCCTGCGAAGTCATGGAATCCGAGATTAACAAGCCAACTTTTTGAGTTCCAAACCCAACCTGCTTCGATCGGATATACAAAAAGCGAAATGACTCCCGAATAGATGCAGTAGGCTATGAATCTTGTTCTTTCAGCCATTGCTCCCGAGACTATGGTTGCAGCGGTAGCACAGAATACAAGGTTGAAAACAAAACTTGAAGCGTAGTTGTCAACGAAATTTCCAAAGTCGGTGAAAATTTCAAGATTCGGAATTCCGATTATTCCGAAAACGTAATCCTGCGCCATCATCAAGCTGAATCCGAGGAGAACGAAAACCACAGTTCCGATACAGAAATCCATCAGGTTTTTCATTATGATGTTTCCTGCGTTTTTCGCCCTTGTGAAACCCGTCTCCACCATTGCAAATCCGGCCTGCATAAAGAATACCAGTGCCGCACCGATCAGGAACCAGACAGCGAAAACTTCAGAAGTTACCGCTTCTTTTACCAGTTCCGAAAACTCTTCTGCCATTTCAATTATCTCCCGTCTTTTTATTTTTTATTTATCTTACCCCGAAAAGCAGTTCGCCGTAACGGGGGAAAGGCCAGTATTTCTTTGCGGTTACAGTTTCCGCTTCGTCGCAAACAGCTCTGAGCTGACTCATCTTGACAAGCAGTTCGTCTTTGACTGCCATTGACTCATCCGCTATGTCTGACTCAGAGGCAACTTTTCCGAGTGCTTTTTCAAGCTCGTCAGTTTTCATTGCCATACATTCAACAAGTCCGGTAAGCTTTACAAGCAGTGCTTTTTCATAAGAAACCGAAATTGCCTCGCCGACAGACTGCTTCAGACTCATTGCTTTTGCAACGTCCGCTGCATAGCTTTCTACCGCAGGTATTATCTCTGTTCTCGCCATATCGCACATTGTTTTTGCTTCTATAATTACCGTCTTGCAGTAATTTTCAAGCGTTATCTCGTATCTCGATTTAAGCTCTGTTTCGGAAAATACCTTATGCTTTGTCAGCATATTTACATTCTTTTCGTCGAGAAGATGTCCGACACAGTCAGCGGTTGTCGCATAATTAAGAAGACCTCTCTTCTCCGTTGCTTCTTTTATCCACTGCTCATCGTAACCGTTTCCGTTGAAAATTATTCTCTTATGCTCTTTTATTGTATCTTTAATCAGCTTCTGGAGCGCATCGCGGAAATTCTCTGCCTTTTCAAGGATATCAGCATACTGTTCAAGCGATTCTGCCACTGCCGCATTCAGCATAATGTTTGCACAAGCGATACTGTTTGACGAACCGAGCATACGGAATTCAAACTTGTTGCCGGTAAATGCAAACGGCGATGTGCGGTTTCTGTCGGTTGTATCTCTTGTGAATTTCGGAAGTACGCTTACACCGAGCTTCATCTGAGTTTTTTCAGCCGCACTGTACGGAGCGTCATTTTCTATTGCGTCAAGCACTGCGCTCAGCTCGTCTCCGAGGAACATCGAAACAACTGCAGGCGGAGCCTCGTTTGCTCCGAGTCTGTGATCGTTTCCTGCTGTCGCAACCGATATTCTGAGCAGATCCTGATAATCGTCTACCGCTTTTATCACGGCACAGAGGAAAAGCAGGAACTGTGCGTTTTCATAAGGTGTTTCGCCGGGCGAAAGAAGATTGACGCCGCTGTCGGTGGATATCGACCAGTTGTTATGCTTTCCGCTTCCGTTAACCCCGGCAAACGGTTTTTCATGCAGCAGGCACACAAGTCCGTGTTTTGCCGCAACCTTCTGCATTATTTCCATTGTCAGCTGGTTGTGATCCGTTGCCACGTTTGTTGTTGAATAGATCGGGGCAAGCTCATGCTGTGCAGGTGCCACTTCGTTGTGTTCGGTTTTGGCGAGTATTCCCAGCTTCCAGAGCTCTTCGTTCAGATCCTCCATGTACGCGGCTACCCGGGGCTTTATCACTCCGAAATAATGGTCGTCCATTTCCTGTCCTTTGGGCGGCTTTGCACCGAAAAGCGTTCTGCCTGTATAGACAAGATCCTTTCTCTTGTCATACATTTCTTTGTCAACAAGGAAATATTCCTGTTCAGGTCCCACCGATGTCTTTACGCATTTTACCGAGTCATTTCCGAAAAGTTTAAGTATTCTCAGTGCCTGAACATTCAGCGCTTCCATTGAACGGAGAAGAGGTGTTTTTTTATCAAGCGCCTCGCCGCCGTATGAACAGAACGCCGTAGGAATGCAAAGTGTTTTACCTTTTACAAAAGCATAAGATGTCGGGTCCCATGCTGTATAACCTCTCGCTTCGAAAGTGGCGCGAAGTCCGCCGGAAGGGAAAGAAGAAGCATCGGGTTCGCCTTTTATCAGCTCTTTACCCGAAAACTCCATAATAACTCCGCCGTCAGGGGACGGAGCAATGAAGCTGTCGTGTTTTTCGGCAGTTATTCCTGTCAGCGGCTGAAACCAATGTGTGTAATGCGTTGCACCTTTTGAAACAGCCCAGTCTTTCATCGCCGTTGCAACGGCGTTGGCTACTCCTATGTCAAGTTGCTGTCCCTCGTCTATGGTTTTTCTGAGCGAAGCATATACTTTTGCCGGCAGAGTTGCTTTCATTACTCTGTCATCGAAAACCATACTTCCAAAATAATCCGAAACCTTTGCCATAACTTTTTCTCCTTTTTATTTTTTCGGAAACACCGGTTCGTCTTAACCGGCATTTCGGTTGGCTTTTTTTAAAAACAAAGGCGCCCCGGGTTTTTCACCGAAGACGCCATTGCCTTTGTTTTTGTATTCTTTTATTAATGCTGTGACCGACTTTTACTACCGGTTGTTACGGTTAAAGCAAAAGGCAAAGACACCTTTCAAAAGACGTCTTTGCCTTAACGAAACATATTGTACACCATTTATTTCGATTTGTCAATACCTTTTTTCAAAAAAATCAGAATTTTTTTCAAAAACTTTTTGCGTCGCATCTGACCGCCTTATGAGCTGCTCCCTTGTTTTTTCAGGAGTATGTTGAAATGATGCTTTTCGCTATTTCCGATTTGGATACGCACCTGTCCATTGCCTGTTTTTCTATATATCTGTGTGCATCGCTTTCCGTCATCTTCAGGTGTTCGATAAGAAGCCATTTTGCTCTGTTGACCGTTCTTATCTCCTCCATTTTCTCACCGAGAGTCGAGGTTTTCCTTTCAAGAGCACGCAGTCTTTCCCTTACCGCACCCATTATCCGCAACACCTCTGTCATTACTGCTTTTGAAACAGGCTTTGACAGTGTTATTACTCCGCTGTCGGTGACTTTTTCGTATACACCTTCATAAATCTCATTGCGCACCAGAAGCAAAACAACGCTCTGGCTTGCAGCAGAAATATCCGTTGCCAGCTTAGAACCGAAGTCGTCCGGAAGAGGAGAATTTATTATCACGAAGTCAAATTTACGATCCTGAAGCCTGCGCTTTGCCTCACTCACACTTGTTGCAGTCGAAACCGGACTGAAATTTCCGACCGGCATAAAATCAGTCAGAGAGGCACTGAAATTTTCGTTTGAAGAAACTATGAGAACGCTGTAAACATGTTCGCGCAGCGACATACATACCTCCCTGTCTTTATTTTTTTGAACGGTTGCCTTTTCCGTTCTCAGGCAGTTATCAGGTTCTCTTGCAGTATGCATCTATTATCAGTTTACTGAAATGAGACGCTACAAATTTACTTTCCGCCGCTTCCTTTGCCGCCTGTTTGAGCGTTTGAGGAAGCTGTCTGAATCTGTCGCAAACTTCCTTGTCAGCGGTGAAAAGATTGATATCGGTGGCAGCCGGAAGTTCGGCATTGCCGGTTATCCCTTCGGTTGCCGCATACATTACCGCCGCAAACGCCAGATACGGGTTCGCACTCGGATCAGGTGAACGCAGCTCGGCGCGTTTGAAAGCTCCGTTGGTTGCAGGTACTCTTATCAGCTGGGACCTGTTTTCACACGACCATGAAATATATTTCGGTGCTTTACTGTGCCCGAAACGTCTGTACGAATTCTCCTCGGGATTCAGGAAAACCGTAATATCCTGTATTTTATCGAGAATTCCCGCTATCATTCGGTTAAGATAAACGCCGTCGGCATCGTTTTTTACCGACATGTTTATGTGAAAACCGTTACCGGGAAGGTTTTCAAGCGGTTTGGGTGAAAAATCAGCCCAGAGTCCGTTACGCTGAGCAATCGCCTGCACGACCGACCGGAACGTAACGGAATTATCCGCCGCAATTATGGGATCAGAATATCTGAAATCTATTTCATTCTGTCCCGGTCCTTCTTCGTGGTGTGAGCTTTCGGGATATATTCCCATCTGTTCGAGCGTAAGACATATTTCCCTGCGTACATTTTCTCCCTTATCATCAGGCGCAATATCCATATATCCGGCATGATCGTAGGGCTCTTTTGTCGGGTAACCGTTATGATCTGTTTTGAAAAGGTAAAACTCGAGCTCCGCACCGAAACGGAATTCAAGTCCGGACTGCTTCGCCTCAGCGCAAGCCTTCTTCAGAACATTCCTTGTGTCACCCTCAAACGGACTTCCGTCAGGTTTGTTTATATCACAGAACATCCTGATAACCCTTCCGTGTTCAGGTCTCCATGGAAGAAGCGACAAAGTAGTTGGGCAGGGTCTGAGGAAAAGGTCAGAATGCGTTTCGTCGCCGAATCCCGGAATTGCCGAGGCGTCAATGGCGATTCCTTCATCAAAGGCACGCTCAAGCTCTCCCGGCATTACCGAAATATTCCTCTGTTTTCCGTAAACGTCACAAAACGCAAGCCTGATGAACTTCACATCCTCTTCCGTTACGTACTGCATTACTTCTTTTGCCGAATAATTCATATTTATACCGCCTTAAATTTTTTATCTTTCAGTTAGCAACATACAGCTGTTTATAAGGGTTTGAACTGTCAGGAGTTATGAGAGTGTACTCCGAATCTGTTATTTCGTCAGCATCAAGTCCGAATATTTTACAGTATTCGCTCAGGTACTCTGCTATCTCGCGCATATCGTCTGCGCCTGCCTTTTTTGCACTTACCTGTGAAGGCAGTTTTATATCTTTATGCGCTCCGCGCAGAAAAACCTTTCCGCCGTGCATACCGGTACATGGAAAATTGCCGACTATTTTTCCTTCTCCGTCACCCATACCGAGCACAATGATGACACCGCCCGCCTGATACTCTCCGAGAAAGCTTCCGCACCGTCCGCCGATTATCATTACCGGTATTTTATCTTTGTACTCCTTCATATGTATTCCCGCACGGTATCCGGCGTTATTTCTTACATAGATTTTTCCGCCTCTCATGGCATATCCGGCGGCGTCTCCTATATTGCCTTTTACCACTATCATTCCGTCGTTCATTGTGTCGCCGACCGCATCCTGCGCATTTGCGTTAACGGTTATTTTTGCACCGTCAAGATACGCTCCCAGAGCATTGCCCGGGACGCCGTCTATTACGATGTTTTTTTCTTTCATTCCGGCGGCTATGAATCTTTCCCCGCAACATCCGACTATATGGCAGTCTCCGTCTGCACTGCGGAGTTTTTCATTCAGAAGTCTGAAATCGTGTTCCGTTGCGTCTATTACCATAATTATACCACACCTCCGAAAATTTTTCTACGGTTTTCCGAAGAAAAACCTGAATAATCCGAATTTTTTTTGAGAAGTTCAAAGTCAACCTCCGAAAGAGGTTCGCGCTTTCTTATAAGTGATGTGAAAATTCCTGCTCTTTCAACTTCTCCGACGAATATGTAACCGCTGAGATAACCGTCTTTAAGGAAGAATTTTCTCAGTCCGTTTTCATATCTCACAGTTATTACACTGCCTCCGTCATTTTCCGTGCAATAGGTTCCGGCTGTCATTATATGCAGTCCGAAAAATCCTATTGAGTTCATCGGGATTTCACCGTCAAGTGTCTGTTCTTTTCCCGCCATGTTTACTCCAGCGCACTTTCCTTCCATGTACGCACTCGGAAGCAACGCCATAACTTTATTCTGTCCGGACGAAACGTCATAGCTTTCCGTACAGTCTCCTGCCGCATATATATCCTGCGCATCCGTTTTCATATGACTGTCAACTAACACGCCACGCACGGTTTTTGCTGCCGTATCGCGAAGAAGAACGGTATCGGCACGGACGCCGACTGCCGTAATCAGAACGTCGAAATCCACCGTCTTTCCGCTCTTCATGTAAGCTTTTTCTGCATCGAACCGCTCTGCGGTATCGCCAAGAAGAAATTCTATTCCCTGATTTTCAATATGCTTTTTTACAATCTCCGCCGACTCGTCGTCAAGTATACTTGAAAGTATTCTTCCGGCAAGGTCGCAAACGGTGATTTTTCCTGCTCTGCCGGCAATTCCCTCGGCACATTTAAGACCTATGAGTCCCGCTCCGATTATCAGTACCTTGCTTTCCGGTCCCACTGCTTTTTCAACTGAAAGCATATCGTCAATTGTCATAAAAGAAAATTTTTCTTTTACCTTTTCAATTCCCTGCATGGGCGGCAGAAAAGGAACTGAGCCCGTTGCAAGGCACGCCTTTGTATATTCAATTACACTTCCGTCGGATAGATGTGCCCTGTGCTCTTTTTCATCGAGCTTTACCACTGATTTTCCGTAAATAACATCGCAGGACATTTCACGGTAAAAATCCTTACCTCTGTACATCATTCTGTCAAGTTCGGTTTTACCTTCAAGATAATACGAGATCAAAGGACGGCAGTATACCGGATAATTTTCCCTGGAAACCACTGTTATATGTCCGGTTTTGTCAGTGCTCCGTATTCCTTCTATACAACCCGCAGCCGCAACTCCGTTGCCTATAATAAGATATCTTTCCATACCGCTTACCTCTCCTCGAAAACTATTGCCTTATTCGGACATCCCTCAACGCACGCCGGCGTACCACGGAAATTTGTTGTACAGAGTTCGCATTTTGTCGCAACACCGCTGTCGCTTTCAGTAACTGCACCGTAAGGACATACAAGCACGCAGGTAAGACATCCGACACATTTTGTTTTATCTATAACTACAACTGAATTTTCGTAATGGAGCGCACCCGCAATGCAGCTTTTTACGCATATAGCGTCCTCGCAATGTCTGCATGATACGGCAAAATGGATATTATCTTTATCGCATACAGATATTCTCGGCGATATTTTCTTTCCTTTCAGCGCCTTCACCATATTGACCTCCCCGGAATTTGCGAATGCGCAGTTGTATTCGCAGAGATGGCATCCGAGGCACCATTCTTCATTTACATATACCCGTTTCATATTTGTTCTCCCTATCCGTTCAGAAATTCAGTGAGTCACCTTTATTACCCCGCATATTATTACAGCCGCATCTCCGAAGTTGATGTAGCCTCCCGTCGCCTGAACAGGTACTTTCACAACCATCGTACTGACGCATACAACTGCCGCCATCATTGCAGACATCACAAGTTTGCCGGTACTGCTTTTAATTCTTTTCATAGTTCCACCTTCACTCGCCTGCATGCGATATACCGAGTATCTCCAGTTCCTTTTCGGTAAGACCTATACCTCTGAGCATAAGTCTGTTACCTTTGAGGGCTTCAATTGAATTGATACCCATTCCGCCCATAAGTTCTTTTATTTCATGATTCCATGCGTGCATAAGGTTTATAAGTCTGCGGCTTCCGATCTCAGGATTAAGCCGTTTTACAAGTTCCGGGTTCTGTGTAGCTATTCCCCAGTTGCATTTTCCGCTCTGGCAGGTACGGCAGAGATGACATCCGAGAGCAAGCAGTGCCGCTGTTGCCACATAGCAGGCATCAGCACCGAGAGCTATCGCCTTGACAACATCAGCTGAGCTTCTTATGCTTCCTCCGACAACAATTGATACATTTCCGCGTATTCCTTCGTCCCTCAGCCTCTTGTCTACCGAAGCAAGTGCAAGCTCTATCGGTATACCGACATTATCACGTATTCTCGTGGGAGCCGCGCCGGTTCCGCCTCTGAATCCGTCAATTGCTATAATATCGGCTCCGCTTCTCGCTATTCCGCTTGCTATCGCAGCGATGTTATGTACTGCAGCTACTTTGACTATAACCGGCTTTTTGTATTCAGTTGCTTCTTTCAGCGAATAAACCAGCTGTCTCAGGTCCTCTATTGAATATATGTCGTGATGAGGTGCCGGAGAAATGGCATCCGAGCCCTCGGGAATCATTCTCGTTCTCGATACGTCCCCGACTATTTTTGCACCGGGCAGATGTCCGCCTATTCCGGGCTTTGCGCCCTGTCCCATTTTTATTTCTACCGCCGCTCCGGCTTCAAGATAATCTTTGTGAACTCCGAATCTTCCGGACGCAACCTGCACTATCGTATTCGGGCCGTAGCAGTAAAAATCCTCATGAAGTCCGCCTTCTCCCGTGTTGTAGAGTATTCCCAGCTCTGTTGCCGCAAGTGCAAGTGATTTGTGGGCATTATAGCTTATCGAACCGTAGCTCATTGCCGAAAACATAACCGGCATCGAAAGTTCAAGTTGCGGCGGAAGCTCACAGATAATATCTCCGTTTTCATCTTTACGGATTTCACCGTTTTTCTTTCCGAGGAAAACTTTTGTTTCCATCGGCTCACGCAGAGGATCGATCGAAGGATTTGTGACCTGTGAAGCATTTATAAGTATCTTATCCCAGTAAACCGGCATGGGCTTGGGGTTACCCATTGATGAGAGAAGCACCCCTCCGCTTCCCGCCTGCTTGTATATCTCCTTTACGGTTTCATCCTGCCAGTTGGCGTTTTCCCTCAGCCGGCAATCGCTTTTTACTATTTTAAGCGCACGAGTCGGGCAAAGAGAAACGCATCTCTGACAGTTGACGCACTGCGCTTCATCGCTTATCATTACTTTTCCGTCCGGATCGTAGCTGTGAACGCCGTTTGCACACTGTCTTTCACATACGCGGCAAGCTATACACCTTTTTTCGTTCCTTACAACTTCAAATTCCGGATAAACATACTGTATACTCATCAATAATCACCGTCCTTAAGACAAACTATAACCGGTTCCCCGCCCGCAGGAGCATAAATATGCCCGGCATCCGGTTCCATTACACGTATCGCCGCTTCTTCGCTGGCTATGTAGACCATATCGCTTTTTTCTCCGACGACCATTGAACGCAGTTTAAGTCTGTCATTGAGCGCCATAAGCCCTCCGTCAAACCCGAGTACTATTGAAAATGGTCCTGTTACAAGCAAACTGCTGAAAACCGTCCTCAGATATCTGAGTTTCTGTTTTTCCTTTTCATCCTGAACTGAGTTTATCGTCGACCAGAAAGGTGCCGCAACTACCGCCGCCGCCTCTTTCAGCGAAAGACCGCACTTCCTGAGCAGATAATCCATGATGTAGGTTATAACTTCGGTATCTGTCTGAAGGGTACATTTGTAGCCGAACATCTCAATAAATCTGCGGTTGGCGTCATAGGAGGATATTTCTCCGTTGTGCACTACCGAGTAGTCAAGCAAAGTAAACGGGTGAGCTCCGCCCCACCATCCCGGTGTGTTAGTCGGGTATCTGCCGTGCGCAGTCCATGAATATCCCTCATACTCCTCAAGCCGGTAAAATACTCCTACGTCCTCCGGAAATCCGACCGCTTTGAACGCACCCATATTTTTTCCGCTCGAAAAAACATACGCACCGTTCATTTCGGTATTTATCTTCATAACGGTACGGGCAACAAATTCCTTTTCGTCAAGCTGAAGCGAAAGAAGTACTGATTTCAAAGGAGTTACGAAATATCTCCATATTATAGGTTCGTCTTTGATTGCCGGAATTTTTCTTGTGGGAATTATCTCCGACTTTACTATCTCAAAGCCTTCTCTCAGATACTTTTCACAGTTTTTTCTTGTATCCCTGTCACTGAAAAAAAGGTGAAAAGCGTAAAAATCCTTATACTCCGGATATATTCCGTATGCGGCAAAGCCTCCGCCCAGACCGTTTGAACGGTCATGCATAGGTTTCATGGCGGCAATTATTTTCTCACCGTTAACTTTATTACCTTCTTTTGAAATCATGGCTGCGATCGCGCAACCGGAAGGAATCCTTACCTGACCTTCTATCATTTTGCCTTGTCCTTTCCTTGAATAATAGAAAATAAAAAGAGCAAAGACATTCTTTCGGTGCAGATAGTTCTGTACCAAATGAACGTCTTTGCTCATCAAATCGCATTATACAACATTTTGCAGATTTTGTCAAGAGGAAAAACAAATTTTTTCTTTTATTTTAAAAACCGGTGTTTTTTATATCTCTTTACCACTAAAAAAATACTACCTTTGCCATTGCTTTAAAGCCCTGAATCTGTTCAGAATCTGATTCATTTTGTTTTAAAGTTTTATGCTCCTTTTTTGGGTTTTGAATGATAACTGAGCGTTTTATCGAGAAAATCCTTTTCTTCTTCTGTGAGTAAACAGCCATATCTTTTGGCTATTTCGGCAACTTTTTTCAACAGATTTTCTTCTTCTGTACTGAAATAATTTCTGTCAATCCGGTACCCTTCAACAATATAAATCCCGCCTCCGTTCTTTCCTGATTTAGTGTAAATTGGTTTGGACAGCGACAGAAGACCTATATCTCTTCTTACTGTTCTTTCCGAAACACCGAAGTTTTCAGCAAGCTCAGATGTCGTACAATGCCCTTTTGCGTACAGAATACGCATTATTTTCTCCCGTCTTTCGTTTGTTGTCATATATTTCGTTTTTTTTAAGGCAAAACCAATTTTTACGTTTATGCCCTGATCCCTCCTCGTTTATTTTTACTTTTGTCGTCAGAAGATGTTATTCTGACCTTTTACAATGATATTAAGCCTTTTCAAAAACAATTTGAAATTATCATATTATTTTTGCTTACTTAAATAAAAAAAGCATTACGAAAAAAGTCTTTTCGTAATGCCAGGTTCATCTTGATACTTTAACAAGTCCAACTTATCTCTTCAGCATTATTTTCTCACGATTAAATTTAATCATATAAACATCGATTTATCGTTACAAAGCAGACTGACAAGCAGAGCTTAAACTCCAATTAATCTGACTGAGTTTTTCAAGTGTTTCAGATCAGAATTTTCTCAACCGGTTTTCTGCTTGTCACTGCTGTAACTCCCCTTTGGTAACCAAGCGTAATAATTCCCATAAAAATTAATTTTCCGTCATTTACTCCGGATATTTTCTTTACCTCATCGCTTTTATCGTTTATTTCTCCTATCAGACAGCTGCCAAGCCCCTCTGAGTTTGCCATAAGCATGATGTTCTGCATCAGCATGCCGCATGAAAGCACATCTTTTGTAAAATCATACGTTACGTCCCTGTCAAGAAATACGATTAGTAAAATCG
The DNA here is from genome assembly GCA_944391815.1 of uncultured Clostridia bacterium. GTDB lineage: Bacteria > Bacillota > Clostridia > Oscillospirales > CAG-272 > SIG673. The sequence goes on along the minus strand of CALXUV010000072.1, from coordinate 7,397 downwards.
GTGCTTGAGCCGCAAATCTGCTTTTTTGGCAAAGATCTGATATTTTTTTAATCGTATCCCTATCTTTAAGTATTTTTATTTTCCACGGCTGAAGATTCAGGCCTGACGGAGCATAAATTGCCGAACTTATGATTTTATTCAGGATTTCGTTATCAGGCACCTCATCCTTATAAAACCTGACGCTTCTCCTTGTTTTTATGCACTCATCCGTTTCCAAGCGCCTTACACTCCTCTCCTGAAATACCGCTTCCCGTTAATTTATTCTCTTCTTTTACAATCACGCTTATTCCGTTTGCGACAAAGTTAACCGTCAGATAGCTGTTACATTTAGGGCAGTTGCATTCAAGCTCCGAATTTTTACTTCCTTTAAATAAACTGCGTCCGCAAACCGGACAATTTACTCTTAATTTTCCCCCCATTTAATGTCCTCCTTACATTTTTACGAAATATGTTTCATGTATTTTCGTTTATACGAATAATTGTTCGTGTGAGTATATTATATCACGGACAATACTATTTGTCAATGGGTTATGGAAATTTTATTGGAAATTTTTGTTCAAAAAAACTTCAAAAAAACCCGGTCAAATAATTCGTTAACCTATTTATTACCGATTAAATCATAGCCAAAATCCAAAAAGCGTGGAGTAAAAAGCCCCACGCTTATTTAAATTGACTCAGGAAAAAATCATTACTGTTACTTCCGCTTTGCAAGCAAAGTAGTATAGCTCCAGGCAGCATGATGCGCAGTGCTTCCGACAGGTCTGTGGTTTGAAGCAAATCCGGTATATTTTTCACAGTCGTAGCGATCGCCCATAGCCTCAAACAAATTAAAGGGCCATGCTTTTACAAACGGCAAAAGGTCCTGTTTTTCCTCGCAGTATTTCCATTCATTCTGATTTTCGTAGTAGTAAAGCAGGAAATCAAGTGCTTTTCTGATCGACTGACCTTCGTTTCCCACATACGAAAACAAATCTGTACCACAGCTGTTGTAAATTACTGTACTGCAACAAGTCATCGGAGCGAGTGCAAAATAGGTGTACCAGATACCGCGGTTTCCTCTTGCTGTTTCTCTCGGCATGCTTCCGTCACTGCTTATGGTTTCGTCAATATGTTTTCTTAAGAGCCTTGCGCATTCTTTTATGTTTTCAACATCTCCGAGCATTCGGTAAGCTGTCACCGAAGCAAGAAGTCCCCAGTCGCCCCAATTGTTTTTACCTTCACGAATGGAGTTTGCCGTGGGCAAAAACACATTTCTTACCCAATTTTCGGCTTTGATGATAAATTCTGATTTTTCTTTTCCGGAATGCTGCAATAATTCTGTGGCAAACAAAAGAGATGTTCCGAGATAACACATGGAAAGAGCTCCGTCGTGACCCGAAACACTTTTATTGGTATCAAACCACATGCAAAGCAACTCCTCTGCTTTTTTACAGTACTTTTCATCACCGCCGACAGCATACGCAAGCGCACACGCATGAGCGGTAAGCCCCAGGTGACAAAGATGCTGCTTGTTCCGGACATGTCCCTCTCCGTCAATATACGCTCCGGGGATATTGAAATCGGCATCCGCTATCGGCTCCGTTTTCAGACTTTCTTCTATATCTCTGATTAAAGACCTGTATGCTCCAAACCAAGGCTCTGTTTTTAAAGCGACATTGTTTGTAACCCATGCTAATTGCTCTTTTGTATAAAGTCCATCTAAAATCAATTCTAATAAATTCTCCTATTTAGATTAAATAACTAAAAACGCCTTATATTCTTTATAATACACATAAAACAACCGTAAAAAAATTGCCCGAAAAAGTAAACATGAGTCTTGTAATTTTATTTCAGTTCAATTTTCAGAGCAGCTCCGGTAAGGGAGTCAGATTCAGCATAAAGCATTAACCCTCCCCGCTCGTTTCCTGCTCTTACAGCGACTGTTATTCTGCCGGCTCTCATTTTTCTGACCGTTGAAGACGGAGGTATATGATCTGATATATCCGAGCCGGTTCCTATCACCTCTCCGAGCCTGTTTGAATGGAATTCAACTGTCGGGACTGCGTTCGGAACTTCAAGTCCGTCTTTATCTATACAGTAACACGTCACTACCGCTACATCCTGACCGTTTGCGTAAACCGGTCCATTTTCGAGCCTGAGACAAAGTTTATATGCTGATTTAGTGGTTTTCTGAACGTCAGAGCAGACTTCCCTGCCGTTTTCTTTACCATATACCTTTATTTCTCCCGGTTCGAATGGCACAACCCATTCACCGTGACCGTATTTTTCAACTTTTCTGATTCCCTGACTCTTACCGTTGAGGAAAAGCTCCAGCTCCGGACAGTTGGTGTATGCCCATACATTTATAGGCTCTCCTTCCCGCCCGGTGAAGTTCCAGTGTGGCATTAAATGTACAATAGGCTCTTCCGTCCAATGTGATTTGTTTTGATAAAATGCATCCTTTTTCTGTAAATACAAATCAATTGCGCCTGACTGCGAGCAAATTCTCGGCCATGAAGACTCGCCGCGGTAGTCGAATCCGTTCCACTGATAGCCACCCATTATCCAGTCATGACTGACCAGAAATTTCCACGTTTTTTCCCTTGCGAGAAAATAATTGTTAGCGTCTTTATCGTAAGCAGAAATATATGACTTGGCTTTGTAATAATCGTCATACCATCCACGCGTTGTGCCTGTTGCACAGCATTCAGATGCGTAAATCGGCTTTTCAGGGTATTTTTCGTGGAGTTTCTCATAAACATCGAGATTATAATTCACCCCAAGTGCTTCCAACTCATCATAAACTGTTGCGCCGTCAGGTTTATCTACCGCACTGGTCACAAGCCTTGTGTCATCAAGCTTTTTTGCAAATGCTTTCAGGTTTTTGCATATTCTTCTGCCTTCATCGGTCTTGTGATGCGGTTCTTCGTTTCCTATTGACCACAAAAACACGGACGGACGGTTTCTGTCTCGTTTTATCATCATTTCAAGATATTCTCTTCCGTATTCCGAAGAATCGAACCACCGTACTTCGTCCATAACTATAAATCCCATTTCGTCAAGGGCATCCATAGTCGCTTCACTGTGGGGATAATGACTTGTTCGGTAACCGTTGGCGCTCATTTCTTTAAGCATACGGATTTTATATTTCTGAACGTTATCCGCAACCGCTCTACCGGTAATTCCGAAATCCTGATGCGCACAGACTCCTTTGATTTTGACCGGCTTGCCGTTCAGAAACAGTCCTTTTTCACTGTCTGCCCTGAATTCCCGGAAACCGGTATGAGTCCGGTATTCATCTACAGGAGTGTCGTCTACAAACAGAGTTGTGACCACACTGTACAGATTCGGGTTTTCCGTATCCCAAAGTTTTGGATTTTGAACCTCGATTGAATATTTTGCTATACTTTTTTCCCTGTCAGGAACAGTAACAATTCCATTACCTTCCGCAACTGCCATGCAGTTTTCATCGTAGAACACAGTTTTAGCACTGACAGTTACCGGAATGTAAGAAGCATTGATTACTTCGGTCTGCACCTCGATACGCCAAAGTGTTTCGCTCACTTTTTTCGGCATAGCGTAAACGCCGTAAGTATCAACGGCAACATCGCCTGTCTTTATAAGCCATACATGGCGGTAAATTCCGGCTCCCTCGTACCACCATCCCTCATGATTTTCGGCATTTACGTAAACCGCCAGCACGTTGTCTTCCCCGAACTTAACGAAATCGCTTATATCAACTTCGAAACTGTTGTATCCGCTGAAATTATGTTTAAGAACACAGCCGTTCAGATATACCGTACATTCGGTCGCAACTGCTTCAAAAAACAAAATCAGACGTTTGCCCTTGTCATCATCACCTATAAAAAAATTTTTTCGGTACCAGGCATTCCGGTACGGTAGAAATCCGAGGGCACAGTTGTTTTCTTTCAACGGGGTTTCATTTATGGTATAGTCATGCGGCAAAGTCACGTATTCCCATGTATCAGAGCATATTTCTTTATCACCGTAAAACTGATCAGGATTTGCGTTATACCTGATAGACGCCGGACCCCACAGCATTCTTTCGGTTTTTGACTGAAAATAAATCGGGCCTTTTGATGTGGGGAGCGGACGTTTGATATCGCCTTTGTGGAAAAGCCAATTACCATCGAACAATACTTTTTGCCTCATAAAATTCTTCCTTTCGTAATTGCCTGACCGGATTTGCTTTTCTGCATTATAGCACGCTGATCATTTTTTTCAAGTATATCTTAAATAAATCTGCAAATTTTTATTCGGATTATTTATATCATTAAAAAACATCATCAATTTTTTGTCATATTTAAAAAACAAATGTTTTTCAGTATCATGAAACCAAATTAATTTACGATAAAACTCGTATCTTTATTTAATGTAAATACAACTGCTTTTTATCTAAAACCTATATTTACAAATTTCTGTCATTTTGAAACAGCAAACATCCATTTTAAAACATCCTGAATGTATTTGTCCCAAAATACCCAGCTGTGGCTGCCTTCCGACTCTTTGTATGTGAAGTCATAATTAAGTTTATTAAATAACTCCCTGAGTTTTTGATTATCATCATACAGAAAATCCTCGGTGCCGACTGCCATATATATCCTCGGCTTATCCGTGCGCTCGTTCATCATTCTCGCCAGATCGAAAAGACGGTCCTCCGGAGGAATTTCAATTTTTTCGCCCCAGATCTGCTTGAAAAGTGTTTCCCGTTTTTTTGCATGTTGCTCAATATCAGCCACGGAAGAGAGCCCTGCCGCCGCCGCAAATGCTCCGCATTCTCTTAACGCGATCTTCAAAGCGCCGTAGCCCCCCATGGAAAGACCTGCTATAAAGTTGTCTTCTCTTTTCTCGGATACGTTCAGGAATTCACGGATAATACGCGGTAATTCTTTTGCTATGTATGTGTAATACTTTTCTCCGTACTTTAAGTCTGTATAAAAACTTCGTGCTCCGCACGGCATTACCACGCAAATTCCGTACTCCTGCGCATACCTTTCAATGGAAGTCCTTCGGAGCCATATCGAATGATCGTCACTGAGTCCGTGCAGTAAATACAGACATTTGTATTTGTCGGCATCCTTTTTTGAGTTTATGCCTATCTCGCCGACCGAGCTCTTTTGCGGGATCACAACGTATACCTCTGTCTGCATTCCCAAACTTTCGCTGAAGAATTTTAAATTCATGAGAGCCATTCTTATTGCCTGCCTTTCATACTTTTTGGTTTAACGAAACGTGTTATATTTGATTTGACCTTGTTATCAGTATCAAAACTGCTGAGCATTTATCTTTATGTATTCAAACAGAAAATCTGAATTGGATTTCTGTCAAAAAAACGTGTCAAAAGCTTAAGCGGGATAACGCTTTTCCGCTTTTCAAATTCATAAACATCATCACCGGCAAACGAGGAAAAAGCGTTTACATCAATATTGTTTTCCGCTATAAATGTATCAATCACTTTATATTTTACGCCGCACCGATTGCTCAGAGCATTGCCAAATCCGGGAGCTGAATAACGTATGGAATTAACAATTAACTGACAAAGTCAGCCATTGTTTTAGTTGCAGTTTATTATGCCAAATCAAATTCACCTAAATCATATCACAGAAACATGATTTTTGCAATAGCGAAAAATAAAAAATGACAGATTATAAGAGAAAAATCTCTCAAAATCTGCCATAAAACAGCGATTCTGCGGCTCAATCCCGAATGAAAGGTCGACAAAATTTCCAGCGTGTTTTTTATTTTTCGATTTTTCCGAATAGCGGTTATCTTAAAGTATGGCGCCTCCAAAACGAAAAGCACCCTCATGGGTGCTTTGTTTTGGGACGAGTTGACAAAAAAGATGCCAATGAATTAGGTTCATCTTATATGACAAGATTTATTTCCCGAGTATCATTTTTGTTCAGCGAAACCTCAAAGGTGTATGTCTCTTCGTTGGTCTGCACCACAATTTCATATGTCCCGAAAAATCCCTCAAACGCAACATGACCGTCTGTGGTAACACTTCCTTCCGTATGCCACTCCTCATGGATCAAACGGTCGAGAACGCGGTAGCTTTCTTTGGGAACACCATTTCTTATCAATCCTGTTGAGGGAAGATTTTCACCTAAAGCAGCCCTGTTTTTGAATGTTTGTATTCCGTTATCGTCAAGATTCCACCAAAAAACGCCCGATACGTGTGGGTTGGAAAACGAGACTTTGTACAGCATCTCGACAGCCTTTGCCTGCACATCCTCACCAATATTGCTTGGGATACTGATTTCAGAGATCACGACCTTCTTGCCAAGCGAACCGTAAATATTAAGCAACGAATTCAGTCGGTCGGCAACAAATACATTCTTAAACCTTTCGTCATCATCGGTATGACATTGAAGACCGATTCTGTCTAGTTTATACCCTGACTCAATCAGCCGCTTGTTGAGTTGATAATATCCGCCATAGATGCCTCTGAAATCACAGAAGGATGCGCTTACAGCATCATTCAAGATCAATTCATTGTTCGGAAAATACTTTCTGCCAAGTTCTAAAACCTGCTCAATGTACCCATCTGGCGGTACTACCATGGTATATCCGTCGGTTGCATGCTCAAAGGTCATATCCCAGATTCTGGACGGTTCGTTCAGCACGTCCAAAACGGGAATGTCATCGGCAAAAAGCTCCGCAATCTCTGCAAATCTTTTTTCTATGAGAGGAAGCAACTCGTTCCAATCATTGGGAATCCAAGAGGGGATAAATTCATGCCAAAAAAGAGGATGTCCTTTGGGCGTGATACCGTTTTTCAAACAATATTCAACTACTTTTTTTGCAGGCGGGCGGCGATACATATCGACACCGTTGTCTTCAATATATCTGTACAAACCCTGTTCGGGTTCGGTTCCCTCCCAATACAAAGGGACAACCGCTGTATTGAAAACCCGTTTCCACATTGCAAGGTATCTTGCATTTTCTTCTGCTGTCTCGTATTGGTCCATCATAAAAATGTTGCAGCCGAAATCAAAATCATGGCGTTTTAATTGATAACTTACTTTCATCTTGTCAAGCTTTTTTTGAGAGGAAAAATTGATATTAAATTTTCCAATTCGGTTCTTTGCAATTGCTTGATCTGCCCAAACTGCATATGCTCCGCTTTTTTCCAAAAATTCCTTAATAGCCATATATACTTCCCCTTGCAATACTTTTAACTATATTTAAAATCAGTGAGGCGTCAAGATATTATATCATGTTTTCTGATATTTTTCAATACCTACCTTCAAAATGATACGGTAAAGGTTGAAACGCATTATTTTTGAATATTTTCGCCAAAACGGGAATGGCTCAGACAAATCAAGCCATTCCCTCTGTTATTGTAAGACAAAATTCCGACCTATTCCATTCCGGCAAACCGGCAAAGACTGCTG
>CALXUV010000071.1 GCA_944391815.1 uncultured Clostridia bacterium | reverse complement strand
TATCTCGCTTTCTTGTAGGTTTTTTTAGCAATTAAATTATACAACAAAGCAAGCGGATACTCAATACCTTTCGGTAAAAAGCATCCGCTTTTTTCTTTTTTCAGCTAAGTTAATGACTCAGCCCCTTATCTATATAAGCTTTACGGCAACGCCGCAAAGGTTTGAAATCAGAGATAATTTTTAAGCGTTTCTATACATTTTTCCTGATAATTCACTATCTCCGATGCTATTTTCATTATCCCGTCATCACTGCTTTGACCTTTGTACTCACGCATGACTTTCAGCGTGTCGGTAACTCCCATGGTCATACCTTCTATCATAATCTGAGCAATGTGACTGTCAGTTGAATCCATAAGAGTATTCATGGTTATTCCGACTCCCGCCCGGAATTTCGTAAAAGCGTTTTCGTCCTTCGGTACTTCTCCGAGACGCTCTATCTTCTCTTCTGTTTCGGAAACGAAACGCTGATAACCGTCAAGCTGATCGGTAAGCGTTCTTTTCAGTTCTCCCTCTTTCATTTTCGGAAGAAGCTTTATTATCGAGTCGGCTCCCATTTTTACATTTTTATACAGTTTTCCGAGAAATTCACCTTCGATTGTTTTTACACTTTCCATTTGAAAATTTCCTTTCTCTGCGGTAAGCGTTATTATCTTACGCAATTAAAGCCCGGTTTATTCCCGGGCTTTATTATTTCATAAATTTTACAGCAAAAGGTTACCGTAAAGTATGGCAAAGTCTTTCCGCAAAAGCACAAACTGACCGGCACTTTTTAATTAAACTTAAATAAAAAACAAAGAATTGTTAAGTATCGTATTTTCCGAGCCGTCAATTTGCAAAGACTTTTGTGATAAAAGCGTGGTTTTCTGTATGCGAGTTCAGCAATCCGGTTTCGGCGGCGCAGGTTTTGTCAGCCTTACCAGAACTGTATCACATCCGATTCTCTCTATCTGCTCCCACCTTATGCAGTGATACTGATTTTTTTTGAATAAACCTTTAGTTTTGGGTACGAATATAGCGTTTACCCTACCGCAGAGCGTATCTATTTCAATATCGCAGATGTGACCGATTTTACAGCCGTCGTAAATATTTACCACTTCTTTTCTTATGAGATCACTGTATCTTATAGGCAGAGAAGGACATTTAAGCATTCATATCACCCTTTCGTCAGAGAAGTATGCAGATAAGTCCGCCGCTTCCGTCGTTGACGATTTTTTCAAGCGTACTGCTGAGCTTTGCTCTTGCCTGGGATGGCATATTGTCAAGCTTTGCGTGAAGTCCCTCGGCTATCAGCTCATAGAGCGTTTTTCCGAAAAGATTGGAGCTCCATATCTTATCCGGGGATTCTTCAAATTCCGAAAGCAGATATCTTATAAGATCTTCCGACTGCTGTTCCGTTCCCACAATCGGATTGATTTCCGTTTCTATATTTGCTTTTATCATGTGGATAGACGGTGCACTCGCTTTCAGTTTTACGCCGTAGTTTCCGCTCTTTTTGATTATTTCCGGCTGAGAAAGAGTAAGGTCGCTTACGTCCGGCATTACTATTCCGTATCCGTTTTCGACCGCCATATCAAGCGCTTCCTCTATCTTGTCGTACTTTTCCTTTATTTTCGCCAGCTGTTTCATCTGGTTTACAAGCTCACCCTCATTGTCTATACTCAGACCCGTAAGCTCGCTTATGGTTTTATAGTACAGCGAATCCTTGAGCTTGACTTCAAGATAAGTTATTCCTTTTCCGCAGTCAGTAGAAGTTATAAAAGCGTCCTTAATGTATTCCTGTCCGAAAAGGGCGTTGAAAGCGTTGGGTATCTCGCCCAGCTTCTTTATTCCCATGGCGCATTCACCTATACTCTCACGTAGAGACTTTACAAGTTCGTGATCAAAACCGAGAGCTGATATCCATGCGGGCAGCTCAACGTCTATCATTTTTACCGGGAATTCAAGCAGCAGCAGTTCCATAAGATGACGTATGTCTTCGGCGTTGAGCTCGGCGGCGCTCACAAGAGCAACAGGGGCTCCGTACTGCTTTTCAAGATCAAGGGCAAGTTTAATGGCACGGTCGCTTCCGGGCTGAGCGGAGTTAAGCAGTATGGTGAACGGCTTTCCTATCGCTTTAAGCTCGTCGACCACTCTTTTTTCAGCTTCGACATAACTTTCACGCGCAATTTCACCAATAGTACCGTCTGTGGTAACCATTATCGCTACCGTCGAATGTTCGTTTATAACCTTCTTTGTTCCTATTTCCGCCGCCGTCTCAAATGGCATCGGATTTTCCGACCACGGTGTAAGAACCATTCGGCTCTGACCGTTTTCAAAGGTTCCGAGTGCTTCCGGTATAACGTATCCAACGCAGTCGGCAAGCTTCACACGCATAACTGTATTGTTTCCGACGGAAATTTCAACGGCAGTATCCGGAACAAATTTCGGTTCGGTGGTCATTACCGTTTTTCCCGATGCCGTCTGCGGCATTTCATCCTTTGCCCTCTCCCTTTCGAAAGAGTCGGTCATATTAGGAAGAACAAGCTCTTCCATAAACCTTTTGATAAAAGTCGACTTTCCGGTTCTTACCGGACCGACAACACCTATATAGATATCTCCGCCGGTTCTCGTTGCGATATCACTGTAAATATTCTGCATTCCGGACATAAATAACCTCCCGCATAAAAACAAACAATCTTTTTGCTAAATTATATGGGGCGGGTTTGTTTTTTATGAAAAAAAACAGAAATTTATTTTTTGTCCGGCTGAGCGTTTCCGGGCGGTGCTGCATTTTACTGATTTATTGTTTATTTACAGCAGTCAGGTGCCCGCAAAGTTCTGAGTTTTCTTTGGCAGAAAAAACTGCACCGGAAAACACAGTACATAAAATATTCCGCCGGAGATATTCCACACGCGGTTTTTTGAGTAAAATTTTCCCTGCTTACACTAAAACGAAAATTTTCGGACCTTGCTTTTAAAGCATATTGAATATGTAACCGAAAAGTGCGCCGGAAAGTGCGGATACCAGCATGTACAGTACCGATTCATATCTCGCCGTAGGTGCCCTTTCAAGTCTTGTGATACGCTCGCCCTGACTTTTCTGCTCCGATACCATACTGCTCATGTTTACCGCAAGTTCCCTTACGCTCAGCGACAGATCGTTAATCGCCATTATCTGAGTTTCCTGAGTCTTCATTCGGTGATAAAGCTCGGTTATCCTGCTGTCGTGATTTGTTACGGCAACCAGCAGTTCCTTTACCTGTTCCTCCTCCATAACACTTTCCTTCCGATTTTATATTTCTTTTACCGTCACCGTGTCAAAAGCCTTCGCTATAAGCATAAGATGCCTGCCCTCCGGAAGCGAAAGCCCCGCACTTTCAACATCTGCTATCAGCACTGTGATACCGTCTTTTTCGGGGCTGAGCAGTTCGCTCAGTCTCGCCTGATCGGTAATCTTCTCCGCACGGCTTTTTATCACAAGATATCCGCCTTCAAACATCTCCGAGAGACTGACCTCCTGCCCGTCCGGAAGTGTAAACGTTATGTCGCCGCCGCTTTTTATAGGCCAGGCGCAGTCAAGCAGCTTTTCCTCTCCGGCAAACTTACCCACTCCTATTTTTCCTGCCGCAATATTTAACTCGACACGGTCGCATTCAAGCACGAATTTTTTGCTTACGCCTCCGCCTACCGAATCCTCACAGTACAGATATACGTCATAAGGCGACGAAATATCGCTCAGCACTTCAAGGATAAGCGGAGTTTCCGGATTTATCTCGGTTTTATCCTGCGGAACACTCTGACCGCTTTTACAGAAGGAATAATAGAACCGGTAGGTGTTTTTTCCTCCGAAATCAAACCTTTCGATAAGACTCGCCTGTATGTATACACAGCTGCCGCGCCTGCTTTCGTTACCGGCGGTATCAGTTCTTTTTACGGTAGCGGTAAAGTCCGGCGGAGCATAGTCGTAAACGGTAACGCTTCCGCTGTAAGTATAAACGCTTCCTCGGCTGTCGGTTATCTTTACGGTATAATTTTTCACTCCGCTCTCTGTCAGCACGCTTTTTTCGTAAACAAAACCGTCTGATGTTTCCCCGTCGAAGGTTATTTTGCATCCGGTTACCGTTGCACCGTACATGGCAAAAGCGTTATCAGCCCTGATGACTGCTCCGGTCTTGTTTTTAACCGCTATCTGCATACCGCTTATAATTTCGTTTTCAGACGGAAAAACGGCAGATATGTCGGCACCCGGCAAGCCGTCGCCATTTTCAAGGTAAAAAGTTTTCTGAACAGTCGAAGTTTCGGGTAGCGGATTTCCCCTGTAATCCGCTTCAAAAACAATATCGAGAGTTATTTCTCTGCTCTCCGGATATGCCGAAAGCCATTGGTAATCACATATCAGACTGTTGTTTACATCGTCAATCTGCTGACTTGCAAGCGTCTGACCGTCACGCATTACCTTGGCGGTGATGTTGTATCCCTGAGAAAGCATAAGTCCGGAAAAAGTTATTTCGCCGCCGAAAGCCGTACGGTCGGGCGTTACTGTAATTTCAGGACTGTAATACATCTTTCCGAGGAAAGCGGCGTTTGTGATAACTCTTGTATGCATCGGAAGCTGGTCGCTGAAATAAAGAGTGTACAGTCTTATGACGGAGTTAAGCGGATAATTTTCGTTTGAAAGACCTGTTACCTGCCACTGCCCCAGCACGTTTTCAACATCTTTTTTCAGCGTGAATGTATTTGGCAGATAATAATCTCTTGCCGCGAAGGTTATATAGGACGAACCGTTTGACTCGATAAAAGCATTATCGACGTTTGTTACGGCGTAAAAACGCAGTCCGAAATCTCGCCTGTCATTCTGATAATCAAATCTCAGCGTTTCAACCTCAAAGTACAGCGAAACTTCCTTGCCGTCAGCCTGAAAGGTTACCATCTTATAAGTAGTTTTCATAACGGTTTTCTCTCCTTTTATTCGCAGACAAAGCTGAGTCCGCTGTCATTTTTTATAGTGCAGCCTCCGACAGTCAGTGTAAGCGGAATATTGGCACGGCTGATGTACATGGAATTATCGGAAAAATATGCCACCTCGTCCGTGCCTATATAAAACGAAAGACGGTTTTCCGAAAGTCTTACCTTATACGGGGCACTTGCCGTGTCGGAAAAATTACCGATTTCTATGCCGTACACACCTTCATCGAGTTTTCCGGTGCGGATATACGCGTTTATTTTTGAAATACCTGACTGAAGATTTTCACACTGTGCAGAATTTTCTCCGATAGCATTTTCGGCGCTGTCCATTCTGCCGCTTATCTGACTCACCTCGGTAAACATCTGGGTTATCCCCTTGCCGTCAACCGTTATGTTCTGCAACGCCTCCTCGGTATACTCACCTATATCGCTTTTCGCCACGTATTCGCTCATAAGTTTGAGCTCGATTTTGTCTCCCGTTTCGGTTATCTGCTTTGCCGTCTCGATTATCTCATTTTTCAGACCTGACAGGCTGTTATCCGTTTCGGTGTAGATTTTCTGACGGAGAGCCGGAGAAAGATTTTCCTCGCTTATACTTTCGGTAAGCGTTGAAAGCCGGCGGTTGAGTCTTACAATATAGCTTTTTATTTCCTTGATTGCTTTTACCGTTTCTGTCGGACTTATATCCGGAAGTCTTGTCAGTTCCATCGGCTGTTTTCACCTCCGTTTCGGTACAGTACGGAAAATCCATCAATTCTTATATTTCCGACACCGCTGATTATCAGAGAAAACGTGTCGCATTTCCCGCAGTTAAGCGGTAAGGTTATTACATTTCCGGCAGGTTTCGGGAGCATTACAGCTTCTGATCTTACAACACCGTCAGTTCTTATACTTACAGAAAGATTCTCCGTTTCGGAAAAATCCGCACGGATTATCGCCCTTTGCGGGATTTTGGAAAAAAATTCGTCTGCTCCCATCTCTCCGCTTTCAATCATCCACTCTATACCGCTTTCCGCAAGCGGGTAACCCTCAGATGCGCAGTAAGTTTTTTCATTTTCGTCAGCGCCGTCGTAATCCATAAGCACAATGGTGTTTTTCTCCGGCTCAGAAACAAGCGCATAAACGTTTTCTTTTCTCTTGGCAAAACATATAACACCGGGATCGTTTTGTCTTTGCCAACGGTTTTTCAGCGTATTGTAACTATATATAAATGTTTTTCCGCATTTTTCAGCCACTTTTATATAATAAACTCCACCGGCGCAGACGGCGGGACAACCTGAATCAGTCTTTGAAATATCACTTCCGACGGGAAATGAAATACATTCGGGATAAGAGCCGTCGTATCGGCATATACCTACTTTACTCATAAAATACAGTGCTCCGCTGTCGCAGACAACACTGTCAGCGCAACCGTCGAGAAGCCCGTAAGTTTTTATGGTTACCGGTGAAATTTCGCCGTTTTTTACTATCAGCTCAATTAGTTCACTTTCGCTGAAAGCGACAGCCGTATCCATGTAATCGGAAATACCTGTAAAAGAGCCGCTGACATTGAGCTCCCGGTACAGTCCTCCGCCGTAAACAGAAAAGTTCATGGGACTTTCCGGAGCCGAAGCGTAAACTGCGCTTACATAGTTTCCGTTCAGATTTGAGCCTCTCCGCACTCCCCAAAGTCTTCCGAGACTTACACAAACGTAGTCAAAAGACGGGATAACTCTTTTAAAGGTAACGTTAGTTGCGGTAAGCGGTTTGGTTACACATCCGTCGCAGTATATTTCACCCGCCTTACAGGCAACTACTTTTATATGACTGCCGAGTACGCTTTCAAGTCCGGTGCATTCAAGTGTATCTCCCGGTTTGATTCCGGCGCCGATTCCGGATGCGGAAATTCTTATGAAAGTCCGGCACTCTCTCCACATACTGCCGTCAAACCGTTTCATTACAACAGTTTCGCCGCTTGTGACTGCACAGTAGTCTCCGACGGCAGCTTCTTCCGGCTCGACCTTTGCCACGGTGTATCCGGTTATTTCGCTGAGTGCAGAGTCAACACAGCAGACATAGGCAGTCTCCGCCGAGGCCGACACCGACATACTGCCGTACTCACCGCTCGAAGTGTCATAGTAAATCATATCCGGGAATATCAGAAGCAGCCGACCGAAACCGAGAATTTTTTTGCGTCCCGGTGAAAGGTAAATTCCGTTTACTTCCAGACCTCCGTAATAAAATTTACCGCCCTCAACCCAAGCAAGAGTGTCGTCGCCGTAAAGCCCGTCAGCGGAACTGAGTTCTCTTATCACAGCCCGTCTCGGTCTTACACTTGCACCGGGATAGTTTTTGTCGGAAATATTCAGAGAGTTCAGGGGACTGCCGGCTTTATTTCTGACGTTTTTTTCTATTCCGCCTATCTCGGTTGCCGAAGCGGAATACATTTTGTCTGTTTTTAAATTTTCGGAATATTTCATTTCTGCCCTTTCTTACTTTACTTTTGTGCGATCGACTTCCCCTATAAGTTTACCTGAAAATATTTTCCGTATTTCAAGGAAGTACAGACGCTCGGGTGAATTTCAGAAACCGGGAAATTTATACGACGTATTTCCGAAGCTGCGGTTTCTGCATACATAATCACCGTATCTCTTGTATGCCAGGTTAAAATTTTCGGCATAGCAGTTATACCTTTCGGTATTTCCGGATGTAAGCTCCCTTTTCATTACAAGATAAAGCGGATATATTTCTGCATATCCGTCAGGCGCACTGAGCACTCTGTCTCCGTCAGATTCACTGATGACCGGACTTTCTTTATCCAGAAGTTCCCTGCAGATCCTGTCTTCAAGTTCACTCAGCCAACTGTAAAGGATTTTGCCGTCAAGCTCCCCGGGGTATACCGCACTGCTTCTTTCAACTGCTTCACTTACTGTCAAAGTACATCTCCTTTCAGCAATATATAACCATTTAAATGTTATATAAAGCATTTATAAACAAAAGTTATTAATCTTCTCTGCGGTTTTCCGATATATATGCGTCAGAAAGCGCGTCCATTTTCAGACCGTTTTTTATCACCTGAGCGAATTCTCCGGGAACGGTAACGGATTCGCCGCACTTTACAAGAATTCTCTTTCCGTTGACTGCGACATACCTTTCGTTATCGTTTCTTCCTCTTTTGGGAATAAACACAGTCTCGGGAGCCAGCTTGACAGCAGTTCTTACACCTTTTTTCATTACAAATACCTCTTTTGATTTTTAATATTTTAATTTAAACACAAGACCGGATTTACACCTTCATTTCCGCCCCGATCATTACGGAGCGGAAACAAAAGTGTTTAAGGATTTCTGATAAAAATAAGAATGTCACAGCCTGAAACAAAGACAGGTTATATTGGAGAAATATCAGCGTTTTTTACAACGACCGCCGGGCTGCCTGCTTAAAACAGATATCGGCTGATTGACAACCTTATCGACCGGTGCATGAAATTGCAACCGTAACTTTTCACCAAATTATTCAAAGCCTCTCAGCCGATAGCGTCAGAAAATCCAAGTTTGACCGCAGAACAACTCAAAACTCCATTTTAATTTGCACTTTCTCTTTTAAGATCAAGCTATTGTTTTATCGGTGTTTATCGGTGCAAACAGATCGTTTTATGAATATCATAAATACCGACAAAAATGAATTTTCAGGTCATTTATTATTTCTCGCCGCTTTCGGTACCTGTCTTTTCTGCCTCAGGAGAAACTCCGCCGTCGCTCTGATTGGACACTGCTTCTGAGTCAGATTCACCACTCTGAAAACAACCTGTCCCCGAGTCGTAGTTAACCCCCTGACAAAAACCCGTCCCGGAGTCGGAGTTACCACTCTGACAACAACCCGTCCCGGAGTCGGAGTTAACCCCCTGACAAAAACCCGTCCCGGAGTCGGAGTTACCACTCTGACAACATCCCGTCCCGGAGTCGGAATTACCACCCTGACAGCCGCAGATATGTCCGCCGCTTATTATGTATATAAGCGCCTTTACAGCTTTGAGCGCATAACGAAGAATGATAAGAATTTTAGCCTTCATTTTTTACCCCATTTTAAAATCCGGGCTTCAGTTAGCATCAGCGTCAGCCGAAAAATCCGAAACCGATTCTATCCTTATCATATACTCTTCAACAAGTCTCTTTGCGCACTTGAACGCCTTCCAGCCCACAGAAGAACGCTGATTTAAAGGATCGTTTCCGTAACCCTTCTGCTTTATGATGTTTTCTATTCCGCCCTCCATTTCGGTAACTCCGTATGCATCGGCGCCGAGGATAAGCGTACAGAAAACGCTTCTTCCCTCGTCGGTGCCTCCGGTACACGATATAACCGAGCCGGTTTCGTGAGTTTCTTTAAGTGCTTCGGTGAGGTGGAAAGTGCTCGAACCCTCGGAAACGGTTACATTTGTAACGTATGCTTTTTCAGTGCCGATCACAATTTCTACCGGTTCAGTAAAGTTCTCTTCGTAGTATTCGCCCTCAACAAGCAAACTCGAAGATTCGGTATCGGCATAGAAAACCTTGAACTGTGTTTTTCCGCAGATTTTAGCGGGAGCGAATATCTTCGCTTCGGAAGACTCGACAAAACGTACTCCGCCGACTGCTCCTATCTCTCCGACAAATTTTCCGGACGGCGTTGAATACTCTCCTGCGCTGAGCCAGCTGTCACCGGCATCACGAATGAGATCGTAAGCAACGTACGGATGAATAATTCCCACGTAGTAACCGTCGATTTTCGGAGCGTTCATGGCTTTGAGTTCAGCTGCCGCCTTGTATACCTGTTTCAGTGTGAGAACAGAACTTCCCTTCAATCCTGTTCTGACAAGTACCTCGGTTTCGCTGCCGTTTTCGGCAATCTCAGGGCAGTACATTACGTTTGTGCCGCCGCAAAGTTCGTTGCGCACGATTGTGTCAAGAGTACGGCCTGCCTGGTCGGCAAGCTTTTTTGTCGCTTCTACTATTGCGTTGTCAACCGCCGTCATTTCAAATACGTCGGAAAGTTCCACATAGTCTCCGTACTGTTCGGGAGTAGCGACAATGGCTTTGACATTGAGTTTGTTGCCTGTCGGTGTAACGCCCTCTGTAATAGCCGAGGTGGCTTTGGGCAGGGTTGAAAAGCAGCGGAATTCAACGCTTTTGCCGCCATTTTTCGGTATCTTACGTTTCTGACCGAACTGGTCGTGTACAAGATTCGGCGTTGCAAGCTCGATCAGCGCTTTGTCGTAAAACGTTTTCATTTCTGCGGAAAGATCGTTTCCCTCAGAAGCTGAAAGAGTTGTGTTTATTACGTCGCCCGCACCGAAAAGCCCGAGTGAATATTTTGTAATGTGTTTCATCTGATTTTCCTTTCATTTGTCAGCTCTCAGATATTTGTCGTTATCTGAAAGTTATTTTTTCGCCCGTACCGACACGCCGCAGAATGGAAAGAATATCGTTTCCGGTCAACGCCGAAACATTGATTTTCGTTACCATTCCGCAGCTTCCGGCGCAACCGTTTTCTACCGGACGTTTACGGTTACGCTCCTTTGCTTTCTGATATTCGGCATCAAGGCAGTCCCGACTTTCATCGGTTTTTGAATCATCCGTCTTATTTTCAGCAATTTTTGTCCTATTCGTATTGTTTTCGGACAAGTTTACCTGAGTAATTTCAGCATCAGCGCTTAGACGAGACCGAATTTCCTTGTTTACGGACAATTCAGCTTCTGTAATATTTTCGCTATTCAGAACCTCGCCGCTCTCTTTAATCATACCGTTTTCCGGTAATTTTCCGGATGAAGACAAAAGCTTATCTGCATTCGGGTCACTTTTTATACTCTGATTGTTATCGACTCCGGTGAAACTCTCGGAAACTTCCGGTTTGATTTTCACAGATTTGAGTCTTTTTCTTACTATCGCTTCCGTTCTTTTCTGCCAGATCTGCCTGTATCTGCCTTTGATAAGTCTGTCAAACTCCTCTTCGAGCAGGGAAACGTCGGCTGTTTTTTCCCCGTCTGTTTTGCTGTCGTTTTTTCCTGCATTCTCAGCGTCCTCCGGTATTTTGCCTGGATTTTCTGCGGATTCTTTTGCGGCGGTTACAGCTGAAATTCCGACGCCTGAATCAGTATCATTTTTATCCGCTTTTTCTTGTCCCGCACCGGAACTGAACTCTTTTGGAACACGGGAATCACTGGTTTCACCACTGCCGGCGTCGCAGAGGTCTACTCCGACGTGTCCGTCCGGAACAGAAACATCTGAGGTAGTTTTTTCGCCCGATATATCATTAGCGCCGTGCACGGCGTTAAAGTCACTTTTTTTAAGCATAAATTCACCTTTTTAAGTAAACTGCAAAATATTGTTGTTTTTCATCAAATTAAGGTTATTTACTGTCATTCGATAACAACAAATTCCGGATAATTTTCTTCAAGATAATTAATACCGCCTATCAGAACATCAAAAACGACTTCGGTTTTACCGGCGCTTTCATCGTCTCCCGGCGTAACATCAAAAAGTGCATATCCGTCTTCAAGGGTTATACTGCACGAAGAAAACTGTCCGCTGCCGTCCATTTCCTCAAGCATTTCCGCACATGACACCGCAAGTATCGACAGTGCCGCACACACAGCTGTACATTCAGGAGATTTTTCAGTTTCTTCCGTCTCCGTATCTGACTCAGACGGCAAGGCATGTCCGCTCATTTCAAGAAAAAACCTGTCATAGGTTTTTCCGTAAACAACTTTCGTCATAACGCACCAATCCTTTCTTTTTTACGTAGTTTATCCGGTGTAACTTTGCCACTCAGTTCATCATATGTCAGCACTTACTTCGGACACTCGTTTGATTTTGCTTTTGTACTCGATTTTTCTACCATCTCTTTAATTTTCCGGGCGGATCTGCATTCATATTTCAGATATGTAACTGTGCAATTTTAATCTAACTTTGCAAAGCAGTTACTTTCACTCCGACCGGATAAATTTGTTAATCAAATACTGCTTGGCGAGCTTCGTTCAGAGCTCCGGAGATTCACTTACAATTTCCGTACGGTATTTTTCAGTTTGACCGACCGGCGGCTTTTTCATAAAGACGGCTGAGAAGCTCGTCTCTGCCTTCAAACTCCATCATTCCGAGAAGAAGTTCAGCCGCTTCCCTGTTTTCCGGGTTAAATACACCGAGACTGTACAGTTCTTTTGCTATGCTGTTAAGTTCTGCACGCCTTGATGCTACGCTTTTTTCGGCACTGACCGATATATCAAACGCCGGTATTCTGCCGTACTTTTCGCTTCCGTCTGCGCAGATACCCTCAAAGCCGCTTATTTTACTGTTGTCGTACATCATATAATCGGGGATTTTTCCGTAGGTGCCGTTCGGGCTGATTATGCGGAAGCACCTCGGGACGGTGTAAAACTGACGGATAAGCTCAATAATAAGACTGCAAACCTTGCAGAATGCCCTGTACGATGACGATATCATATCCGTCGTCATCTTGCTTCCGGACTTCTGAAGCGCTTCAATTGCCGCGGCGGCAGTAACTCCGCTTTCAGAACCGCCGGTGGTTACGTCACGGTTTCCGGAGGTTTCTTTCAGTTCGGTTATTTTATTGTTGATAACGTCAAGGTATATATCCGACAGAGGAGAAACGGTAATCTCCCTTATCGAATCCTCGCCGAGTCCTGCTCCCTGAATATGTACGAAGGGTTTGGTCCAGTCGGCAAATTCCTGCTCGCTTACAGCGCCGTCAGCGCGGATAAAATAACGTCTGGACGCCGCCATACGGGCGTTTTCAAGTATTGAATAATTAAGCAGGTCGATCTGCATCTGCGCATCCTTCATTATGTCAAGTGCTCCGAAACCGCAGGGTGTACCCTCTATCGGATACATTACGTCAGTTATAAACGGGTATTTTCCGTGGTTATACAGCCCTTTTCCGGCAAGCTCAGGATCGTCCTCGGTGGAAAACAGTACATAATCCCCGACAAACTTGCAGTAATGAAGAACCGTTTTGCCCGACGGCATATATTTTTTGTAATACCAGTCGATAACGCAAGCCTTGTCCGAAACATCGATCTCATCGTCATACAGATATCTCGGTGAGGATAGCTCTTTTTCACCTCCGAGTTCTTTTATAAACGGATATTTTTCCATCAGCTCTTCCTTACTTTGCAGTTCGCAGTGGAAGATATCCGACGATGCTGAAAGATCGTTTACACCCGGCTCCCAGAAAAGATTAAGAACGTCAATTCTTTTCAGTTCGATGTCTCCCATTCCGTCAAATGCCATCGGATTCCAGAAAACTCCGTAGCAACCTGTTCCGTGTTTTAACTTGTCATTCCAGACTGAGGAATATATTTCCGGAAAACCGTTATATTCAAGTATAACCGGAATAAGCTTTGATAGGGCGTCGGCGCTTTCGGTATCTGACGGTTCTCTTGCAGAAACGTACGGAGCCGGAATTGCTTCCATTGCATCTGCGTGTTTTACTGCAAGAGAATTAAAAAGCCAGGCAGACGCCGGCACATATCCGGCACCATTAACACCCGACATATGTCTCATTTTGTACCACTGCTCATTTTTTATTATTCGTGAAGTTTCACTTTCCCTTGCCTTCCTGTACTTTTCAAGAAGCATTTTTGCTTTTTGGATATCTGGCATATTTTTTCTCCTTTTAAAATTTCAGGTCAAGCGGATTGTCCTGAATTATTTTTATTTCGCTTACCGGCGGCTTTACTTCCGGACAAAGCATACACAGGTACCTGACTTCGTCTGCGACATGGTCCTCTCCGTCAGTGTCTATATCCTCCGGACAGAGTTTTGAAAACCGCAGGAGCGGAAAGGTTCTTATCATGGCGCGGCAGCTGCTGAAAACGTACATCCCCGGAACTCCGCTCCCGTCAAAGGTCAGACGGTAATGCACCTGCATCCAGCCCGGTATCCTTTTGTTGTCGCCGGGTGAGAAATAAACACCGTGTTTTGCCGCAGTTTCGACTATTGCCTCTCCGCGTGAAGAATCCCAGATGCTCGGGTCCGCAACGCCGTTAACCGTTCTTCCTTTGAGATAAGGATGCTCTGTTTCTATTCTGCGGATCTCCGAAAATATCCTGTCCGGCGTCCATTTGACTCCCTCGTTCGGAGTCGAAGTGCATCCGTAAAGTTCGGCTATGCGGTAGAGCTTTCCGTCAAAATCCTTAGCCCACCAACCGACTGAAAAAGGCCTGGCGTATCCGAAATCAAATGAACGGTAATATTTCCACTCCGCCGGAGGAACAAATGGTTTTATTACATGCGAAAAGCGCCTGGTTACATACCCCTGAGGGTTATCCCTGAACTCTTCAAAAAACTGTCCGTCAAACACGTCCCAGTTTCCGAACCTGTGCGCCTGTCTTAATTTTTCCGGAAGAGAATCAAGTATCCTTATGTACTCGGGATTGTTTTTCATAAGCACAAGGTTATCGTCAACAGTTGCCGGAATAAACTCATAGTCTTCGGGACGTTCTCCCGTATGATATTCTTTTTTCACAAACAGCCGTCGAAACCACGTATGCCCGACTCCTCCGGGGTTACCGGTAAAATACATTCTCGGCCTGAAATCGCTGCGCACACTGCGATTGGCAGTCATCAGAAAATTGACCTGCTCCCAGGTAAAATGAGTACATTCTTCAATACCTATGACATCAAACTCCTGTCCCTGATAACGGTATACATCGTTTTCCTTGTCGCAGTAACCGAGTTTAAGTCTTGAACCGTTCGGAAAAACAAACACGCTTTCAGATGACCTGTATGTAACGTTTTCCCCGAGTAGTTTAAGAAGCGGAACAAGATGATTTTCCCTGATCTCCGGCAGAGTGCGGCGCAGTAATAGACAGTTAAGATCTTTGTAACGAAAGCAAAGAAGAACGAGTTTTATTCTCATTGCAAATGATTTCCCACCGCCTCTGGCTCCGCCGTAACCCACGAACCTTGCTTTTGACATAAAGAAACGCCTTTGTTTTTCAGACGGTGGCGGAATATAAAGTTTTTTCAATAGTTCACCGCCTTCTGTTGATTTCTGTAACGGTATGAACAGCTTCATTAACGTTTCAGCTGAGGATAACGAACAGGTTAGATTATAAGGAAACACAAGTTAACAAGCAACAAGTAAAAGGTTTCAGGTAAGAGCTTACACCTTAAAGCTTAGACCTTAGAGTTAACAAGCAGCAACGAACAGTCTGTTTACTCTCCGCACTGTGACACATCCTCGGAAAATTCTATTATCAGACCGTCTGCAACATCGCTTCCGCTTCCGAAAAGTTCTTTTGCCACTCCGCTCATTTCCTTGATCACACCTGAAAACTCCTTCAGGGTTTTTGTATCAACGTGCCTTGGATTTTCACCGTTTTCGCCGCTGACAAAGAAATTTTTGTCTTCCGATATTTCAGAAAGCATTGCCGAAATTTTAACGACAGCTTCTTTAAGCGTAACAAAACAGTCTTCGCTCTCTGTTTCACAAGATTTCTTATTTTGCCTTTTTTTTACCTTTTCCGGCAGTTTATCTGTCGGGTTTGAGGATGATTTTACCGAAATTTCCGTGTCGGCTTTCATCTCCGGTACTTCATTTGATTCCTCTTTGGCAGTTTTGCACGCCATTACCCCTTTTTTCCTTTTTACTTCTTTTGATTCGGGATTTTTAATTTTCGGTACTTTTTCAATACTGCCGGACGATTCTCCTTGTGATTTTCCGTTCTCTGTTTTTTCATTTAAAGGAAGGTTTTTTGTTTCCGCTTTTACTGTAATGATACCGGACTTTTCTTCCTGAGTTATTATTTTTTCACTTTCTTTGTCCGAAAGTCGTTCATTTGTTTCCGGTACTTTCGGGATGTTCTCTTCGCATAAATTTTCATTTTGCCCCACGGCAGCTTCTTTTTCCGCCCTTACATCACCCTTTTCGGTACCATTTACTGAATTTTTTTCAATTGTTTTTACGGTAGATTTTTCCCCGACCGTTTTCTCTTTTTTGCCTGAATTATCTTCTGAAGGGGTTTCAGAGTTATTTTCAGAGGGTATCGCTGTCGTTTTCCGAGTGAGCTTTTCAGATCGCTTTCCGGCTCTATTTGTATCTTCGACATTAGCCGCTGAGATTGTTATGTCTGATGCTGTTATATCTTCCCGCAATCTACTCCTCCTGACTTTTCACGAATGGTTTTTCGTGTTACAGCTTATGAAGCTCTTTAAGGCAGCTTAAACAAAGTAATTGATGCAGAAAATCAAAATACGCTTCCGTATCTTCAATTATATCGCCGCAAACTTCACAAACCGGGGGTTTTTCAGGCTTACAGTCTCCGCAACCGTTACATTCTTTGCCGCAGGTACGGCAAACAAGTGCCATTTTTATACCTCCGTTTTTCCGCTTTTGTGCCTATATTATACACCATTTTTTCCCAATTTGCAAGCAAAACACGAATAATTGTTCGCATTTCGTAAAAAATTACCATATAATCTTTTGATTATAAGCACTTGGTTTATATAAAATGCAATAAAACCGCAGTTTTTCACGAGGCAAAATTTCCCCATGGATTTTCAGTGACCACATATTGAAATCGGTGAAATAAAATGGTAAAATATAAGTACGGCAGATCAGCTGAAAATCAGCTGACAAAAGCACATCTCATGGTTTAAGCGATAAAAGTTCAAATCAAAAAGTAAAAAAGTCCGGGAGGAGTATCTTAATGAAACTCAGTGAAACCGAGCTTTTCAGAGGAATACCTGAAAGGCAGTGCGCAAAAATAATCAGATGTCTGAATACACATATCATTTCATATAAAAAAGGTGAAACGGTCTGCGTATACGGAGACGGGACAAACAGAATCGGAATAGTTCTGTCCGGAAGAGCAGCAATTATCCGTACCGACATTAACGGTTACGAAACACTTCTCGAAAACCTTCCGGAAAGCACCCTGTTTTCGGAACTTCTGTCATACGCAAGGACAGCCGGCGACAGTATTATTGTACGAAGCATGGAAAAAAGTGAAATAGCTTACCTTGACTACGCAAAAATAAGGGAAAACTGCGCAAACAGTTGCCCTCAACCCTGTTCCGGAAAGGAAAAGCTGACCGCAAATTTCACCGATATGCTGATACGCCGTGCGGGCATGATGAGCCAACGCATAGAAATTCTCTGCTGTCACAACATACGTGAAAAACTGCTATGTTATTTCAGGCTTCGTCTCAACGGAAAGGAAAGCGGAAGCATAAGAATGACTATGACAATGACAGAGCTGGCCAAGTACCTGAACACCGACCGCAGTGCAATGATGCGGGAACTCAAAAAAATGCGGGACGAGGGAATACTTGCGGAAACTGCTCATGGGCTGAAACTTCTCACCGAGTTCGGCACCGGCGCAAAACCGGAAGAAGCGTAGGTTATCAAAAAACTTATTTCAATAATATCGGTCGTAGAGACTTAACAGTCAATTTATTTTCTCCCAAAGCCTTTTAATAAGCCAAATGCTTTGCAAAACTTATATAACGATGCGGACAACTTTGAATAATAAACCAAAAAATATGTATAAAGAGACTGAACTTACATTATTCTCTGGTTTTCACCTATACCGACTTATTTAACTCAGTTTATCTTTACATCTATTTAAATTTACAAAGCTGATTTTTATTTGTCTAATCATATGTAAAAAACAACTAAATACTTTAATTTGATTGTATATATTGACAATTAATGAATTTTGTGTTATATTAACGCTGGGGAGTGTTAAATTATTATTACGGTAAAAACCGGATTTTCGGCTTTAAGTATAAAAATATTAAACTCAAAAGTATAGTCAGAGAGTACCGAAATCGGAAATACGTAATTGGTTGACAGAATTTATTATGAATTGATTTATTGAAGTTACCAATAGGTGAGCTAAAACGTCAGATAATGAATGTTACATCACAAACATGATTTTTCTTAATCAAATGAAATGCAGCTCGTGTAAGATGAAATTTACAAAACAGAACGGAGTGATTATTACGGGAATTAAGGAGAGGGTTATGAATAAAAGGGAACTTATAAACAAATATATTGCAGTATCTTTAGAAGTCCTGAAACCGATACTGTATGTCACTATTGTATTTTTGCTTTTGAATTATGAGTATGATGGTCCAGCCATATTTAATTTAACTATTATACCGATGTTTCTTATACCGATATATTTCGGTATGAAATCAAAAAATGAAAAAATCAGATTCCCTTTGCAAGCTGTAATCACCTTGGTATTAAGTATTGCTTTAATCGGACATAAATTATTCTCAAAATTCTGGCTTGTCGATTATGATATGCAGAGATATATTGATTTTTTAAAAGAAAATATCCTATACTTTTTCTGCTTTTCGTTTTTATCTGTTATAGTTATTGAAACTGCTGTTGATTTAATAATGTTTTTCGCCAAGAAAAAAACACATGACGAAAAAAATGTAAGTGAGAGCTCTGAGCATTTCGGTATAAAAACTGTATTTGCGGCAATTTTGTTTTCAGTTATTTCTTTTCTCCCAATCTATGTCTTTTCGTTGCTTAATGTCGTCAGACTGGATGACTGGGGTGATTTGATCTTTGGCGTATTCTTTTTCGGTTTCGGTTTTGCGTTTTATATTCCGCTATACAGATTACTTATGAACAAATCAGGCAACAAAATTATTTATTTCTGTCTGACGACTTTGCTTGCGGTGCTGTCAGGAATTATAACTACCACTCTATGTAAAAGTTTGGATAATCGCCTATCAATTTCTGCATCGATTGGACTTGTTTACTTATATTATTCGACATGTGGTGCGGTTGCGCTCGTAACAATCACGGAAATTGTCCGCCGGACTTTTGAATTTGTCCGCCCCAAAATAAAACTTCTGTTACAAAATATTTCATACAAAAAACGGAATACAGAAAACCCTACCATCTAATCCAAAAAAATGCTGACTGTAAGAAATGAGGTAATATGAAAAAAATATTCAACAAGTCATTATTGCACGGTTTTTTATTTGCGCTGTCGTATAGCTATATCGGTTACATTTGTTTAATTTCATATCTGATTTCTTTCAATTTAAGATATACTTACATTCCTTATGTAAGTTATATACTTGAAAAAATTGTTGAAGTGACATTGGTTGGCTTTCCTGTAAACTTTGTGATCATTAGCATACCGGTATATTTTCTGCTGAGACGCCGTACAAAAAATAAGACATTATATACGTGCAGCGCAATGTTTTTCAGTATACTTGTTCAGATACCAATGTACTTCTTAACCGCCGAATCAATGCCTGATTCCGGTTGGATTGGTAATTTCGGACGTGTTATAACTTTTTACGGTTTATTTGCTGTGCTCTTGGCGATAATTTTAATCTGCACAGCAGATATAATCGTACGAATGGTGAGAGAGCATAAGGTAAACATTCCGGGAATTGTGTCTGCGTTAACATCGCTGTTCCTGACTTTATCTTTCATAATAGTATATTTAAAGCTGGAAAGCATTTATTATTTTTGACTTTGTAGTAGAAAAACAAAATTTCATTCAAAAACGGAATACTGAATATTTTACGATTTAATCCAAAAAAATGCTGACTTTAAGAAATGAGGTAATATGAACAAAATATTTAATAAATCACTATTGCACGGTTTTTTATTCGCATTATCGGCTTGTTTTGTCTATTATTTTTTATTTCTTGTATATATACCTTGTTCAGAATTTTTTTCACAATTTAAGTGGGATTCTTACTTATTCGGAGGTTTGATGATTGCACATCCCGTTTGCTATGCGATCATAAGTATTCCATTGTATTTTATATTGAGACACCGATCTGAAAACAAGACATTATTTACCTGTTCCGGAATGTTGACAGGAGATTTACTTCAGTTGCCTTTGTATGTAATTGTAACTGTAAATATATCTGATTTGGTTACGGGATTTCCTGGCTCAGACCTTATTTTGGGATTATTTTATACTTTAATGACTCCGGTTCTTGCTGCCATTTTTATTATGTGTTCGGCAGATCTTATAATATCCATGATAAAGCGACACAAAGCAAGCGTACCGGCAATAACCTCAGTCTTCATATCATCATTAATTACGGCAAGCGTACATATCTATGTTTACCTGATATTTTAATCCTGAAAAAGATATTGAAAACAAGCCAACTGTCTCTGCCGTGAAGTTACCTTTCCCGCAGGTACACGAGAATAATAGAAACTGAAAAAACTGCCGTCTTCCCTTAACTACGGGGAAACGGCAGTTTTTTATTCTTTTGTATACAATTAGCTTTCAGACAAACCGGAAATGACTGTTTTCATCCATAACCGGTTTTTAAAAACTCCGGTGGCATTTGATAATTTGAATATATGCAAACCGTTATTTTAAAATCAGCTGTTTATTTCAGCAGATCAAGTATTTCCGATTTGCTCCTGAAGCCGACGGCAGTTGCTGTAATCTTACCGTCTTTAACCACGGCAAGAGTAGGAATACTTACAACTCTGAAAGCCGAAGCAAGCTCCCCTTCCTTATCGACATCAACCTTTCCGACCTTGATTTTATCTGCATTTTCATCGGCTATCTGCGATATAATGGGCGAAATCATTTTGCACGGTCCGCACCATGTAGCAAAAAAATCTATCAGGACCGGTTTGTCTGACTCCATTACCTCTTTCTGAAAATTATCCTTACTAATCATTATTTCCGACATATTTATTTCTCCTTTCGGTGTTGCTTTTTTATTTCTTACGGTTATAGTATACTACGTTTAAGTCAATTATTCTGTGACTTAGTCCCATAAAGTAAAAAATTTTCGGTAATTCATTCAGATATATTTTTAAGTCCCTCGGGGTTTATCACAGTTATCCTTCCCCTGCCGAGTTTTACCAACCCATCGTTTTCAAAACGCCGCAGCGCCCGTGATATTACCTCTCTTGCTGTACTGAGCTGCAATGCTATTTCCTGCTGAGTGTACGGCAGCACTTTTCTTTTTTCAGATTCTTTAAGCAAAAACTCCGCCAATCTGCTGTCTATTCTTTCAAACATAATCTGCTGAACGGAATTCATAACAGCAGAAAATCTGCTGCACATCAGTTTATACATAAAACATTCAACGTAAATATTTTCCGATGCAAGTTTGGAGAAAGATGCCGGTCCGATAAGCAGGATATCCGTTTTACATTCCGTTTCAATAAATGTGTCAAAGGTTATCTGACTTATAACGCAGGCCGCTGACAGCACACAGCACTCTCCTTCACCGACCTTGAAAAGCGTTACCTCTCTGCCTTCCCTTGACAGTATATATGCCCTGAGACTTCCGCTTATAACATAAAGAAATCCGAGACAGCTTACCGAGCTTCCGTGGATTATTTCTTTTTCTCCGTAACTTTTTACAGTCGCTTTTTCCGTAACAAATTTTATTTCATCTTCGGAAAGTTTTGTGTAAAAAGGAAGTTTTGAGATCAAATTTTCCAAATTCTTATGTCCTCCTCATATTCAGTAAAACGGAAACTCTGCTTAAAGGAACGCTGAAAATAATAAAATGGGATTCACTTCAAAAAAACAAAACATTCACAGCATAAATTGACAAAACAGCCGCACAGTGCTATAATAGTCAGCAGTACGATAAGAAAGGGTGAAATCTTGAACGAAAACAAACTTGTAATGAAAAAAGTCGGCATAGAGTATATGGAGCAGTACAATGCTCTTCTGCGATATGTCTTTCAGGTCACAGACGAAGAACTCAGCTCCGTCGGATGGAAAGAAAAAGAAATAATACGCGCGAAATTTCCGACAATGGAAAAAGCCAACGTTATCGGTTGGTTTGACGGAGACAATCTTGTTTCACAGGTTGCTGTATATCCTATGAAATCGATGATCTTCTGACGTGAATACAAAATTGCGTTGCTTACATGTGTCGTAACCTATCCGGAATATTC
>CALXUV010000070.1 GCA_944391815.1 uncultured Clostridia bacterium | reverse complement strand
CGCTTCTTCAGAACCGCAAATTTCAACGGAAAGTTTTTTCAGTGCCGGCATTCGTACCCCAATAATTTTCGAAGGGTCAATTTCCGGTATGAGTTTGCTTTGAAACGAACGGTAAGTTTCATCCCCGAGAGCTTTAAGCTTGTTCAGTATTATGCCGGTTTCATTCATTTTTCTTTCTTACTTCCTGTTTCTTTTTGTTTTTGCTGATTTTATTACTGCCTTGTTTATGCTTTCGTTTGATTTTCGTTACTGATTTATTACTTTACGCATTGTGAAACATTATCCGACTTTTTTTTAAAAATCAGTCAGGCTTACAAAATCGGCTGTTCGTAATATTCAGCAATTTCAGATATGTAAAAGCCGGCAAATTGGTTATTCATATTTCTGTGAGAATGTTTTATTTTCGGATAATTTGAAAAAGCTGATTTTTCCATCCGGATTTTTTGAAACAACGTGCTTATATTTTTTCCTCAGACAGAAAGCGAAAACATTTTGCCAAACATAGACAAAAATTGTTTTTATTGCACATTATTTGCTATTAATAAAAATAAAATACTCAAATATTGATATTCATTAACCGACGCACAAGGTCATTTTCATATCTGTTATTCCATACCATATATCCGGACTGTCCGTCAGGATTAAGCAGATTACGGTTATCGAGAATACAAAAAAGATGCCTTGCTGCTCCGAGACCGCCGTCAAAAAACTCAGGTTGGTAACCCAAAGCTTCGGTTATTGCTTTTTTGGCAAAAGGAAAGTGAGTGCAACCGAGCACACATGCGTCGAATTTCAAACTTTTATACTCAGCGAAAAGTATTTTAAGATAGTCGACCATTTCCCGGGAATAGATTTGCCCGTGTTCTATGAATTCAACAAGCTTAGGAGCCGCAATGCAGACAACATCATTTTTATTTAAGCCGTTGACTAATCTACGGAGTTTTGGGAGAGAAACGGTCGCCGGGGTAGCAAGAAGCAAAATTTTTCCACTCGGGTATTTTTTTACAGCCGGCTTCAAAGCCGGCTCAAGCCCTATGATTGGTAATTTATATTTGCGACGCAAAATATCAGCCGCCGCTGACGTAGCAGTGTTACACGCTATGACAATCGCTTTGCATCGGAAATCTGTCAGAAAATCTATGCTTTGATCGGTAAGTTTTATTATTTCATCCGTTTTTTTCGTACCGTACGGCGCATTTTCTTTATCGGCAAAATAAATTATATTTTCCGACGGCAGAATTTTACGAATATGCTTAAGAACGCTTATCCCGCCTACTCCGGAATCGAGAATGCCTACCGGGCTGTATTTACACAATTTCAGCACCTCCGCTCAGGGAATACTAAATGTTATTTGTGTAAATGGTTATTTATGACACGGCAGAATGTTTTACGTTGATAAATGTTAGTTTATTTATCTTAAATAAGCTCAGATAGCAATAAAATAAGCTTCAAGGAATTTAAATTAATGATTTTTCAGTTCTGTTTTTAACTCCGAACTTTACTTTCTTTTCCCTTCACGGTCGAAATTCTTTCTCAGAGCCATTTCCACCGGAATTACCGACAATATCAGTATAACGGTTTTTATGATAATAATTATAATACCTGCGATTCCTGTAATATTATCATCTGATCCCCTGAGCAATAACACGGTCAGAACACTCAGAATCAGTATAACAGCTCCAACGACTATCCGGATTTTGCCGCAACACAGATGAGCGAACTTCCATGTATCCTTATTTATCATTGACATAGTTGTGCGATAGCCGTAAAAAGAATTGATTTCTTTCGGTGGAAACAGTGAAAACACAATTCCGAAAACAATCATTATTGACGGTATCAACAAACTAACAACCAACACAAAAACAAACGAACCCAACTGAAAATCCCTTACATTCTGATTAACTCATTCCGTGAAAATCCGGCCTTAAAAAAATAGTCGACTGAATTTTTACTGAAACCATGTTACTTATGAACTAATCCGGAAATTATATATTTTTCTCAGAATACAACGAAAAACGAATGCACCGTAAGAGCCATGCAAAATCTTTTGCAAACTGTTGTAAAGGGTTTCGCAATTGCACGTAAAACCGGAAAAGAATACTGTAAAGTGATTTAATGGCTGAAAATAATGAGGCTGTTTGCTTTCGGTATTCTTTTTCTGTCAGCCTTTGTTTTTACTGATATTCAGAAGATTTTTCAATTCTTCAACCGTAAAATTCTGCTTTCTGTCGCAAAACCTGCAAGTCATTTCAAAATCCCTGTTTTCGGAAATCATTTCACTCAGTTCTTTTTCTCCGAGACTTACAAGCGCGTTTTCAAATTTTTCTCTGGAGCAGTTGCACTTGTAACAGCAGTCAAACTCATCGAAAATTTCATATTCAAGTCCTTTGAATAGTGTTGAAATAACATATTCGTCAGCGTTTTCAAGTGCTGCTGCCTCCGAAACGGATGGAATCAGCTTGATATTTTCTTCTATTTTTTGTACCGTCGTTTCATCGGCACCGGGCATAAGCTGAAGAATATAACCTCCTGCCGACTTGCAATCCGCATTCTTTTCGCAACGCACACCCAAAGCGCAGGCTGTGGGTGTCTGCTCGCTTGTGAAAAAATACTGAGTGATATCCTGTGCTATCTCGCCGCTTACTATATCGCATAGCCCCACATACGGTTCTGCGTCGCCCATTTCTTTCGCAACATAAAACGTACCTTTGCCGACTGCCCCTGAAACATCAAGTTTTCCGTCTTTATTCGGAGGCAATTCCACTGTCGGATCAGTAGCACAACCTCTTACGTTTCCCATATAATCACTTACACAGATTATACTGCCGGCAGGTCCGTCTCCTTTGAAATTAAGAGTAAGTGAGTCGGTTTTATCTTTAAGCATACACCCCATAAGCGAAGCAGCTGTCAGCGCTCTTCCGAGCACGGCAGTCATAGTCTTTGATGTTCCGTGTATCCTGTGAGCCTCGGAAACTATATCAGTGCTTACTTCGAAAAATATTCTTGCGCTTCCGTCGGCAGTTATTGCTCTTGTTATTTTTCCCATTTTAAGTTTTCTCTCCTACTCTGATTTCTGACTTCTACATAAAATACCGATTTGTTTTACATCGGAAAAACTCGTTTTTTACTCCGATTATTGATTCTGCTCAAAATAACCGACCGAACCGACAAATCTTTTCCACTTGCCGGAAATAAATTAAATTTAACACCTCATAATCATTTAAATACATGATTACATTTATATCTTTTAGCTGAAAGCCGGATGACGCAAACAAAGTGAAATGCTGCCGACCGATTTTTTTGCATCCGGAAAAATCAAAAAGTGACAGTCTGCACTTTTACAAAAATCATGTTTTGCATTCAAATAAGGTTTCGCAATAACCAAAGCTGTCATAAGAACATTGAAATAATTATTCCCACCGACACAGCGAAAAAAGCTCCGCACAAAACTGCAAGTATGACTACAAAACCTCTTTTTCTCTTTTCCGCATTATACATTCGATCCGCTTCTCTTTGTATTTCCGCTTGTTTATAAAGTTCGTTTGCAATCTCAGAAGAATCAGCGTAATTCAGTTTTTCAACTTCCATGGCAAGCAGCTGATACTCTTCAGCTGTAAAAACGTTGTTCTTCTCATATCGCAGTTCTTCAAGATATTCTTTTTTTTCTGTATCGGAAAGGTCAGAAAATTCATGTACCGACAAAAATTTCATCTGTTTTCCTTTCTGTTAAAACAAAAAAACTTTCGTTTTCCTGTGATAAATCCAAAATAACGGGTTACGGGTGCGTTCTATCGCACCACGCAAAGTTAATTATAACACATATCAATTTTTTTTGCAATAATTTTATTTGAAATACATTGACATATTTTGGCGTTCTGATATAATTATACTTGTCATAGTTGAAACTATTAATATTCAATATTTTTCGGAGGTCTGTAATGTCTGAAACAAAAACGGAAAAATACGAAAATTTACGTGAAGAAAAAATATCTGAAAAGGAAATTTACAAAGGCAGTATTGTTCATCTTACTGTTGACACTGTTCGCCTACCTGACGGAAAAAGCGCAACGCGCGAAGTCGCATGGCATAAAGGAGCGGTCTGTATAGTGCCCTTAACTGAAAATGGCGAGATAATCCTTGAAAAGCAGTTCCGTTACCCGTTTTCAGAAGTAATAACAGAAATTCCTGCCGGAAAAATGGATCACGAGGGAGAAAATCCGGAAGAAGCCGCACGCCGTGAACTGCTTGAGGAGACAGGATTTACCGCCGGGGAGCTTATTTTTATCGGGACTTACTATCCGTCGCCGGCAATACTCAGCGAAAAAATCTATATGTACGTTGCAAAAGGACTTGAAAAACACAGTCAGAAACTCGATGAAGATGAATTTCTCGATGTTTTCAGCATTTCTTTCGAAGACGCTGTGAACATGATTCTCGATAATACTATTCCCGACGGAAAAACACAGGCAGCCGTTCTGAAAACTTATGCACTTTTAAAGCAAGGTAAAATATAATCATATCATTATTCAAAATGCAAGACTCACTTCTGATTTATGTATTTTTATACCTCAACAAAGTTAGCTTGGTAAATGGATATTAATGTGTGTTATATAAGATATCCCTATTATTTTCAGAAAAAAGTTTATTCACTGCTGACGGCTTAAACCGTTCGCAAAGCTTTATAACCTAAATCAAATCGGTCTGCTGTAAATCAGCAGACCGATTTGGTTATCTGTTGTTTTATAAGCTGAATTCCCACAAAAGCGAATATTCCGACTTTGCAATAAAAACAGCTATTAAATACTCAGATTATATTCGGACGTTTCCATTCAATTGCAGGCACAATCAAATTACTTACTCGGAACCAAACCGGCAATTCCGCTGACAAACCCTCCGGCAAAAGCAAGTATGGAACCGACGGCAAGTACAAATTCGCCTTTAAATGTAACGATGAAATCTATGCTGAAACTGTTAGTATCCTTGCAGTATTTCAATGTAAAAACTATCAGAAGTATTGTAGCAACTATCGTTAACAAACCTGAGAGCATTTTTAACGAAGAAAACCTAAAACGTAGTATTCCGCACGCAACAGCCAGAACCGCTGTAACCGCAGACAGACCTAACGTGACATACGCAAGAATATTCATCATATTATAGGAGTCAGACTCCGGAAGTTCTGACAAAACAAAAGCATCTGATGTTTCGACAATACTGCTGGTTTCGTATGACAACCAATCGAGCGAAAGCGTACCTAACAGAACCATGACAAGTCCCGCAACAGCAACTACTGAAATTGCTAACCCTTTTAAAAATGATTTTTTCCTTCTCTTTCCCATCGTTTAGCCTCCTCTTTATTTTGATGAAGAATCTACCGCTTCTATAAGTGCATTTTTCTGTGCTATCAGCGTATTCTTGACCGTTTCTATATCTGTCGCATGTGCTTCTTCAAACTCTTCGAAAAACGCATCCTTTGTAGCATTCAGAGTATTTTCAACCTCCTCAGCCTTTGCTGTAAGCTGTGTTTTTATCTCCTCGGGGAATTTTTCTTCAAGAGAACGAAGTGTTTGCTCAACCGAACTCATTCTGTCAATCAGAACCTGAAACGCCGCATCCGCAACCTGACCTAAATTTTCATAAGCCATAAGTGCTTTTTCATACGTTTCTTCTCTCAGACGCAAAGTTGCCGTAGCCGCAAGATATTCATCACCGTTGATTTCCAAAGAGGCTGTAAATGTTTTTTGTCTGAGCAGTTCTTTTTTTGCATTTCTGAGCTCCGTAAGTGATTTCTGATACGCAGAATCGGGAGAAACAAGCATATCGTATCTGAGCTGATCAAGTGCTACTATCACTTCATGATATGAATCGAGTGTTGCTTTGTATGCGGAGTATGCAAGAGCATATCCATCCCCCATCGCGTTTATTATCTTGGCTGTTTCTTCACTCTTTGCAAATGATATTTTACTGTTTTTGGCATCAAAATAAATTTCACGCAAACTGTCGGTAAGCAAAAGCGCAGTTTCAATACGTCCCGCAGCAATTACTTTGTACAGCTGATCGTCGCTCATTGCGTTGAGTTCTTCTTCACTGTAAAGTGTTGTTCCTGCTGCCATTTCGCGCAGTGCTTCGGTTTTCAGTGCCTCAGCTTTTTCTATTTTTCCCTCTATATCCGCCTGTTTTAAAACATCAGATATCTTGTTTTCAACCTTTTCTGCCAGTTTTTTTGCGTAGGTAGTATCTCCCGACACAGAAATTGTAACGGTGTTTTCATCTGCCGTAACATTTCCTTTTACAAGATATCCTGTCTCGGTAGCAAGAGAAACCACCACTTTAACTGCTTCCTCAGGCGTCTTTCCCACCAAAACTTCTCCGGCAATCAATATACTGCCGTCATCATTCAATGCTGTAGCCGAAACTACCTTTCCGCTATCGTCTATCATGAATTCAATACTTGGATTTACATCAACCGTAAGCCTCGTGAACGTTCCTTCGGGCGGTGTAGCTTCTCCGCATCCGAACATTGTAAAGCATGGTAAAATCAGCGTCAAAATGAGCATAAATGCAATAATTTTTCTTTTCAAACCATCTCGCTCCTTTCTTTGTATGAGTCTGACTTGATTTTGTTTCTTTAACTCTTACTGTTTAAATTGTACCTCATTTGAATCGGTTAAGCAATACGCAAAATTGTTATACTGATAATTTTTTTATCAGTGATAAAATCATGGCTGTTTCACACACTGCTCAATTGCGTTGTCAATTGTTCCCTGCATTATTTTACATACCCGCCCTACATACACATTCGGGTCTTCTTTCATGCCGTTTTCTATCCACCTCAGGAGCATACCGCTGAAACAGTACTGGAAAATTTCAGAAATAAATTTAGCGTCATCTTCCGAACAAATCTTCCCTTTTTTCTTTTCTTTGATTATCTGCAATATTATTTTTCTGCTGATCTGGTTAAGGTACTCCTCTATCCGTCTTTTCTCAAGGTTCGGTATCATGTTCTTTATAACGTTCTTAACCGTCAGGGCATAGAGAAAGATACTGAGATAATTCTGTTGCCAATTGTTGTAATTGATTTCCCCGTCGAATATATCATCAATTTTCTGCTCCAAAGATATTTCAGCAAGGTCGTAAATGTCTTTGAAGTGATAATAAAAAGTCATCCGGTTTATCCCGCAATGCTCCGTAATCTCTTTGACTGTTATTCTGCTTAGCGGTTTTTTGTTTAGCAGTTCGTAAAAAGAAGATATTATAGCTTTCTTGGTAAGTTGTGACATTTTCCGCTCCCTTTCAGCACTTTGATACATAATAATTATACACTTTTCAGAAGAATATTTCAATACCAAAGAATTTTTTAAACGGAAAAATTTCTTTACCGTATCTTTACCGTATGTCCTTGACATAATCTTCTTTTTTTGGTATAATCTTAACGTTTAGTTTACAGGAGTAATTATGAACAAATCCAGAAATTATTTTTTCGATACTGTGTTCACCATCGGTGTAGTCGCTTTGGCATTCGGGCTGAATCTTCTGATTCAGTACATTTTCCGCATACAGACCCTGATTCCGATGGTTTTCGTATTCGGAGTATTTATTATCTCCCTCAGAACAAGCAGCTATCTTTTCGGATTTGCCGCATCTTTACTGTCAGTTCTGCTTGTCAACTTTGCGTTTTCCTTTCCTTATTTCCGCTTCGATCTTTTTTCTCCGGAACTGCTTTTGTCAGCCCTGATCATGCTTGTTATTTCTTTTTTTACCTGCATGGTTACGAAAAAACTGAGTCTGAGCGAAAAAATCAAAGCTGAAAACGAAAAGGAACAGTTGCGTTCAAACCTGTTACGCGCCGTGTCGCACGATCTTCGCACACCACTGACTACCATATACGGCTCATGCTCTGCGATGATTGAAAACTATGATTCGCTCTCAAAACCTCAGATAATAAAACTGCTTAATGAGGTCAAACAGGACAGCGAGTGGCTTATGCGAATGGTAGAAAATCTATTGTCAATAACCAAGGTAGGTGCGGGCAACGTTCGTATAAAGAAAAACGACGTTGTGCTTGAAGAGCTGATCGATTCTGTTATACTGAACTTCAATAAACGGTATCCTAAGCAGAAAGTCAGGATAGAAATTCCGGAAGACTTCATAAGCATAAAAATGGATGCCTTGCTTATTGAACAGGTGCTTATCAACATGCTCGAAAATGCCGTTTGTCATGCAAAGGGAATGACAAAACTGACGCTTCGCGTAAATACAGACGGCAACAATGCGGTTTTTGAAGTTATCGACAACGGCTGCGGAATTGACAAAGACAAGCTCTCTACAATTTTCAGCGGCGCAATACCCGGCAGCAGCGCACCGAGTGACGGAAGAAGAAACAACATGGGCATCGGTCTTACGGTTTGTGCTGCCATTATTTCTGCGCATGGCGGCAAAATTTTTGCCCATAATCTTCAAAGCGGAGGCGCGGTTTTCGGATTTTCTCTGAAAATCGACGAAAGTAAAAATGAGTAACAACAAATTCAAAATTCTTGTCGTCGACGATGAAAATAACATTTTAAGTCTGATTACAACGGTTCTTGAAGCAAACGGATATTTTACCGTTACGGCATCAAGTTGCGCTATTGCCGAAATGCTGTATTCTTCCCATCACCCTGACCTTGTTATTCTTGATCTCGGACTTCCGGACAAAGATGGGCTTGAATTTATCGAATGGGTAAGAAAAACGTCCTTTACTCCCGTCATAGTTCTTTCAGCCAGAAACTCTGAAACTGATAAGATTGCCGCTCTCGATCTCGGCGCCAACGACTACGTAACAAAGCCCTTCGGTACCGGTGAGCTTCTTGCAAGAATAAGAGCTGTGCTGAGATCTGCACACCATTCCGGTGACGATAAAAACGTTTCCGGCGACAAATTTGTCATTTCTGACCTTGTGGTTAATTATCCTGCAAGGACCGTTTACCTTCACAATCGGGAGATTAAATTCACTCAGACTGAGTACAATATAGTTGCTTTACTGGCGGAAAATGCCGGAAAGATGATGACCTATTCAGCGATAATCAAAGCTGTCTGGGGTGAAGCTACTGACGCGTCGAGTATAAAAAAACTTCAGGTCAATATGGCTAACATCCGCAAAAAGCTCGGTCTGAAACCAGGTGAAGGCAGTTACATAGTAAATGAACTCAATGTAGGTTACAGAATGCGCAGTACAAAATGACTTATTCATTCAGGACAGTTGTCATAAAATTTTTTTATACTCAACAACAATATACCTTTATACCTTAACACCTTAAATCAAGGGAACCCCATAACTTAATATTCTCAGACGGATTATCTGTATCTGACACGAAACCAACTGCTTCGGTTGACCGCATGTGTATTACATATCGGTTAACAGTTGCAGATTAATATTTTCAAACTGAAAGGATATCAAAAATGGAAGCCCTGTACGAAAACCTTCTCCAAATCACCCCTCAACAGCTTATTATGTGGATAATAGGCGGAGTCCTGATTTTTCTTGCTATCAAGAAACAGATGGAACCGACCTTGCTCCTACCGATGGGATTCGGCGCAATTCTCGTTAACCTGCCTAATTCCGGCGCTGTAACTCAAATTCACGAAGGACTGAAAGAAATCGGCGTAATTGACCTGCTGTTCGACAGCGGTATAGCTAACGAATTATTCCCTCTCCTGCTTTTTATAGGTATCGGCGCTATGATCGATTTCGGTCCTCTGCTTTCAAACCCTAAGCTGATGATTTTCGGAGCGGCTGCGCAGTTCGGTATCTTCTTTACTCTCTTTCTCGCAACTGTTTTCGGATTTGAAATCAAAGATGCGGCTTCTATAGCGATTATAGGTGCAGCCGACGGACCTACCTCAATTTTCGTTGCCAACTTCTTTAAGTCAAATTACATAGGTGCGATAATTGTTGCGGCTTATTCTTACATGGCTCTCGTTCCGATTGTACAGCCTCCTGTAATAAAAGCTATCACAACTAAAAAAGAACGCAGAATCAGAATGAAGTACTCCCAGGGCGACGTTACAAAGACAACCCGTATTCTTTTCCCCATTATAGTAACAATCATTACCGGTCTTGTTGCTCCCCGTGCGGTTGCGCTTATAGGATTCCTGATGTTCGGTAACCTTATCCGTGAGTGCGGAGTTCTTGATTCTCTTTCGGAAACTGCACAGAAGGTTCTTGCAAACCTTATTACCCTTCTCCTCGGCATCACCGTTGTATCCAAAATGCAGGCTGAAATGTTCCTTAATACTCAGACTCTTCTTATACTTGCTCTCGGTCTTGTCGCATTCGTTTTTGATACTGTGGGCGGAGTTCTTTTTGCAAAATTCCTCAATCTCTTCCTCAAAAACAAAATCAACCCCATGATCGGCGCTGCGGGAATATCTGCTTTCCCGATGTCTGCAAGAGTTGTCAACAAGCTCGGCCTTGAAGCAGATAACCAGAACTTCCTTCTTATGCACTCAATAGGTGCAAACGTATCCGGACAGATAGCTTCGGTTATTGCCGGAGGTCTGATTCTCAACTTTTTCGGTTGATTTATTTATCTTTAACTGAACGATTATTTCTTGAAATTCCGGAGGAATATAATGAACACTGAAAACTTATTACTCAGCCTTTCCGTTATGGGAAAAGGCATGCTCGGTATCTTTATAGTAACAGGAGTTATAATTCTTTCTGTTTTAGCTCTTAACAAACTCACATCAAAGAAAAAAGACACAAAAAAAGATAACGACTCAAATAACAGCAATGATAGTAATGAATAAAATTTCAGAATAACTTAATGCTCTGAATTTGTTTATACTTAATCATAATGAAAACAAAGAGAGTTCCGTGTTTTGGGGAACTCTCTTTGTTTTTTATTATGTTGGGCAATTGACAATTTTAAAATAAGCGAAGCAAAACACACCTGAAATCCGGTATTCGTAGAAAAAAGTCAAAAGAAAACCTCTTTACGCCTCATACAGTCAACGATTTTTTCACGAAAATAAACCGATCAGGGTCATTACTCACCTGATTCCTCTTTTTTTCCTGAGATTATATTCCGAACGGGGATTGATCATTTCACGGAAATCAAGATCTCCCCGGTCAAGTGCTCTTACCAGAATTTCAGCAGTAGCAATATTGGTTGCTACCGGAACGTTATGGAGATCACAGAGTCTCAGCAGGTCAAGGTCATGAGAACCCGCATGAGGAACGACCGTCGCGTCACGAAAGTAAAGCAACATGTCAATTTCATCGAATGCAACTCTCGAAGCTATTTGATCCGCACCGCCGGAAGTACCGGAAAGCAGTTTTTCTATTTTAAGTCCCGTAGCATCAGTAATGTATTTTCCGGTAACACCGGTAGCACACAAATTATGCTTGCTCAGTATACCGCAATAAGCAATACAAAATTGAGAAGTTAGTTCTTTTTTTGTGTCATCAGCAATTATTGCTATTTCCATTCTTTCCGATTCCTTTCGTTTACTTTATTCAGCCTCTACCTGTCACTATATAATAACACAAAATAACACCCTTTGTCAACATATATTCAGATAATTTATTTCCATTGCCCAAAATTTTTATGAGATTATTTATTTTAACAATGTGTAAATTAAATTGTTTAGCTATTTTATTTTTGTGCCGGTTATGGTATTATAGTATTCGGAAACTGTTTGTAAGGAGGTTTTGGTTATGAAACGGATAGCTTGGTTTTTGATATTAGTTCTGTTTTTGAACTTTTCGCTCGTTTCCTGCGCCAAAGAGCCATATCCTTACGAGATCGAAGATTATATAACCTTACCGTCTTCCTGGATAGATATGACTTTAACTGAAAAAGAAATTATCAACCGAAGAGATTCAGACATCATGAAAGTTCGCTCTAACGCTGCTATCCAAGAAAAAGTTCTCAGCAGAAATTCGGTGGTAGGTGACATTATTAACATCAGTTTTGTCTGCTATAAATCTGAAACATACGAAGCTGACAAAGCAGAGGGAAAATTTATCCAAAACATAAGCGATTCGGACTGTACGATCAGGTTAGGAGATAATAAGTATCCCGTACAGCTTGAAAACGCCCTTATCGGAAGAAAAGAAGGCGACGAATTTACTGTCAGAATTACTTTACCTGATAGTTTTACCGTCGACAATCTTAGCGGTACTGCTGTCGTTTATGAAATCAAGGTAAATTCAGTTACCGAACTGAAACTCCCGCTTTTAAATGACGCTTTTGTAAAAACCGTTTCCTACTGCGACACTGTCGAAGAGTACGAGGAAATGATGTACCAAAGAGCCAAAGAAAATCTCATCTGGGAAAAACTTCTTCAGACTGTTACAGTAATAACCTATCCGGTGGATGAGGTCAATGCTTACACAATAAAATTTCTCACTTATTACGGGGATATGGCTGAAAAGCTAAATGTTACAACAGAAGAGTATGTGGCAAAAAAATTCTTTATGAGTATGCCGGAATTCCATTCTCAAGCCGATTCTTATGCTAAAAATCTTGTGAAAAATGAATTGCTTCTCTACTATTTTGTAAGAATTTATGATCTGCAAATCTCCGATAACGAATATCAAGTCAGAGCCGACAAATATGTAAAACAATACGGATTAAATTCTGTCTCCGAATTGGAAGGAAAATTCGGAAGCAGTTATGTCAGGCAGACAACTCAAACTGAAAAAATACTGGAATATGTTGCCTCAGTTATCACGGTTTTAAACGATGAGGAACAAATCCAATAAATTATTTCATAAACTCTTTTTCCACTCTCTTTATTAAAGTGGTTATATTGATTTTCTTCTGCAAAAAAAGTAAAAACAACGATAATTATTTATTTGACAAAAAATAAAAATTATCGCTGTTTTGCTATTGACTTTTACAAATAAATGTGATATAATGCAAGGGTAGGTTAACTGGGTGTGGCGCAGTTGGTAGCGCGCTACCTTGGGGTGGTAGAGGCCGCAAGTTCAAGTCTTGTCACTCAGACCAGAAAATCCGTGGAAA
This sequence comes from uncultured Clostridia bacterium, assembly GCA_944391815.1. Lineage (GTDB taxonomy): Bacteria > Bacillota > Clostridia > Oscillospirales > CAG-272 > SIG673. The sequence continues at coordinate 24,122 of CALXUV010000070.1, read as the reverse complement.
ACTTGTGCGTTTTCCACGGATTTTCTATTTTTATTCGGTTATATTGCACTATAAAAATGCCATTTTTCGCCAGAACATGCTTTTTCCAAATCTTGCGAAACAGGCTTGACCACATGTTTGACCATATTTGCTGACCACATGGGGCTGAGAGCCCAATATTTATAAGGCTTTTCGGCTCTTCCCCCGAAACTTCCGAAAAATTTTTTTGATAAAAACAGTTCGGCTCCGGCTTGATAAGATCTCGCCGGAGCCTTTTTCTTTGTCTATTGCGGGGCAAATTTTGAACCATGCTTCACGACACACAGAGCTTACACTCATCTTGAAGTTATTGCTCTGCCCATTTATATCTCAATTTATAGTCGCTAAACCAGCTATAAGGAATTCTACCTTCTTTCTGCAATCTTCCTATAACCATGTATGGCATAATATTTTGTGTTTTCGCAAATCTTTTGATTGAACCAATTGAATAATCTTCAACACGGATAAATTTAAGATAATCATTAGGATCAATCAACGCATCAGTAGCAAATTTGTCCGCCTCAATTTCTCTATTGGTTTGTTCTGTTTCAACAACATCAATAAACTTCTGAGATTTTGATACATCCCCATTTACAATGTGCCCTAATTCATGGAACAATGAAAACCAGAAGATATCAGCATATGCACCTCTAATCGTCAATGCCATCTGATAGCAATCATCCGATTTTTGACAAATATACCCGTGTACTGGCGCCCCCCTGAAATTGTGCACTACCGAAAAATCTATTCCATATTTCATCATTACATTAGATAATTCAGTTTGCAAATCGCAATTCTCATTTGTCATGATATCTTTCAACTCGATAACAAGCGAATTTACTTTATCTTCATCGAATTGCATCACAGGAGTGCTTTTAGCTGCCATCTGGCATATTCTCAGCCAAGCTCCTAACACATACGGATCAACTGCCGTACTCGTAGCTAATCGAAACGCGCCTGATGGAACAAGATCTTTTAGATTGCACAAATTGCTAACTTGAAAGAAATTTCTTAATGACAGTATATTATCGGTTATGCTCTGCTTTTCGGGAATCTTAGACATTCCTCTCAAGTACTTGATAATTTGTGACAATTTCTTTCTTACGTTTATTTCTTCTTCGGTTATCGTATGTTCCTCGTTATATTCGAGAAGTTCGGCATCATAATTTGCCTGTAAATTAAGCCAAAACGACTTTGGTACACCAAGCGCATATTCCAAACTCATAGCAAAATTTGCCGAGATATTCTTTTTTCCAGAAATAACATTGCTAATATACGCTGGTGTTACACCGGTCCTTGCGGCCAATTCGACTTGTGTTAATCCTCTCTCTTCCAAAACATCAGCTATTGTTTCTCCTGGATGTATTATTAAATCAAGAGAGATACCAGTTTTCTTTGCTGCCATGATAATCACATACTCCTTCTACTTCAATTTCTGAACAAATCACTATTGTATCATATGTCGCATTCAACTCAATTATCAATCTTGCGTTTGCCGACACATGTAATGAATATCTGATTTGTTTACCCCCACTTTTTAATTGTTCTGGTTTTCCTAAGCCCAACGACAAAAAATCACCAAACTTGTCAGCCGCTACAAGTCTATCCATCGTTTTTTTGAGACTTCTCACCCAATCAGCGGGAAGCTTTTTTTGAATCAATTTATAATCATTAAAAAATTTCTCTAATTTTTTGTTTGCGTAAGTTATCTTCAAGTCAACACCTCGATTAACCAATTGGTTAATTTATTATAACATAGTTCGAAATAATTGTCAAGATGCTGAAACAAAATTATTATAATTTTTAGCAACGAAAACAACTAATGTTATAGAATTCTATCAAAATTTTTAGTTTTCTCTATCATGTGAGTGTTCTAAAGAGGACTCACACGATAGACTTTTCTTTGTCTACTGCATAGCAGAATTGACCTTTAACCCTTACCTGTTTCCGCTTTCATCTTTGCAATTAGCTCAGCGAGCTTCGCCTCGCACTCTTCCTCAGTAGGTGCGTACACATTCATCGGTGTACGCTTGCCATTGACTGTCGGCGTATATCTCCCCTGCCAACAGTTTTTGGAGATCTGTTTGAGATAGCCTGTCCCGGGCTTCCGTTTCTTGCCCTTATACGGCTCGAATTTGGGCTTTTTCTCCTTTTGTTCGGTATTTGCCTGTCCGCCATCTTTGGGCGTGACATGCGGTTTTGCATGCATCACGGCGAGGTCAATTTTTTCGGCCGCCGAGCGCTACATATCAAGCGTTGCGTGGCTGTACACGTTCAGCGTGGTTTTTACGGTTCGGTGGCCGAGGATATCGGCAAGTGTTTTGATGTCGCTGCCTCCGTCAAGCGACATGGACACGAATGTGTGGCGCAGATCGTGGAAGCGGACGTGCTTGCATTCTGCGTGTTCGAGTATCTTTGACAGACTCTTACGGCAGGCTGAGGGATCTCTCGGCGAGTCCTCTTTGACAGGGGACGGGAACAGCCACCGGCTCTCCGACTGCTCTTTATACATTTTCAGTATCGCAAGGACCGGTTTTGAGAGCCGTATCGTTCTGACAGATGACCTTGTTTTCGGCTCGGATATCAGGAGCTTGCCGTCTACACGGTTGACCTGGCGCTGTACAAGCACCGTCTCTTTATCAAAGTCGAAGTCCGACCACCGGAGAGCGACCAACTCTCCGCGGCGCATTCCGGTCGAGAGGTCGAGGAGGAACATCTCGTAAAATCCGGCCTCTTTTGCCTGTATCAGCAGGCGTATCATCTCATCCCTTGTGAGTATCTGCATTTCCTTTTTGTGCTTTTGCGGAAGCCTGCATCCGACCGCGGGATTTTTCAGTATCAGCCCCTCCGCCACCGCTTTTTCAAGTGCCGCGTTGCAATGGCTGTGGATGCTCCTGATATGCGCATCCGACACTCCGTCGCCGTACAGTTCTTTTCTTATCAGTCTGCCGTCTTTTTTGAGATCTGCATAGAAGCTTTGCAGCTCGCTTTGGTTGATGCTTTTCAGCGGTATGTGTCCGAGTTTCGGTATGATCTGCCTGTATATGCGGTTGCGGTAGGTCGACTTGGTCGTTTCCTTTAGGTTCATGGAGGCGTATTCACGGAACCAGAAGTCCATCCACTTGCCGAAAGTCATGCCAGAGGTGGCTTTGCCGACCGACTTCTGTAACTGAGCCCGCAGGTCATCAAGTTTTTCCTGACATTCGAGTTTGGTCTTGGCAAGGACGTTTTTGGTCTTCGGCAATCCTTTTTCGTCGTAACCGATGACCACTCTGCCTTCCCATCTGCCGTCCTTGCGCTTGCTGATACCGCCCGTTCCCGATTTTCTTCTTGCCATCAGTCCACCTCCTTAAGGATATCCGTCATGATCCCCCCGACAATCTCGGACGCCTTTTCCTGCATATCGGCGGTCACATGAGCATATCGGTCGAGCGTGAAGCTCGCGTCCGCGTGTCCGAGGATGTCGGACAGCACCTTCGGGTTGATTCCCGTGAATACTGCCTGCGTTGCGAATGTGTGGCGCAAATCGTGGAAGCGAATGTCCGGAAGTCCGTACTTTTTCAGAATGCTTTTGAATTTCGCGTATGCCGAATGCGGATTTATCGGAAGTTCCGGTAGGAAGAAGTTCGGGAATATCCATTGCGACACCGCGCTTTTCTCTCTTTCTTTCAGCATTTCCAGCGTACTCGGCACCAGAATGACCGTTCTCATTCCGTTTTGCGTCTTGGTGTCTCCGATCCTGAAGAGCCCGTGCGGGGCAGGGGTTACCGTTCTCGACACCTTTATGCTTTCCGAATCCGCATCGAAGTCCGACCATTTCAGTCCGCAGACCTCGCTTCGGCGAAGTCCCGTGGTGACCTCCATGTAGAACAGGTCGTGCCACTCCGGTTCGTTTTGTATGGCGGACAGAAACTTGTCGAGCTGTTCGGTGTTGAAAGGATTGATCGGCTTTGGCACAACTTTCGGCAAGACCGTGCCGACAGTCGGGTTTCTGATGATGATCCGCTGACTTACCGCCATCTCCATTGCCTCATGAAGCACCGCATGAACGCTTCTAACGGTCGCTCCGGCAAGTTCTTTGCTTCCGTCGGGCTTGGGATGAACCCGTCCTTCGTTTTTGAGTTTCGTGTACATCTTCTGTATGTCCGAGGTCGTGATGAGCGATATCTTTTTATCTCCGAGGTAGGGGACAATATGATTTTTGATATATTTCCGGTAGTTCAGAATCGTACTTTCGCGCGCCGACAGCCCTATCATAATATCCATCCAGCGGTCAAGCCACTCGCTGAGTGTCATATAGCAGTCTTCGGTAAGGTCTGCGCCTTTGTATGTTTCCTTTAACTGATTGAGCTTTGCGGTCAGTTCCTTCTGTGATTTTGAGAGCACCGATTTGTATATAGGCAGTCCGTTTTCTTTATGACCGATCACGATCCTGCCTTCCCATCTGCCGTCATCGCGTTTGCGCACCATTCCGTCACCGCTCGGTCTGCGTTTTCCCATTTGCATTCACCTCCGTATTTTGAAATGCCTTCTTTTCAGCAATACACAATACCGCAAAGGCTTAGGTATATCCAGTCCAAAATGCAAGAGTTATCAATTTGTTATCAATTACATATCCATAACGATTCCTTGCCGTTTTGCACGGTCCTGCTGTTTCAGGCGCCGGTCGGTATACTGCTCCTGTCCGCTGCCCTGTTCGGTGCGTTCATCGATGATGTTTCCGGCGTAATACAATAGGTCGCAGATGCCGAAAACGATCTGTGCGTCAAGCCCGTTCTGTATGGCTTCCCATGCTTTTTCGGTGGGCTTGTAGTGATATCGCATGGCTTCCTCGGATATATATTCCCATCCCTTTTCTCTGTCGCCGAGCTGATAGTAATACAGCAGTCCGAGCTTCGTTCTTGCCCAGTGGCTTTTTTCCGCAGACCGCTTAAGATACACAAGTGCTTCATCCTTCTTTCCGTTTTCAAGAAGCATTTTCCCGATCTGGTACTCCGCCTGATAAGAGCCGTGTCTTGCCGCTTTTATAAGATAATCCATTGACAGTTCTTTTGATTTGTCTTTGAGACAGAGAGCGTATTCATACTCGGCACCGCCGAATTTTCTCTCGACAGCCATGAGCAGATATTTCATCGCGTCGCCCTTTAGCGTTCCGCTTTTATACATCCGGTAGAGAAAAAACATCGCATAGACCTGACCTTCCTCTGCCGCTCTTTGCAGATAATATTCTCCTTCGTCCGGATCTTCGGCAAATATTTTTCTTCCGTAACGGAACATCGCATCTCTGTCTCCGTCGAATTCCGCCCTTGACTTGAGCTCGCTTTCACTAAGGTCATCATACTTTCCGTCATCATAATAAGAGCTGTTTTCGGTCGGGAATTCGGAAAGCGAACCGACTTCCGAGGCAGTCTTTACCACCTGATTGCGCAGAGATCTGAAAGTTTCGTTCTGTTCTATCGGAACTTTCCCGGGCATTACGTCGGTATACGTCCTGTAAGTTTCGCACTGACATTTGTACCAGAGGTCATAAAGTTCTGCGATCTCACGGCTTTCCGCGAGCATTTTTACGGTCTCGTTAACAAGTTTTTTCGTACTTTCGCCAAGATAACCGTATACTTTTTTGCCGTTTGTTTTCGAAAGTTTACCGCAGAGCTCGGCAAATTTTTGATAGAACTCCGAAGAAATTTCAGACGGATCTTCACGAAGACTGTAAGCGATTTCCGACATTTTTTCACGGAACTTTTCTTTTATTCCCTCACGCACTTCGGTCTGTTCTTTGTAGACGGAGATCAGATCCTGACGGAAGATATCTCCCGCCACCGCACTCTTTATGTTATGGATCCCGACCGCAGAAAGATATGCTTCGGACGGATTCTTCGACCACACCAGCATATGCACATGGGGATGGTCTTCTTTGTTATGATAGGCGGCGTACCACCGGAGATTTCCCGGCAAGATGCCCATCTCTTTTGCGATATCGTTGCGCCTGGAACGCAGAAGATTCATCCAATGTTTTGCAGAGTTGTATCCGAGACGTTCGGCATCAACCCTTGTCAGTGAGAAGATAAGCCCCCAAACATTCCCCGTATAACCGTCGATCTCTTTGCAGACAGCCGAAAGATTTATCTCAGTACCGAGGTCTGAGAACAGACCGTTTGAACCTTTTCTCCCGCCGACATAACCTGCCATTCCGCTCCTCGGAAGCAGTTCGGCTCCTTCGCGCGTCGCAATATATTTTACATAGCCCGAACGCGTACCGCCGCCGTCGGTTTTGCTTCTCGGTTTGTAGTATGGAGTTTTCAGTATCAGTCCTGCCATGACTTAACTCTTTCGCATGATACTCACGGTATCTATCGTTCCGTTTGTCATTTTCAGTTCGCGCACACAGCTTTGTCTTAAGTCTTCAACCTCGCGGTCGTCGAGTTCAAACTGACTGCAAAGCAGATGCGCAGACATATTCTGACCGACTGCAAGTTTAAAGAGTATCCGCGCCAGACGCTCTTCGGTGTCCTTCAGTTTTCCGTCGATGACCGACTCAAGCGCGGGCGTAATAAACTTCTCAGCCTTGTCTCTTTCCAGCCATTCGATATAGAAATCCACGGCATCCCGAATGAAATCGTTGCGCGATTCGAGCCCGAGTTTTTCATACATCCTGTCGCACATCTCCCATTGATCTGTCCGAAGCCTGACGCCTTTTGACGGCATCGGCTCATTTATGTTTCTCTTTTCCGCCATAATGATATTCCCCCTGTTTTCTTGATATTTCGGTTACAGTTCCTGCCGTGAGACACGCAAAATGCCTGCACGTACCCCCACCCGAGACGCATTTCTTTCTTTTTTTGACCCCTGCGAGACACCCGATGAGATATTCGCTTTTTGAAATAGCGCCTGAAAACCGCCGTAAAAGCGTTTCAAAACATTCCCCGACCGGCGTTGCCGGGCGGTGTGATTCGGCGCGCGAGACACGCCTTTATCCTGCTATGATATTCCGCCTCTCCGCCCCCGTGAATATTCCTCCGAATATCCCCGCAACTCCGGCTTCAGCTATCAAACGAAGTCCTTTTTCTTTGTCTATTGCACGGTATTTTCAGGTGCTTCTGTACGTCCGTGCTTTCGGTCATATTCATCCATTCTTTTCTGTGCATCCGACATGGCTTTTTGCCGGTAGAGCTCTGCCATCTGTCTTTCGTCGTAGCAATCTACCGCCTCCTGTATCGGTCTTATATGATACTCCAGGCTTCCGTTCCTGATCCGTCCGTCTTTGGTTTTTACCGTTGTTCTGTCCGTCGTGATGAGCCTCTTGTCTTCAAGTCCTCTCACATATTTTTCGACCGTCTTCTTACTCATGCCGACCGCCTCTCCGATAGTTGCAAAGCTCGGATGGCACTTGTATGTTTTCCTGTCCTCGCAGTACCTGAGATAGGCATAGACGAGTATCTCGCCTCCGTCAAGTCCGAGGTGAAATATATTGTTCGGGAGCGAAAAGAAACGACCGAGACTTTCCCGTTCCCGCTCTTCTTTAAGGAAACGGTGCTCTTTGAGTTCTTCGACTTCGGCGCGCAGATTTGCTATCGCCTCACAGAAAGTTTTGTACTTTCTCTCCTCGTCCGTATAGATCCTGACGCGGTACTCGGCTTCTCTCTCGGGGATCTTATTCCCGAGACCGTAAACAAATATTTTCTCACTCTTCAAAAGATCTTCACTGGCACCAAATGCTTTCCCGCATAACGGCATCGAGAGAAAAATATTCACAGCAAAGAGTTTCATGCTTCCGCATCCGGGAGGAAGCTGACTTCTCCCAAGAGCCGACTTTATCTTTTCAAGATCAAGTTCGCGAAACAGACTTTGCTTGATGTCTTCCTGTGTGAATTCAACTTCATGACCGTTTGAGAAAACAACGATGCTTCCGGCATACCACAGCATCTCTGTCGCTTGTTTTATCAGGTATCGGTCGCGCCATATCCCGCGCTCGGAGGAGTCTGCCCTGCCGAAGATACGGCTCTCGGTAAGGCTTACGCAGTCCGCGTAACTGTAGCCGGTATGCTCACGGAATTTCGTCGGCATCATTTGTTTACCTGCGCGCTTATCCAGGCTCTGAACTCTTCTTTCGGAACGACGATGCGGTTGCCGATCCTGACCGAAGGAAATCCCTTTTCCTTCATCAGCTCATAGGCGGAGGAGATGGATATCCCGAGGATGTCTTTGACATTTTCCGCGTTCAGCATCAGCGGAAGTTCATCATAGTTTTTGTAAGTTGATCCTTTCATTTTCTGTACCTCATTTCTGAAATTTTTTCAAAATAAAAAGGCGAGCATCAGAATAAGACAGAGCATAAACTCTGTAATAAAATCTGATACTCACCCTTGTTTCCCAAATTCACCGCTGGGAGGATGGTTCACTTTCAATTTTTTATCGGTCAGAGAACAGTGGTTTCAAGTTTCTTACCCAGCTCAAGCCTGACTTCTTTTTTCTCTGGATCGTCATTGCTGTACGAGTACAAATCAAAACCGATGATCTCAAAACCGAATGATTTATAAAATGAAATTGCAACAGTATTGCAGGTCTGCGTTTCGAGCACTGCCATTCTCTCACCGCTCTCTTCCGCCTTCTTCAAGATCTGACGCATCAGGACACTGCCGATGCCTCTATGGCGGTCGGTTTCATCGAAAATACAGATGTTTGTGATGCGGTACCGGTTGTTCCATTCTTCGATCGTTCCTTCCACAAAACCGATAAGCTTATCGCCTTCGAATGTACCGTAAACACGCGGTGCTTCCAGCCACTTGTTAAAAAAAGTATCGGTAAATGACTTATTGACTATGCCTTCAAAGGGCTTCAGTGCGATCTTGAATGTACCGTCTTTTGCCTCGATGTCGTAATATCCTCTTGTACCTGACGGTAAAAGGCTTTCCTGCGTATTCTTCCCGACTTAGTTCTTTGATCTCCAATCCATTGACCTCACTCTTTCAGCGAAAAGATACGACCGGAACGGCAACATATCCTCGCGCCACTTTGGGTTTTTCAAGGATGACGAGCATCGTTTTACATTTGGCACAGAGCATAGTCTTGCCGGTGTACCCGTCTTCCGCTATTCGAACGGTCACATTCCGTTTTTCTTTCGGATCGTGCGCATAGATTACCGCATGGCTGCACTTAGGGCAAAAGCCTATGGGTATGCGCAAATTCTTCGTTTTCGTATTCATTGTATATCCTTTATCACCTTCAAGGCGATGCCTTGTATGTTAAGCTCCCTCGGATAGATATCCGGGTATGCCTTGTTTTCCGGGTGCAGTACAGGCTTTCCGTTCTCGTAAAACAGGCGTTTGAGCGTGTTGCCGTCGTCCGTCAGAGCGACCACAACCTGACCGCTCTCGGCAAAATTCGTCCTCTCAACGAGGACAAGGTCGCCATCGTCAACTCCGATATCGGTCATCGAATCGCCATAAGCACGCAAAAGAAAACACTCGCCGTCCACCCATTCCTCGGGGATCGCGATATATCCTTCGATATACTGCTCCTGCTCCGCAGGCGAGCCGCATATGACCGAGCCGAGTATCGGAAGGCGGACGCTGTTCGACCTTTTGTACTTCTCTCCGTCGACCGAAAGCGTTCTCTTACCGGAGTAATGGACGATGCCGCGTGCGTCAAGCGCCTTCACATAGCGGTATGCAACCGACTTTGCAACGCCGAGGCAGTCCGCGATCTGCATAAGAGACGGCGACTTGCCGTTATTCGACTCGACATAGGTCTTGATATATTCTTCGGTATCTTTGAGCATCTTTTCGCTGAGCGATTTCATAACATTTCCTTTCTGAAAGAAACATTTTGTTCTTTTATTATAGCAGAACTTATTGTTCTTGTCAAGAGGGGTGGAAAAATTTTATTTCAAAGATACCAAAAGGGCGGTTACAACGAGTGCAACCGCCATGGTTTGATTATTTTTATTCGAGTGCCTCGGCAGTCAGTTTTGCGCCGAGTTTGAAAGCATAGGTAAATACGGCGGCTTGATACAGGCTTTCGTATTCGTTTCGGCAATCAATGTACTTCTCAAACGTTTCCTTCTGCTCATCGTTCATCGTTTCTTCCACGGCTTTACGGTGCCATGATATGTATTCCGTCAGCTGCCTCATTTCCGCAGTATTTTCAATGCTATCTTCCTGCGGGTTGATGTTGCCGTGCCATAATTCCTCAATTATACTCATTGTCTGCACCTTCGCATAAAGAGACAGCGACCGCGTCACCGAGTTTTTCCTCGGCAATGCAGTCGCCGTTTTCTTTCATTTTGTTTACCACTATCAGCGTTTGGCGGACAATCTCCATCTCAATCCTGGTCTGACCTTCCGAGGTTCGCTCGTCTATGCCTTGCAGCAGAGCTCGCTTTGCGACCTTTCCCATGATTGAGTATTTGTCGCCTCTGTACAGTTCTTCGATCGTGATCTTTGTCATTTGTGTTACCTCCTTTGAATGGTAACACAACAATATCACAAAGGATTGTAGAAATCCAGAGGTTTATTGCAGAAGTAACATACAAGACGTATAAATCTTCAAATCACATTCGCATTGGGATTGCATTTATCGCAGATGCAAATTCTTTTTGTGGATTTCGTATCTTTCCTTTTTTATCAAAACTACTTTGCAATACGCTTAAACATGCTTCAGCATCCATAGTTGTTATTATATCCAAAGATAATCTTGCACGTGATGTTCCGACATAAAACAGAAGCGCATTTTCGCCTTCAAAACTATTCTCAGAAACATCCATCAAAATAACTGCATCCGCTTCAAGTCCTTTGAATTTTCTGCATGTTGTAAATTGGTATTTATTTTTGTATCGACCGTTTTGAGCAAAATCTTTAAGAACACTTGTCTCTTCCGTTTTGCAAGTTAAAATGATGATATCCTTATACCCTGAGTTCTTTAAACGATCCAGGATCGAATCAAGCTTGTCAGTAATACTGATCAAATCCGTAAAATGCAAGTTTGCCGGTGCTCCTTTTATACAGCCATCCATTAGCTTTGGCTCTCTTTCCGTTATCGGAGAAAGAGAGGTTTTTGCTATATTTTCCGTATTTCTGCAATTTCTGTATAACGTCAATTTACAATCAGCATCAGCAATATAGTGTGGCATACTTGATGCTTGTATGAGCTGCAACTTATCGTAGAAAATATAAAAACTTGCTGTATCCTTTTTACTGTCCTTGATTAATATTTCCAATTGGCAAATTATATCTGATTCTTCTACATCAGTCATACCGAAATCTTGACCTTCATCAATTATCACATGGGTATAGGGAAATGTTTCATACAGCCACATTTCCTCAAGAACATCTTTAAGTTTGGCATAATCAGGTGTTGCCGAGTCGCACAACTTGCACGCCCATCCTGATATTGTGTAATAATCGATGTTTTCATGCCGGTAATTGTCGCTCAAATAACATTTCAACTGATTATTATAGCACAAAAACAGCACTCTCTCACCGGCGCTTGCATGACGTCTTGCCTTTTCAACGGCGATCATGGTCTTACCTGTACCGGCTGCACCATTAATAACGGCAGTTTTTTGTTCGGACAAAAAATTGAGTATCCCGGATTGTTCTTCCAGTAATCTGTGAAAAACAATTTTTTTCAAATCAGCCTCAAAGCTGACGGACGGAAATACGTTAAATTGCGGGCACAAGATTTCTTTTAATATTCGATTGGCTTCCGAAACGGTTAGATTTGTTTCTTGTTTATTCGGCAACTCAATAGAAAATATTTTTTCAATAAACGGTTGAGGATTGTTCAAGGCCTCGGATGTCATAACCAATGCCTTATCGGAATCCGTGGGAAGTATCATTCCCCTAATATCAATTGCCGTTATCGATGGAAACCACACAGCGTGAAGAAACTTGCATTTGTCCAAAATTGAAGTAAATCGATGATTTTCAAAGTATTTAATTAACTTCCACTTATTTGATGCCGCCTGGTTAAACGGACCACCGTTGTGCATTGGTTCACCGCTACCGTACAACCAATATCCATTTTCGAAATGAACTTGTCCTGCTTTGGCTTCCAGGCACAAAATTCCCAATCGTTGATTAAAAATGACGAAATCGGTTTCACTCTCATGGAAGGTATTATCGACAACGGTTGATATTCTCAAGGAATGAAACACATAATATTCATCCGACAATTTTTCTAATGCCTCAAACATTACTCCTTCCAAGCTGGCAGGAGCAAACGAATGTGGGCGATTGGGAATCATTATTGCCATATTAAACCTCCGATATGTTTTTTAATATTTCATCAATAGATGCCGTCGAGCAAAGACAATTCCACCCTCTGTCTTGAATTGTTGATACAATATCTTGATTTTCAAGAGTCAAGAACACGGTCTTTGATTGTTTCCAAATCAAATCACAAGTATAATCTGTTTGTGATATAAAGTCTTGCAAACTTCCGTTTAGGATGGGTTTTTCCTTGCCTCTAAACAGTCCTTCACTTTCTTCCAATTCGTGTAGCAAACTAATCTCTGCCTTGTCTTCAGACCAACTTAACACTGCCTTCCAAATATCACGATAGGAACTGTCGCTCATATCCGTTCCGTCACCTTTATATACAAGGATTGATTTTGAAATGTCATGAGTTTCAGAAGGTGGCGCTGACAACGGGATATCCTCATATGCGCCTTGAAAAAAGCCCAAATTCGGATTATCAAATGTTCCAACTACAACGCCCCGGTCCAAAAATGAGTTAAACTCCTCGCAACTTGTTTCGGGAATAAGCGCACAAGAATAGCATGCTGCCAGATTCAAAGAATCACGCCCTTGTCCCTGACTTAAGCTGCAAACAGGGTCATTAGAACAAGTTCTTGCGTTATCTATTGCCTTGTTGAATATTTTAGGAAATGTATCGGAACGACCCTGACGAACCAGACCTCCCAAAGTTCCTTCCGAGTCTCCGCAAGCTGTATAAATTAAAATACCGGACATTTCTTTGCCATCAGCTGCCTCGCTGCAATAAATGCGCTCTTTTAGTGATGCAATACCATAGCCGCATTCGAAACTCAGCTGTTTAATTAACAAATGGGATATAGTATGCAGCAACAAAAATTTACTTGAAATGTCGCGCGGATGATTTTCACCTATAAACGATTTCTTGTAATTTTCGTTCAATACGGCAACTCTTTCCGCAAGCCCTTCGTTTTCAGTTCTCCAACGGTTAATAGCGGCATTGTCGAACTCAATAAATATCCCTTCTCCGCGAACATCGTAAGCGGGATACCAATTTGTTGACGGCTCTTTTACGGGGACAATGACTCCTTGAGCACCCGGTTCATCTGATGAATCAACAGGTTTTAATCGAGTAAATCCAATCAATGCTTGAACCTCTCTCACTTTGTGTATGAGAGAAATACTTTTTAAATATGGAAGATTATATTCATCCATATTAACGCTCTCCCGAAGGAAATCGCCGTAATCTTCTGTTTCTACTACGGTTTCACCTGTAATGGCTTCATATTCTTCTGTACGATATTTGACACTTGAAGTGCTATACTCTTCTTCAGGAGCAGAGTTCTTCCTTTTTAACACGCTTACAACTTTTTCGAGTGAAATTGCAGTTTCCTGTGCTATCTGCTGTGCATAGTTATTCAATTGAGTGTCGCGTATCCGCTCAACTGTTTCTGCCGGAAGTCCCGGAGTATTGAGAATGCCGGCAAGTGTACTTTTGTATTCAGCGTATTTTGCGCTTTCTTGGATCTTTGTTGTAACAATGTTGGAGTATGGTGGTATGACCAGAGAACTCTCTGTCACAGGGAAATAAACCGATGAACTACCTCGTTGTAATACCTTGGGGTATTCCGGATGCTTACAACTTTCAGTTTTATGTTTCCATGGATGTTTGCCTGTGCACCGAAAATCGTATTGATAGTTTGTTTTTTTATCAAGTTCCTTAAATATTTCAGGATCAAATGCGTTACGAAGGGATGCTGTTGCACCGCATGTTAAGCATTTCAGTGTTAAACCTTCCAAACCTTCCGAAGCACTCGAAGAGGTTGTAATTGTAAGTTCCGGCTCATCACAGATCGGCTTGTTACCGCCGAAATTTTGACAATGAACCCATTTGGTCCATGGGAAATCATTAATGTGACCATCCTGACAAGCGACAATGATACGAGCCACTACAAGTTCCTGCGAACACTTCGGGCATTTCATCTTTTGAATCATGTTCGGATCGGTTTCCGTTTTTTGCGGATACTTTTTGACGTATTCTTTTACCCAGTCACCAATTGGTTTGAATCGTCTGCAACTTGGGCAAAAATACCATTCCGGAAAACGAACATATGAAATTCCGTCGGCGAATTTTGCATCATTCATGTCACCTGGTTTGCCAAAATAATCAACATGGAGGATTTTTTCCAAGCGTTCATCGTGTATTCGTGTTATGCTGTCCCCCCAATACTCCGGTGCCGCGGTCATCAAGGTTCGATCTCTGAAATCAACCATTGCTCCCACACCATACTGCAATACCGCTTGGGAGGCACGCACAGAATATGCTAACTTATTCTTTAAACGGTTTTTAGACTTTGGAATCTCAACACCCATAATCAGTCCTCCCAAACAATAATGTTTCCAGATACGGTCGTATCTACATTTCTCATAGAAGTCATAGCGTCAAAGCCGTTGCGATCATCAGTACCGAAAGATTTCAGCAGTCTGCCTTCACCGGCTTCAGGGTTTCTTACCATGTATTTTTCTCCATATGAGAAATGATCTTTGTCATACAACGACGCAATCTCCTCCCACTCACGGAAGAAATCATCTATTTCGTCGGATATATCCGCACGATCACTCAACATATCGGGATTTATACGGTTATTAATTCCGACACTTCGATCAATAATATATGATTTCAGTTCTTCAATGGTTGATTCATATTTTTCTACTCTGAACTGTGACGCATCTTTTTCAGAACTCAATGTTGGTTCAGCATTACGAATCATTGCCACCAATAAAGCTTTAAGGGAACGATCTCTTGCAGGCTTCGAGAACGGTGTTGCTCCCGTTGGTTCTACATAACGATAGAATGACTCATGATACTGTTTAAACTGTTCAAAGTGAGAACGATCTCTGCTTTTCGATGCATCGTACATTATAAATGCTATGCCGGGGTAAGAACGACCTACACGACTCGATGCCTGAATATATTCACTCGTCAACTTCGGTTGCCCAACAAGAAGCATTACGTTTAATCGTGCAATATCGATTCCGACGGAAATCATATTTGTCGCAAGCAGCAAATGCGAAACTTTATTATAATTACTTTGAGAATACTGCGTCTTTTCAAGTTTGTCCAATGTTTCGTTAAGCTCGGTGGTGGAAGCGCGACTGGTCAATTCATCAGGAGAATAAAACCTTCTCGCATCTTGTTTTGTTCCCAATCTCTGTGCCTGGCGTGTTATAGCATCTTTAATATCGTCCTCTGCCAGAGTCCTGCATTTACCAAGATCACGTAAGCTACCGAAATACGTTGTCAATGTCCAGAATTTATCTTTGATTTCGTCCGTTAAAGGCATCCGATGGATACATTGCATCAATGATGCTATAGAGCGTACCTCCATCATCGCCTTGGTCTTGCCGGAAGACATCAAGCCAACATATAATCTGCCGTATTTTCCATTTTCGTGATCGATTACAGCTTCTCTTGCAAAGTAAGAATCATCAGCATCCAAACCGAGCGATGGAAACTGTGCTACATTTCTATTGTAAAGAGCTGCACACTGTTCTTTGGCACGCCTTATAGTTGCAGTGGATGCTACAATCTTCGGGCGAATACCTTTCTTTTGGCATAAATAATCAATGGCCGTTTCAAACATCGCAACCATGGTTCCGAGAGGTCCGGAAATCAAATGTAACTCATCTTGGATAATCAATTCGGGAGCACGATTTGCAGAACCTATTGCAAAGAAATTGCCCACTTCCTTTTTCCATGCCATCATAGCAAACTTATCCACAGTACCAAACAGTAAAGTCGGCGGTGCGGAATATAGTTCCTCATCAACAATTTGAATGGGTAATTTTCGATCATGGAAGCAACAAGATTGGTTGGTACATTTAAGATAGAATTTATGGTGCGAATCCATTTGGTAACCCCAGTCACCGATTATATTGTCTTTGGCAATTTCTTTGGTCATTTTAGTTCCGCACCAAGGGCATTTAAGAACTTGAAACTTATTATATTTATCCTTTTTATATTTTAGATCTTTAATTGTTGCATGTGTAAGCTCGTCAAGGCACTCTTTTGCTGCCGATTTATCTCCTCGGTTACGATTGGGCGTATGACTTCCGCCTATCCACAATCCAATTGTGATTCTTTCGTTGCCGAGATCATATGCAGGATATTGTGCTTTTTTGCCTTTGGCAGAATCATTTCGAATATATTCACATGCACAAATCAAAGTTGCGGCACGTGTAAACTGTTGTGCTGCAAGCAAACGGAGAGTGTATCTCATAATTACGGCTGTACCACCGGAGATGTCCTTATGTTTTAACTTTCTGTGAAAGACGGTATAAGCAGTCAAACCGAGGTAGGCTTCTGTTTTACCTCCTCCGGTGGGAAACCAAATCAAGTCAACGATATCTCTCTCCGGATTATCGTCCACTGGATTGTCCAATGTTATTGATTTTATACTCATGAGCATAAATGCAAGCTGAAAGGGACGCCATGTCGGATCATTAAACTTTTCCGCTTCTCCGATTTTTTTCAATAACTTAAGTAATGTGGGTTCGGAATCCCTGTAATCCAAATTATCAAGTATATCTTCCAGAATCTCATCGCCATCATAGCGGTCTTCTTTTGACATAACTTGTTGGATAAACAGTTGAATTCTTTGCATATACATGGAACGATTGGCAAGCCTGAAAGCATCCCATGCCAAATCATCCGATTTTAAAATCGATATACCGTCAATCATTCTTTGGCAAGAAATACGGCAATTTTTTATATGTAAAGCTGCTGTTTTACGCATTGTATCATCGTCAAAAATTTGTTGATTAAGATTGTCAATCCAATCCTTATACTCAGACACAAAAACAGAAAGTCCCGTTAAAATATCCTCTCTGCTGTAGTTGCCCAAATCAGACAGTTGTTTCATTGATAACGTATACCCGGGAATTTTGCTGTTCGTGTCCAATCCGAAATTCATGGAGGGGACTTCAATTTGCGGATAAAATTCATTTTCGATCCAGCCGATACCGTTATCATTAATATCCCATGTAGTGGAAGTGCCAAGCCCATAACCGTATACTCTTTTTTTACGATAAAGCAGACGGTTGGACAATTCTTCAGGATCATCATTTCCGTATTGAGAATACTTGGTGATATCCGCAAACACAAAAGCGTTGTTTTCACTGGATATTCGCAACTTGGATTGAAAATAACACTCCTTGGGATTAGCGGTATGTGAATCGTTTACCTGTGGATTGACAAGCATAACCGTAACAGAATATACATCATCTCGTATTAACCTTCTCAACGCAGTCATTCTTACTGGAATATCATCAATTACCACATCCGTATCACAATAATTTTTACCCTTAAATTCAAGGGTAATGTCGTCTCTATGCGGTTGACGAACATATCCCAAATTAAACTGATCATATAAACGATATAATCCATTGATAAGCCATGGACGTTCGCCTTCCGGAATTGTATCAATTTCTTGCAACCGCTTTATATCTTGTTTTGTAATTTTACAAGCAGGACGCAGGCACTTATATTCAGCGTCATACTTAAGACAATAGTTCACTTCCGGAGGAACCGTATACCCATCCGGCAGAACTTCCGGTACGGGATAAGCGCAATCTTCGAGTTTGCTCTTTTTGTATGTTGCAAACGAAAGGCAAAAAACAAGTTTATCGCAATCTCCTTTGGCAAAAAATGAATATCCCATTGATGAAGGCAAATTTTGCATAGCAAGTCCTATTTGCTCATCAAGCGAATCCTCTTCTGAGTCGGAAATTTCATCGCCGGGGTTGGAGACTTTGTTTGGCAAAGAGATGTCTTCAACAACAATCTCCTCGTTTTCTGTTACAACATCATCGTCTGTAGCATCGTTATTATCTCGAGTCATGCGTTGCTTTTGCGGAAATAAAATCCCTATAGAGTATCTTACATTCGGAGAGCTGGAAATCAATTCATGCTCTTTGTCTGGAATACACACTTCCGAACCCGGTCCTAACAATTCGCTCTTTATGCGTTTCACATATTCTTTTCGAACGCTTATGTAATCATTAACCATAACGCACTCCTTAATTTATACTGATAGGTCTGTTAACCATGTTAATTGGAGCTTTTTTCTCAAATACAGGAGTTATTGATTCTATTTGTATCAATGTTGATATATCTTCAATGTTCTCTGATACAACATTTGCCATATCATTTTCTTCAAATAGCTTACCGCTATATTTGCTGATAATTGCTCTTGCAATAAGTTTTAGAATTCCAACACGAATTTTTCTGATTCTCTCACATGAATTACAAAATGATGCCGGATCTGCCAACATGTCGGCGTCTTGAGTCATATTGGCAATTGCAATATATGTTTCGCAATCTTGTGGTCCGACAATATAAGAATCTTCCGTAAGCCAACTGCGTATCGTTACCTCATGTTTTGCTGAACCAAATTTTTCAAGGCGCTTTGATATTTGTTTGAATGTCAGATTGTTATCTTTTTGATATTTTTTCAGAATCTCTTTCCAATAGCGAGCCTTTAGATATGCCATCTGAACATCTTCACTTGTTGTATGATATTCGTCAATATATCGATCCAATAAAGTCGTAACAATATCTTTCGTTTCGGCGTTATTGGACTTAAAAATCACTGTGTCACCCGGAGACAACTTGTCCACTGACACTTCCAAAACATCCTCTCTAGCACTGTCGAAAACATACGCTCTGTATTTTTTTGTAAAAAATATAGTCTCGCCATCGGCACAAGTAGCAATATGAGATATCTCCGTTGTGCTGCAGCGTGCGCCTGCACTTACATTCAGCATATCCAAAGATTTTGTTTCAAATATGTGATCTATGTATTTGCTTACATCAGACGCAGACTCTATAACATGCGATACTTCTTCTTCTGTGACTCCCGGCGAATACTCTTCTTCTGTATCTTCGATGTGATCAATCGGTACTTTTGCACTGATATTAAATTTGCGTTCAATAGACATGGCAAGTTTTTTTCGATACTTGAAAATATTTTCCTCCACAGCGCTCACTATTACATATACAGTTGAGGAAGCTCTGCAACGGAAAGGATCAAACTTTTTACCCCAAAATGTGCCAATCGCAATAACCACATCATATTGCTGAGAATAATCAAATTTATTCGCAGTTGATATGCAAAGTTGTCTTGGATCCTCAAACCAATCCAAAATGTTGAGATTATAAAGAATGCCCGAGTAATATGCTTTCGGAACAATAATGGCAACTTTACGATTACGATAATCATCCAATAATTCGAACAATGCATTCTGCTTGGATGAACATGAAAGCAATTTGGTATAGCCATCTTCCAGAAAATCCAAAATCATTTTTGCCGCATCTCTATATTCTCCGCCGAAAGAAGGGATCATATCAGTTAAACGAAGCAGCCTTTGTAAAGGCGATTCAACTTCCAAATTACCGGTTTCAACCAATCTCTCCATCAGGTCAAAGGGAAATACAGCCGTCAACAAAAGATTCATAACCGAATATGCGAGTGGAACAAAGTCCTCCACTTCTTTATATCCCGAATGACGCAAGCGAGATAATGCAAATTGCACATTTTTATATCTGTTCCAGTCACAATCGAAAGTTTTTACAGGTAACGCAATGGTCTCATGATTGATTGCCGAGTCAACCTGTTTATCCAACTCCATTGTATATGGATTTTGATCAACGATAGGCAACGAGTAATTAAGGAGATATTCTGGTGTGCAAGCGAAGACTGCACTGTCTTCCACTTCATCCAGCAATGTTTCTCCATCTTCGGAAGAAATGTTGTATGATATAAAAACATATTTGAGTTTTCTTCTCTTCATCATTTCAGACACTTCTGTCCTGGCACGAGAAATTGCACCGAATCCGAGAATGGAAACGCCTATAATGTTGTTTTCCCAATCTTTATTTCCTTGCCATTCACCGGTAACTATACTTCTTGCATTGGAAATGTTGTTCGTAATCTTTAATGCAGGTTCAATTCTTCCCGGATTTCCGCCGTATGGATATTCTTCATTTTCAGAACAATAGGAAACGGGCAGGATTTCTGTAATTTTTATCCTTTTAGAATCATATTCGATTTCCAAATTACCAATGATTCTTTCAGATAGATCTCGATTCATAACAATAACCGATGATGTTGTAACAAATGACGGTATTTCATCCGGTTTCATTTCAAATACTGATGCCAGAAAATCAGTTCTCTTTTTTCCGTCGCTTCTTGCACCTCGTGCACCAAGTTTTTTGGAATTCCCTTGGTATGGTGAAATTTTATACCACCAAGCTTTTTGAACATAATCCGTATCTGGCATTACATAACCATGATCTATATGTTCTGAATATAAAATCGCTCTTGGAATGTCAGAGCTTTCAGACAATATAGTAATGCCGTTAAATTTGCAAATTTTTTTATTATATAGAACGGTATCACCTACGTTAAGTGACATCACATAGTCTTCGGCATTGTCTTGATTATACATGATATTACTGAGTGCCGTAAACAAGACAGTAATTATATCAAAGCAAATAGAACCGGTGTGTAAAGATATGGCAACATTATGCTTTTTTTCAAAATTTCCCGCCAAAAATTCTGCATAGTTTTTGACCAGCAATTCTTTTGATATCATATGTCCATCAAAGTATAAATCACATTTATCTATGAGTTTTTTCATACTATCATATACGCCAAGCATAATGTCAGCCTCCGCATTTTACAAATGGTTAATTGGGAGAATCAGAGTTATTCGACATCTTCTCCGAGTTCTTGAAGGCATTCAGTCATAAACTCTGCCATTGTTTGTATAACGGGTATAGTAACGGAATTGCCGAATTGTTTGTATTTTTGGCAATCGGATATTCCGGCGGGAAATTCAAATTCATCTTCACCGTTTTCATTTATAAATGCATAATTAACAAATCCTTGAAGTTTGCCCCATTCGCGCGGCGTCATTACACGTATGCCATAGGAGTTAAGAGGAGTAGTTTTAGTTGCTATTATTTGTCCGGCAATGCCTTCTTGCGGATCATAAATCAAATTACGCTCTTTTCCCGATCCGCCGGTTGCCATTATTGTATTTGCCACAGGATGTTCGATTTCGGGAGCATTAACAATTCTATATCCGAATCCATTCCCGTTTTCGCGTTGCCTTTTTCTATGTTTGACAAGCGTATCAAAATAACCGGAGGACATATAGAAACGAGCATCAGCTTGTAACTCCAAAAGATCTCTCAAATCCTCATAAATGTGCAGATCGTTACTTTGCGGCAAATCCGGAAGAGAGTTCAGGATGTTAATATCATATCGTTCTCTATCAAACCCCATAATATATGTTCGCGGACGATTTTGAGGCACTCCGAAGTTTTTAGAATTTCGTACAAATCTTTTTTCATTACCGGTTATAATGGGAGATCCGTCAATACCATAATCAATGCCAATCACTTTATAATTCAGTACGATTTCCAATTTATTGATAATTGTGGAAAATGTATTCCCGTTATCATGTTTGACAAGGTTATCAACATTTTCCAAAAAGATTGCCATGGGTCGCGTTCTTTGAATGATCTCTGCAATATGGTTAAATATTATACCTTTTGTGTCGTCATTAAATCCCTCTTCATTGCCGGCGCGGCTGAATGTTTGGCATGGAAAGCCTGCGAGAAGAACATCGTACTCCGTGCGGTCAACCAAATCTTTAAATTGGTCGGTTGTCAAATCATTATTTGGATTCTCACCGTATAAATGCTGATATGTTAAACAAGCATACCTGTCTATTTCGGCTGACAAAACATTGTTATAATGCCCGGTCATTTCAAATCCTTTTCGGATCCCCCCAATGCCCGCACATAGGTCTATTGTTCTCAATGGCATAACTCTACCTTTTTAAGTCCTTTTCTATAATATCCGCACAGTGTGCCGTATTTTTCTTAATGTCTTTTCCCCAGAAACGAAGGACGGTCCATCCATCCTCACGTAATTTTGCGTTAACTTCCGCATCTCGTTCCATGTTGCGCTCTATTTTCGGAATCCAAAATTCCTGATGTGACTTGAAGTCCTTTTTTCGTTCTTCCCAGTTATATCCGTGCCAAAATTCACTATCACAGAATACTGCAACTTTTTTGCCTATAAATACGATATCGGGATGCCCGTATACTCGATTGGAGTTTTTGCGATAACGCAGACCGCGATTCCATAACTCTTTTCGCAGCATCAGCTCTATTTGTGAATCCTTGTTTTTTACGGCTTGCATGTTCTTATGCCGTTGTTCGGGTGTATGATTATCCATATTATATCACCAGATGTAAAAAGTCACGTTTCGACAAATCAATACCGCTGTTAATCAGCCTTTCGTGCCTTTTTTCATACAATTCCTCAGCCACATATTTTTTATCTTTTGCCTGCCCGTAATGCAGTAGCTTATGGCATATCGGGCAAAGGCATACGATATTTGCATAAACATCTATACTGCAATTAAAAGCATCTTGATATTTCATAGGAATGAGATGATGTCCTTCCATATATGCATGATTGGTCGATTGTGCAATAAACGTTTTATGTTCGGCATCATGCTCGCAGCAATATCCCGCTCCTTCCAATGACTGATCTACAATTATTTGATTTCGATGATAAGCCGTTGTAGTTATTGTCATAATCGTCGGTTTTTCGGCAACTATATCCATTTGCTGAATATTATGATTGAAAAACTCATAATCACCGCAGACGAATTCACAAAAATGTCGGAAGGAAACGCTGTACATGTTGTGTCCTATTCGATTTTTCTCTTGAAACTCCGCGTTGGAAAGTAAGAACATTTTGATTGATTCAAGATCTGAAACAGTTTTGGCTTCAAAAATATTCCTTATTGGGAAATTATACTTTTCCAAAATCACATTTATGGAATTAATGCCGGTAACATAATGCCCGACAGTTCTTTCAGAAAGTCCTTTTAAACGGACATATCTCTTGAAAAATTCTTGCAACATGGCAGTTCTCCGATTATTTATTATCCAGTGTGTCGGGGATAACTTCAAAAATATCGTTGATATCACAGTTCAGTGCCGTGCATATCTTTACCAGCACATCGCTGCTGATTGTAGCTCCGTCCTTTTTCATTTTTGCGATTGTTGCCGGGCTTATACCTGCCAATGCGGCGAGTTCTTTGCTTTTCATCTCGC
Organism: uncultured Clostridia bacterium; assembly: GCA_944391815.1. GTDB lineage: Bacteria > Bacillota > Clostridia > Oscillospirales > CAG-272 > SIG673. The sequence goes on along the minus strand of CALXUV010000070.1, from coordinate 692 downwards.
GATCAATCATCAGCTTGAATAGTTTTTTGTAGCTTGCAGCCATGATTCACCTCATGAATTTATATATTTCTTCCCATATAGTATAGCACATAATTCGACTTTTTTCAAGAGGAATTGATGAATAAATTATACGATCTTGTAATTTATTTCTCTATCACTCTTGTATTTTTCTTTGCTGACAATCATAAATCAGCACGGGCCTCTCCTACTTTGTCGTAATCTTTGAGGAACCTTTTTCTTTGTCTATTGCGGTGGAATTTTTGACTTGACAATTCGGCGGACAAGAGTTACAATACGACAAACCGGAGTGGCGGCGGCATGAACTGCCACCGCCACGGTATGATATTCAGGAACGATATGTATAGATTTTGTCAGCCGTGTGTTTTGACCACATGTTTGACCATAGACGTTTTCGGAGCACACGGAAACAACGGATACAAGGGCGTCAAAGAGCAATTGAAATGTAGCAAAAAGTATCCGAAAGTGTTAGAAATAAAGCAAAAAACTGCCAAGAAGCAGTTGGGGTGGTAGAGGCCGCAAGTTCAAGTCTTGTCACTCAGACCAAGAAGGGGCTGAGTCATTAACTTAGCTGAAAAAAGAAAAAAGCGGATGCTTTTTACCGAAAGGTATTGAGTATCCGCTTGCTTTGTTGTATAATTTAATTGCTAAAAAAACCTACAAGAAAGCGAGAT
>CALXUV010000069.1 GCA_944391815.1 uncultured Clostridia bacterium | reverse complement strand
CGGATACGGGTCCAGTGTTCACTTGGGAAATCGCAGTAGGTAAGAGCCTTTTCTATACCATCCTCACCTTTTTTGGCGGTCTCCCGCGGTTTCAAGGAGTGCAGTTCCTCCACCACCGCCTTAGCCTTTTCTCTGGCGGCTCTTTTGCTCTCCTGAGCGTGGATCGCCACCAGCATCTTGGCCACCAGCTTCACCTTGGAGCGAGGCGTGACAGAGAAAACATTGCGGTACAAGTGAACGGTACACCACTGGTATTTGGCCTCAGAAAGCACTTCGCCCACGGCTTTCAGCATACCAAGACACTTGTCTCCAACGATGGGTTTCACGCCGTCCAGACCACGTCCGCGCAGCCACCGGAAGAAGCTGATCCAGCTGGCCTGTCCTCTTTCATGCCCTCGACGGAGCCCAAAACCTCACGGTATCCGTCCTCATTGACCGCAATTGCCACAAGAATGGCTGCATTTTCAAATTCTCCGTCCCAGTTACGACGCAGGTAGATCCCATCCACATAGTCATACGGATAGCATCCGCCCTGCAGAGGACGGTTCCGCCAATCCTCAATGTGGACATACACTTTCTCACTTAGCTCACTGATGGTGAAGGGAAAGTCCTTGCTGCCCCAGAAGGCCTCGGTGATGTCCTCCACACGCCGGACGGATACGCCGGCCAAATATGAGTCTCTTCCACACTGCTCTCCCAGCGGCGATACCGCTCGATAATGGCAGTTTTAAAAGAGATGGCTTTGAGCTTAGGCACCTTCAGGGTAACATCTCCGGAAGTGGTGGTTAGGTTGCGGCTGTAGTGACCGCTGCGGTAGCTCTAGCGCTGATCGTTACGATCATACCGGGCTGCACGGGTCAACTTTTCTGCCTCAGCCTCCAGCAGTTCGTTGAGCGTTTCCTCTACGCTGCCTCGCACAAGTGCCTTGAACTGCTCCTTGATTACTTCTTCGTTTAGCTGTACAATCTTCTCGGACATGGTTTGCTGTCTCCTTTCAGAATAGTGTGTCGCAACTTCATTCTACCAGAGATCTGAAAACCATGTCTCTCTTTTTCATTTTTTATTTGCGAAAAATATTGTACCTTATCTTCATTTTGGGATTAATTTTTAAAGGTTATTCTCTCCTTTTTAATTTGAAGCAACTAAAATAACTTTTTAAAAATTTTAATTCTTGCTCCACAAACACATACAACTATGCTTATTGCAAAATACACCAATGCACTCAATATCATTTGCACCAGTGAGCCCGAATTGCTGAACAAAGGAATCATCGAATTTACTGTATTGTTCAGTGTTCTTAAAAATATGATATGAATCAGATACACTCCCATCGTTGCAGAGCCCATGTAATATACAATTTTTCGAACATTCTGATTCATTATTTTTTGAAATATTCCTTCCAATGACAGTATAAACACAAATAACGAGCCTGCCATCAACACATTTCCTGTGCTTCCTATTGCACTAATGAAACCTTTATTTGCAGAACCTGTGAAATCAGAGATATAAATTGTTCCAAAGATCGTAATGAACAGCCCTAATAAGAATGTCATAGCAAAAATGTATCTAGGCTTATTAACAATCTTATCTCTCAAATCCCATAGCAATCCGCCTAAAATAAACAGCCCTAAGTCTGGCCAAAAAATAGCGAATGTCGGATTCGGAATCCAAACATTTAGTAGCTTAGAACTGTCATATAAAGCCGTAGGAATCACCAACAATAGTATTATTAGATATAGTTTTGCTTGTAAGGAAATTGAACTATACAGCTTTGAGATAAACGGTAATAGCATGTAAATACCAAACAGGCTATACATAAACCATAAATGGGCCTCTTGATTTTGAAAAATCAACTTTACAAAATTCAACAATTGGACGTCACCAAAAGCCGCTATATAGATAATTCCCCAAAACAAAGTAGGTACTACAATTTTAGGTATCCTTTTCCTGAGTGTATCCAAAATAGAAATTGGCTTTCGAAGTAAATACACTCCTGAAATCATAAAAAAACATGGTACCCCAAAAGCGGTAAAGGCGTTCACAAACAATATATCTGTGTGTCCATCTGTAAATGTTTCAAAAACATTACAGGTATTATGCAATAATATAATAATAAAACAACAAATGATACGTAAAACATCGCCCCATACTTCTCTATCTTTTTGTACTGCTTGATAATTATTTGCATTCTTAGATATAACAAAAAATAGAATAAAAAAGAACACGAATAAAACCATCGATATTGTTAACACCAAATGATTGTTCACTGTAGCTTGACTTGTTGCTGGCAAATCGAAGGGCAAGCCTAATTCAACCATTTCCGGTTGGTTCAAATCAAAATACAGTGTTTCCTCTCCGATTTCTACACGAACACTACCCTCATCAGGACCGACATTAAATGTAACGGTTCGCTCTTGTCCCTGAGGAATTTCTACAACAAGTGGGGTATCATCAGTTGCAGTATATGTTGCTTGTTGTTCATCAAACACCCAATTTCCGTAATCTGATACATTATCCCACGGGCTATACCATGTGCCATCTACAGAGGCACCTCGATAGGTTACGCTTTTTTCCGTACTTTCCGAATAAATTGTGATTGTATCCTGTGCCTGATTACTTGGCGAATAAAGATTCGTTCCGATTAAAAACACGAGAAATGCAGCAAATGCAGCCATAACAGCTGATGCAATTATTGTCAATGGTTTAAATACTTGTTTTTTCTGATTACTCTTCACAGAATTATGTTGTTTTTTTTCTGTCTGCATGGGCATTTCAATTTGCCTCTCTTCATTCAGAAATCTTTCATACTGATTGCATACTTCTGTGACATCACCAAATGCAATTTGTCTGCCGTGATCAAGCCATAACACCTTGTTACACAACTGTCGGATTTGTTCGAGTGAATGCGAAACCAAAATGGTAGTTGCTCCTTGCGAGATGATCTCTCGCATTTTCTTTGCACTTTTCTCCTGAAAAGCACCATCACCTACCGACAACACTTCGTCAAGAATAAGAATATCTGGTTTTACAAGCGAGGCAATAGAAAAAGCCAGCCGAGATTTCATGCCAGAGGATAACTGCTTAAAAGGCCTATTCTCAAATTCACGCAACTCCGCAAAATCAATGATATGGTCATAAGTCTGATCCATAAACTCCTTGGTATAACCCAGCATTGCACCACGCAGATATGCGTTTTCTTTTACTGTCAAATCTCCATCAAAGCCACTGCCCAACTCAAGCAATGCAGCGACTTCACCATTTGCAATAATTTTCCCCTTTGTTGGTTCCATGATGCCTGCTACAGCTTTAAGAAGCGTAGACTTTCCTGCGCCATTTGTGCCAACGATGCCCAGCATATCTCCCTTTTGTAATTCGAAGGACACTCCATCAACTGCCATAAATTCCTTGACATGATAGTTATGTGATAATTTCCTTGTTACATACTCTTTGATACCAATGTCTTTAAAGTCACCCGTAATATAACGAATCGATACATCTTCTGCTTTTAATGCAAATTCCATTTCAAACCTCACACATAGTAAAGGAAACTATGATTCTTCTTTTTATAAATCCAACTGCCAATTGCAAAAACAGCTATTGCATATGCTGCCGCGAGCAAATGAAATTCCAGTGTCGGAATTGTATTTTCTATCACAATTTTTCGAAAATATCGAATATATAGATAGATTGGGTTTAACAGAAATAAATTTTGGCCAATCTGCGGGAAAGCATCGATATCGTAAAATATTGCTGACATATACATCAAAAGCAAGGTAAAAATGCTGTATAAATACTGAATATCTCGAAAAAACAAGTATAATGCGGACAAAATCAGTCCCATCCCTAAATTAAATACAACCAGACAGACAATAGGATAAATTAGTAGAATAAACTTCCATGTTATCGGAATACCATTCGCGATAACAAAAATGAAGTAAATAATCAAGGTTAATCCAAAATTGATTAGAGAAGATACATTTTTTGAGAATAAGAACATATACTTAGGTACATTTACTTTTGTAAAGATTTCAGCATTATCTAACAATGAGGTCATACCCTGATTGGTCGATTCATTAAAGAATGAATACACAAGTTGTCCTGAAAACAGATAAATTGTGTAATGTGGGATATCCGAGCCAAGCAAAGACGAAAATACAATATTCATCACAAACAACGTAAGCAGGGGGGATAGCATACTCCAACCAATGCCCAGAATTGTTCGTTTGTATTTTTTTGTGAAATCACGATGCACAAGTTGCTGAAACAAAAATTGGTGCTTGCGAAATTTATTTATTATATCCAAATTTTACCCCCTCGTATTTAAATACTGTTTGACTTTTTCTTGTAAAATATCGCCATGGTGTTTAGCAAATAGAACCATGTTATCACGATACCATGATTCTATCTTTAAATCATTTTTAAAAATCTCCCGAATTTCAATTTTTTCGTATCCCCGGTTTGCAAATTTACTAACCCAATAACTTTGCGGTTGTTCATTAATGTGATCATCACCGCCTTGTCCCGGATGAGCCGCCGAAAACAAAATAGTATCCGCCTGACTGCAAATATTATCTACGAAAGTATCTGCTGCACTTTCTGGCAAGTGCTCTCCCACTTCCATGCTTATTGCCAAATCATATTTTTTATTTCCAAAAAATTTATCGGATAAATCAACCGCTTCGAAACAGTTTTCATCAATCATTAGCAGATTTCTTGGAA
>CALXUV010000068.1 GCA_944391815.1 uncultured Clostridia bacterium | reverse complement strand
TCGCTTTCTTGTAGGTTTTTTTAGCAATTAAATTATACAACAAAGCAAGCGGATACTCAATACCTTTCGGTAAAAAGCATCCGCTTTTTTCTTTTTTCAGCTAAGTTAATGACTCAGCCCCTTTTATGTATGAATAAATTTGATGACTTAGGAAAGTTAAAAATCAGATCAGAAAAGGTCTTAATGAAAAACATCGTAAAACGATTTGCTGTTACCTGAAAAACGGTAAACACTTTCTGCCGTATTCAAATATTTCCCGTAAAAACCAAAGCATTTGAAGTCTTGACGAAAAGATGGGTAATATCCTTGCCTTCAAGGAAAATTTTATCCGGCGCACTTCCTGTTATTTTGCAGAATACTGTTTTTCCGTTTTCTTTTTTCAATGAAACAGTACGCTTGCCTTTTGCGCAAAGACCTTTATACGAAATGTTTTTCCACTCAGCAGGCACAGCAGGAAGCAGGTAAACCGTATCACTGTCAGATTGCAGAAGCATTTCTGCGACGGCGGAAGTTGCGCCGAAATTTCCGTCAATCTGAAAAGGCGGGTGAGCACAGAACATATTCGGGTATGTTCCGCCGCTGTTTTTCATGTTGACACCGGTGTTGAGGCAGGGACGCAGTTGGATTCTGAGGAGCGACATGGCGTGCTCTCCGTCGCAGAGTCTTGCAAACATGTTGGTTTTCCATGCTATACTCCAGCCCGTGCTTTCGTCACCGCGGACAGCAAGAGTTTTCTTGCATGCCTCGGCAAGTTCCGGAGTCCTGAACGGGGTGATTTCGTTTCCGGGGTGCAGTGCATACAGATGTGAAATGTGTCGGTGATGAATCTCGCTTTCCTCCTTCTCGCCGTACCACTCGAGAATCCTTCCGTCCTTGCCGGTCATTGTCGGACGAAGTTTCGGAAGCTCAGATTTAACAGTTTCCGTCAGATCATCGCTTATTCCGAGCACCGAAAGAATGCTGAGATAATTTCCGAACAGCTCCCGCACTGCCGCCATTGTCATTTCGGTGGTTTCGGAAACGGCAGTCAGGCCGCCTTGATATTTATAACGGTTTTCGGGTGAGGTGGAAGGGAAAATAATTCTGTAACCGTCGTCGGAATCGGCAAGCTGTGAAAGGTAAAATCTGACGCTTTCACGGATTACGGGATAAGCTTTCTCTCTTAAAAAAGCTTTATCAAGCGTGTAAAGGTAGTAATCGTAAAGGTGTCGGCAAAGCCATGCTCCGGCAATGTTCCAGAAAAGATAAACCGCCATGCCCGAAACCGGCTGAGTATGACGCCAGATATCGGTATTGTGGTGACAAACCCAGCCCTTTGCGTGATAGAACTTTTCGGCTGTGATTTTACCGCTCTCGGAAAGCTCTGTAATAAGGTCGTTCAGCGGCTCCTGCATTTCCGCAAGATTAACCGCAAGAGTCGGGAAATAGTTCATTTCGGTGTTGATATTAACGGTGTAATTTGCGTGCCACGGAGCAAAGAATTTATCGTTCCAGATGCCTTGCAGGTTCATTGCCTGGCTACCGGGGCGTGAACCGCATATTGTCAGATATCTTCCGAAATTAAACAGAAGAACCGGCAAAGCGGAGTCTGTCTCTCCTTTTGAAAAGGAAATGAGTCTTTCCGATGTAGGTTTACCGGTCTTTCTGTTGCTTCCCGTGCTTAAACTGACTCTTGAATAGTATTTTCCGTAATCTTTTATATGTACTTTCAGCGCATCTTCGAAATTCCTTGCGTTAGCTTTTTCAAGCATTTCCATGCAAGCTGAAATGCAGTCTTTTCCATTTAAAAACGGGTGTTTGGCGTAACCCGCAAACGAAGTTTCGGCAGTCAGACGTATTTCCGCATAGGTGCAATCCTTTACTGAAATACAGTTTCCGGAAAGAGATATTTTCCCGTCGGACTTTATCGATGCTGCGCACATGAATTTCATACCGTTTTCTTCTGCCGAGCCGTTGCCGTAGACGCTTGATCTGTCTGTTCTCTCTATGTTCTGTTGGGAGTTAACAGGCGCCTGACCTGACAGATATATGTTTGCCGTACTCAGTTCCGGCAGAATTTTCAGAGAAGAAAAGTCAGTTTCGGTTTTTGACCACAGCTGAGAGGTGAGCGTTATATCGAGGTCGGTTTTTCCGCCAAGACACTCAGCTTTGTAAAAAAGCGCCTTGTCCGGGGCGGAAACAAAAGCTGATATATTGAAAAGTCGGTCGCCTTTGCGGTAGGTTGATGTAAAAAAAGCACGTTTCAGGTCGAGAATTCTGCGGTAATTACCGGTTTTTTCAGCAGGTTTGTTTTTGTCAAACGCAATTTCAAGGTTGCCCATCGGCAGATAACTTGCAGAAGCATAACAGGAAAAATTATCGGAAATCTCACGGTCCGCAAGAAGATAATCCTTGTTTCTGACCGCCTCTTTTGCTTTTTGAAGAGAGTCAAAAAGCTGTCCTCTTGTTTTATCTCCCCGCGGATAACCGCTCCAAAGGGTATCGTGGTTAAGGGAGATTGTTTCAAGGTCTGTTTTTCCGTAAATCATTGCGCCGAGCCATCCGTTTCCGAGGGGATAGGCTTCCTCGAAACGTTGTGCCGGCTTTTTTTCACTTAAAATATTTGCGTCTTCCGGAGAGGTGAAAATCATATATGATCTCCTTTCTTATCATCGTTTTGTTTGTACATGGTGCTTTCGTCTTTTGATTCCGAAAACGGAGTGTCTTTGAAAACCGCATCAAAAAGACTGTCGGCAAACAAAGAATGCATTTCTCTTAACGGATGATTTATGCGGTTGGCAAGAAGGAGAGTTGTATCCTTTGTTTTGGCAAGAGCTTTCCATTTTGCGTAACAGTCGCAAACGGTTACATCCATACTGCGTGCAATATCGCAGGCGCTGTTCATGAATTCATCCATTCTGCCGCCGTTCTGGATTTGCGCAGTCAGATTTGCGTAATCCCTGTACATCGGTTCGGTGTCGTTTGCCACATATGTGTTAAGCATATTCGGAGTCATAAAAACGGTAAGTGTACCGCTTTTTTTGCATTTTCCGAAAATTTTTTCAAGCGAATCGGTGTAATCTTTAAGCGTTCCGCAAACGTCGTTAAGCCCGAAGCATACAATTACAAGATCCGGGTTATGTACAAGCACCTGATTTTCCGTTCTTTCAACCGAAAGAGCGGCGGTTGTGCCGCCGATTCCGGCGTTTATGACGTTGACAGGCACATAATTTCGGACGGAAACGATTTTTTTCCGTAGCCTGTTCCAGTAAACGCTTTCGTAGTCGATTTCGCCGGGACCGACTGCGCCGTGGGTGACACTGTCACCGAATGCAACAATATTGATCGGTCCGTATTTTTCCAGTCCCTGCCTGTCCATGAGGATTTTTTCCTGAATCTTCATTTTGTACCTCTCTTGATTTTGTTTTTATTTAACGGGTAGCAAAAATATACAGTCAAGCGCAGACATACGGTTATTCTGAATTTTCAGCTCAGGTTACGGTTAACTTTACAACTGTTTGGGTATTTAACAGTAGTTCCGTTTGTGAAAAGAAAACAGCACTATTTTCAGTTGCTGATAACCACCCGAAAGCCGTAGTGACGCTATGAAAAAACAAAAGCCTCAGCCGCTTAGCGGCCAAGGCTTTTTGTGGTGCACCTTCAGGGACTCGAACCCTGGACCCACTGATTAAGAGTCAGTTGCTCTACCATCTGAGCTAAAGGTGCAGTAAACTTAACACCGCTAATTATACCATAACCGGGATCAAAAATCAAGTTTATATAGATGTCGGAAGTTTACATATAAATGTAAAAAATAACTATTTTTTAGCTTTGATGTAAAGGCTGAAAGTCTGCATGGTATAACCGAGATACTGCGGTTCTTTTTTTCCTTCGTAATAAGCTTTGGCGACTTCGGCGACATCCAGCATTTCTTTCTTTCTTCTTGAATATTTTGCGTATTTCTCGATAAAAGCGGAATATTCGACGGTGAACTTGAAACTGTCCTCAAGTACGCTTATGGCATTATCCTGCCCCTGAATAACGCTCGGAGCAGATCTGAAGTCTCTGCCGAGCAGCAGGTTTTCGGGAGCGAGCTCTATAAGGTCTGAAAGGGTATTTCTGTACAGTTCAAGAGAAGTGAAAAAGGCGATGCCGGTTTCGTCGGTTCCGGCTCCCTGAACGGCATCTCCGCATATCAGGGTATTGCTTTTTGTATGGTGCCAGCTTACACAGTCGATTGTATGTCCTGAGGAGATTATCGGTTTCAGATCGGAAAATACCCGGTTTTCCGGATCGACTGTTCCGTCTGCAAGTATGCCCCGTAATTCTCTGTATGGCGGGGCGTAATCGGGAAATTCCGACCACTGACCGAGCATGTAGTAGGAAGGATTTTTTAATCTGTCTGTCTGATAACCGTAGGTCATGACCCGGATATGCGGAGCAAGCTGTTTTAGCTTGTGCACACCGCCGGCGTTATCAGGGTGAGAATGTGTAAAAAGAAGATAATCTATATCTTTAAGGTCATATTTTATGGCTTTAAGTGCCGGAACGAGAAATTTGCTGACTGAATAATCAAACGCTCCGCAGTCGATAAGAAAGTTATTGACGCCGATGACAAGCGTAACTCCCGCACCGAATTCGGGAACCGGCGGCGGAAGATGGTATATCCATGGATTTATTTTTATGAAACCGTTCATTTTTTTTACCTCACGTTTGATTACGGCAGAGAATGTATAGCTTACACACTACGTTAATAATATAACATATTTCACCGCATAATTCAATAGAAAACTGTTTTTTTTAAAAAAATCGATAAATTGTACAAGTTTCAGTTAAAAAACGAAAAATCCGGGAATTTCTCAACGTGATTATTATTCATTAAATTGCATACAAATTCAGGATTGATATTGACAAACCGACTTTTATAATATATAATATAAAAGAATAAATACTTACCGAAGGATAACATTATGAACAGAAGGCAGGCAAGAGAATGCGCATTCAAACTCGTATATGAGATGATAGTGCAGAATGACAAGGACCCGGATGAACTTATCAGTGAAACGGCAGAAGCACAGGACTTTGTGCCAAACGAATACATACTCCGTTCCGTGAAGGGAGTGTCGGAAAAAAAGGATGAACTCGACGTGCTCATATCCGAAAATTCCAAGGGATGGAAACTGTCAAGAATATCGCCTGTGTCGCTTTCGATAATGAGGCTGGCAATATTTGAAATGCTTTACGATGACTCGGTACCTTTTAACGTATCGATAAACGAGGCGGTGGAACTTGCCAAGCTTTACGATCATGAAAAAGCCCCGAAATTCATAAACGGCATACTAAATGCCGTGGCGGAGAAAAAGGGACTTAAAGGCGGAAAGGAATAAGGCTGTGAAATTACAGTCTTGCGGTAAAGCGAGGGAATGAAATATTTTCTCGGAATCGATACCTCAAATTACAGAACTTCGGCGGCGGTCTGCGACGAAAACGGAAACCCGGTCAGAAACGTAAGACGTCTTTTGCCGGTGGCAGAAGGGCAACTCGGTCTGAGACAGAGTCAGGCTCTTTTTGAACACGTAAAGGCACTGCCGGAGATAATGGAAGAATTAGGAGAAGTTTGCCCGACAGCTGTCGGTTACAGCCTCCGTCCGCGTGATGTCGAAGGCTCCTATATGCCTTGCTTTCTTGCGGGTGCTTCCGTTGCAAGAAGTATAGCTTCTGCGGCGGGCGTACAGAGTTATCCGTTTTCACATCAGGCGGGGCATGTAAAAGCGGCGGCTTATTTTTGTGACGGAAGTGTCGTTCCTTCTTTCCGGGAGCTGACAGAAATGGAAGACGGTCGTTTTGCGGCTTTTCACGTCAGTGGCGGAACCACCGAGGTGCTTCTGTACGAAGGCGGTGTCATAAAACAGATAGGCGGTACGCTTGATCTTTGCGCCGGACAGCTGATCGACCGTGTCGGCGTAATGCTCGGACTCGGATTTCCCTGCGGAAGCATGCTTGAAAAAATGGCTGAGGGAGTTCCGGCGTCGAAGGGGATAAAAATTTCGGTAAAAGATCTTGACTGCAATTTTGCAGGTCTTGAAAATACCGCCTCCAAGATGTTCGGCTCAGGTGTGCCGAAAGAAGAAATTGCGGCGTTTACACTTGATGCAGTCGGAAAAACCGTCGACAGATTAAGTGAAAATCTTCTTTCGCTGTATCCCGGAATACCGATTCTGTATGCAGGAGGAGTAATGTCATGCCGTCGGATCGCAAACAAGCTGTCAGAAAAATATGCCTGCGGTTTTGCCGGTCCTGAGTATTCCGGCGACAACGCAATGGGCACTGCACTCTTGTGCAGAAGCAGATACATGAAAGGTCAGTAACTTTGAGCAGTGATTTTGAAAGATTGTTTACCGAAAAGGTTCACAGCGTTTCCGAAATAAACGGTTACGTAAAGGAAATCATTTCATCAGTTCCGGTTTTCGGGAATCTGAAGGTGCGGGGTGAAATTTCAAACTGCGTCAGGCATACCAAAGGTCACATATATTTCTCCCTGAAAGATGAAAAATCGGTAATCAAAGCGGTGATTTTTGCCGGTAGCGCATCAAACCTGAAAATCAAACCGGAAAACGGAATGAAGGTTGTTGCCGCCGGCAGACTTACGGTCTATGAAGCCGGAGGGGTTTATCAGATCGTCGTTTCGGAGCTTGAAGCGGACGGCGTAGGAGCGCTGTACGAAGCGTATGAGCGCCTGAAAAAAAAGCTGGAATCGGAGGGGCTTTTCTCCGACATTTACAAAAAGAAACTTCCCGGTTACCCTACGAAGATAGGAGTCATAACCTCACCCACGGGTGCGGCGGTAAGGGATATTATAAAAACCGCAGAAAGCAGATGGCCGTTAGCCGAAATAATTCTTTATCCGGCAACAGTTCAGGGAATTGAAGCAGAAGCGTCGCTCGTCAGAGGAGTGAGATACTTCGGGCAGAGCGAAAAAGCCGAGGTTGTTATAATCGGCAGAGGCGGAGGTTCGATCGAGGATCTGTGGGCGTTCAACAGCGAAATTCTTGCAAGGGAAATCGTCAGATACCGGATTCCGTTCGTCTCGGCGGTAGGGCACGAAACCGATTTCACAATATGCGATTTTGTCTGCTCTGTACGGGCTGCGACACCTACCGGCGCTGCAGTTCTGGTAACTCCGCAGAAAGCAGATATTCTGAATAGGATAGATAATTGGTACGGTGCGGCGACAAAAGCAGTCGGAAATAAAATAGCTGATCTGAATAAAAGGCTTGAAAACTGTATGAAGAAAAAAGTAATGCTTTCGCCGCTCGATATGATAGAAGAAAAAAGAAAACCTGTAGAATTAGTCCGTAAGGCGTTTATGACTGCGGTGGAACGTAAACTCAAAGACTGCGGCGCAGAGCTTTCTGCGCTGAGCGGCAAACTCGAATCGCTAAGCCCTCTTTCGGTGCTTTCAAGAGGATACGGTGCCGTCTTTGACGGAGAGGGAAAGGTTATAACAAAAGTATCGGAAACATTCAAAGGCAAAGAAATAACGGTTAAAATGAGTGACGGAGAGTTCGGTGCAACGGTTACAGATATCCGGCCTGATGCAAAAACCGTCGTAACCGAAAATTAAAGTCACGCAGTGAGGAAAAATCAGTGGAAAAAAATATTTCGGAAAACTTAACGGAAACCTTTTCCTCAGAAAAGGAAACTCCGGAAAAAAACGGCGATGTAACGGAAAAAAACGGAATGATAACCGAAGAAAATAAGAGCGAACCGGTAAAAACCCGTAAGCCGCGTGCCTCCGGTAAAGCCAAAAAATCAGCTGATGAAAAAAATGAGGCACCGGAAGAAAAAATCAGCTTTGAAAATGCGATAACCGAACTTGAGGAAACGGTGAAGATCCTTGAGGACGGAAAAACCTCTCTTGACAGATCGATGGAGCTGTACCAAAGAGGTGTGGAACTTATACGTGAGTGCAAAAAACAGCTGGATACGGCAAGGCAGACTGTAATCAATCTCGGAGAAAGCGGTGAACTTAATGGACATTACGGCGACAATACTTAAAGCTCACTCTGAGGATACCGGCAGGGAAATTTCGAGAATATTTTCGGAAAAGGATGAAGATACCGGTGTGCTGACCGAAGCGTGCCTTTATTCGGCAATGTCCGGAGGAAAAAGAATAAGACCGGCGATAACCTTTGAATTTTGCGCTATGCTCGGCGCAGGAAAAGAAAAAGCCCTGCCGCTTGCAGTGGCAGTCGAGCTTGTGCACACATATTCGCTGATACATGACGATCTTCCTTGTATGGATAACGACGATTTCAGGCGCGGTAAGCCGTCCTGTCATAAAGCATACGGAGAGGCTACTGCATTGCTTGCGGGTGACGCCCTGCTTACCGAAGCGTTCAGGGTTATAGCAGAAGCAGAGTCTATCGGTGACAGCGCAAAGGTTATGGCGATATCCGAGCTTTCCCGAAAAGCGGGAATAGGAGGAATGATAGGCGGTCAGCAGATAGATCTTGCGGGAGAAAAAAATCGGCTTTCTGAAATTCAGCACAGAAAAATGAATGCTCTCAAAACAGGAGCGCTTATAGAGTGCAGTGCGGTAATGGGAGTGATAGCCGCGTCAGGCAATGAAAACGACATAAAAGCGGCAAGGGAATACGGACTGAATACAGGACTTGCTTTTCAGGCGGTTGATGACCTTCTTGATAAAGGCGAGGAGGAAAACAAAACCACATATCTCAGCTTTATGACCGAAAGTCAGTGCAGGGATTATATAAGCGAGCTTACCGAAAAAGCCAAAAACGCACTTAAAGGGTATAAAAATAATGCAAATCTTTGCATGCTTGCCGATTGGCTGAAGGAAAGATCGGTATGAGAGCCGATTTGTATTTGCATCTGAACGGTTACAGTGAAAGCCGGACAAAAGCGGCAGCCGACATAAAAAACGGATTTTTGTATGTAAACGGAATAAACGTACTGAAAAGTTCCTTTGAAATAACGTATGGTGACGAGGTTGAGCTGAAAGGTACCTCCACGGTTTTTGTCGGAAGGGGAGGAGAGAAGCTTGAAAAAGCGATAAACGTTTTCGGCGTCGAAGTAACAGGAAAAGTGTGCGTCGATGTGGGAGCCTCTACCGGCGGCTTTACCGACTGCCTGCTCAGACACGGGGCGTGTAAAGTTTACGCCGTCGATTGCGGACACGGACAACTGCACCCGAAACTGATATCTGACAGCCGTGTTGTGAATATCGAAAAATTCAACGCCAGAAATCTGACCGAAGAAACTCTCGGAGAAAAGTGCGACATTGCGGTAATGGACGTAAGCTTCATTTCCCAGACTGCGTTACTTCCCGCCGTCGGCAAGGTTTTAAAGGACGGCGGACTGCTTATTTCCCTGATAAAGCCACAGTTTGAATGCGGCAAGGAGTGTATAGGAAAAAACGGAGTTGTAAAAAATACCTTCTTTCACAAGGAAGCCGTAAACAAGGTATTGCTTTCGGCAAGTGAAAATTCATTTATGCCGGCAGACCTTTGCGTTTCACCGGTGAAGGGCGGCGACGGTAATACCGAATATCTTGCGCTTTTTTCATATCGCTGTGACGCTGAAAAAGCGGTGCCGCTTTCAGAGCTTACCGAAAGGATTTTTACATAAAATAAGTTGTGGGTAAAATTTCCGGAAGTAAAAAACAGTAGGCAGAGACGTGTTTTACAAAATATACAGAATATCCGGTAACGGGAGACCCTGAACTGCAGGCTAAGGTGCCGGAGTTCTTTGCAAACAGTTTGATAATACGATGTTGCATCTCACAGGAGAGGAAAAACTGATGAAAAAAATTTATATTTTTGTCGGTAAAGGAAAAGACGAAAGCGGGAAATACCGAAGGGCGCTTACCGAGGTTGTAAACGGGTACGGCGGAAAAACGGTGGAAAGAGCGGAAGATGCCGACGTAATAGCCGTTCTCGGCGGTGACGGAACCATTATGCGTGCGGCGCACCTTGCCGGTAACCATAACGTCCCGATGATAGGCATTAATCTTGGTAGAGTTGGATATATGGCTGAACTCGACGATTCGGAAATTGAACTGCTCGGCGGGTATTTCGAAGGAAATTACCGTGAAGAAGAGCGGATGATGCTTACGGTAAGAGCTGAAGGCAAATCATATTATGCGCTTAACGATGCTGTTTTTCATGCGAAAAACAAGCACATGACAAGAATAACGCTCAAATGCAACGGAAATACAGTAAACGAGTACCGCGGCGACGGTCTTATAATCGCAACTCCGACAGGTTCGACAGCGTATTCGATGTCGGCGGGCGGATCTGTGATAGACCCGAGGCTTAAATGTATATGCGTAACTCCGATATGCCCGCAGGCGCTGGGGGCAAAGCCGCTTGTGTTTGCGCCGGACAGCAGACTTACGCTGACCGCGGAAAGCCCGGAATGTATGCTTACAGTCGACGGCGGAGAACCGCTGACGCTGAAATCGGGCAGCGAAGCTGAGGTTTTCAGAAGCAGACGGAGTCTGAGAATGATAAAACTCAAAGAAGACGGATTTTACGAGGTTCTCCGTAAAAAAAGTCAGATGTAAATAATAATTACAGTCGGTTTAAACCGAAGTAAACGGCATAATCGGGATACAAACGGGAGGCAAACTCAAATGAAACAGAACAGACACGGAGCGATACTTGACATAATATCAAAAAACACGGTGGAAACCCAGGAACAGCTTATCGATAAGTTAAGGGAACAGGGTTACAGCGTGACACAGGCAACGGTTTCAAGAGACATACGGGAGCTGAGGCTGACAAAAGTCTCATGCGGACTGGGTGTATACAAGTACGTTGTCTCAGGACAGGAAAATCTGACAACCTCAGTCAAATACCTGAATATACTGCGTGAGACGGTGAACGGAGTCGATCATGCAGGAAATATAGTTGTGGTAAAGACCTATTCCGGTATGGCTCAGGCGGCAGCGGCTGCGCTTGACAATATGGGCTGGACTGAAATAATCGGAACGATAGCCGGAGACGATACAATAATGCTTGTGCTCCGCTCTACCGAAGCCTGCCGCACGTTTTCAATGGAACTTTCGGGACTACTCAACATAAAATGATTGTGAAGCATTTGTAAAGTGCGGCAAAAATGCAGCCGTAAAGCAGGCATAGAATTCAAAAGGTCAGGAAAAAAGGCGGTATGAAAAGTGCTGAGTGAATTACACATAGAAAATGTTGCCGTAATAAAAAACCTAACAGTGCAGTTTTCAAAGGGTTTTTCCGTGCTTACAGGTGAAACCGGAGCCGGAAAATCAATAATAATCGATTCCGTTGCTCTTGTCTGCGGTTCGAGGAGCAGCAGAGATCTGATAAGAAGCGGAGCGGACAGTGCCACGGTGTCCGCCGTATTCGGGGACCTTCCGGAAAAAGCAAAAGAAGCACTGGCGGCTCTCGACATATTTCCGGACGATGACGGCAATATATATATATCGAGGGTTATAACCGAGGACGGAAAAACCAGAGCCAGAATAGGCGGGGCGCTTTGTCCTGCCGGTACTTTGAAAGAAGCCGGAAAAATACTTCTCAACATACACGGTCAGCATGACAGTCAGCAACTGCTGATGCCGGAAAAACATATTGATTTTCTTGACGCTTCTTCGGAAAACGAAGCCTTGAAAAAGGAATACAGCGCCGATTACGCTGAAATGCTGCGGCTCAGAAGAGAAATTAAAGCCGCAAGCCGTAGTGAAAGCGAAAGCGAGTACCTGACAGCGAAATACACAGCCGAAATAAAAGAAATAGATGGGGCAAAGCTTAAAATCGGAGAAGAAAAACAACTTGAAGAAAAGCTGGCAAGACTTAAAAACTCCGAAAAGACTGTTCGGAGCGGCCGTGAAATATACGCTTGCCTTGAAGGCGGAGACGAAAGCGGAAATTCGGCGTCGGAGCTTATAAAAAGAGCAAGAGACGCAATGAGAAGAATAAGCGACGTAGTACCTGACGGAGACAAAACGCTCGAACGGATGGAAGTTTGTCTGCTGGAACTCAGAGACATGGCAGAGAGTGCCTTGGCGCTTTCGGAAATAAGCGAGACCGATCCTGAAGTTGAGATCGACAGAATAGAAACCCGGCTTGAAACAATTTCAAGACTCTGGCGAAAATACGGTGAAACAACGGAAAAGGTTCTTGAATACCGTGAGGAAGCGTCAAGAAAACTGTCGGCAGTCACAGGTGCCGAAGCAAAAATAAAAGAGCTGAAATCGGAGCTTGCCGCGGCAGTAAAAAAAGCCTCTCTCAGTGCAGACAGGCTGAGTGAAAACAGAAAAGAAGAGGCAAAAAGACTTTCCGAGGAAATCACCGCACAGCTGAAATATCTCGATCTTGACAAAGCACAGTTTTATGTAAGCGTGACACCGCTTGAAAGCGAAACCGGAGGAAGACGTTTTTCGGCAAACGGTTGCGATGCGGTCGAATTTCTGATATCGACAAACCCGGGCGAGCCGTTAAAGCCACTGTCAAAGGTGGCGTCGGGCGGAGAGCTGTCAAGGGTGATGCTTGCGCTTAAAAGCGTACTTATAGACTGCGACGGGGTATCGACTCTGATATTCGATGAAATTGATACCGGAGTTTCAGGAAAGACATCACAGAAAATCGGATTCAGATTAAAAGAACTTGCGAAAAAAAGTCAGGTGTTCTGCATAACTCACTCTGCTCAGATAGCGGCTCTCGGTGACACCCATTACAAAATCGAAAAAGTTGAAACCGACGGACGTAACGAAACAAAAGTAAAAGAGCTGTGCGGTGAGGAGAGGGTAAATGAGATTTCCCGTATAATGGGCGGAATAGAAATAACCGAAACGCTGAAAAACACGGCAAGGGAGATGCTCGCTTCTGCCGGGAAAAAACCGGACTCGGTAAAAGAGTCATAAAACAGATAAAAATAAATAAATATATAAACGGAGACAAAAAAATGGGACTTTACAAAGAATTTCTTGATCGTGGAATGATAGCGCAGGCTACCGATGCGGAAGCAGTTGAAAAACTGCTTGAAACCGAAAAGGTGACGTTTTACATCGGCTTTGACCCGACGGCAGACAGTCTGCACGTAGGACATTTCATGCAAATGAAAATAATGGCTCACATGCAGCAGCACGGACATCACCCGATAGCA
The DNA here is from genome assembly GCA_944391815.1 of uncultured Clostridia bacterium. Classification (GTDB taxonomy): domain Bacteria; phylum Bacillota; class Clostridia; order Oscillospirales; family CAG-272; genus SIG673. Next base: position 39,190 of record CALXUV010000068.1, on the reverse strand, counting down.
ATATTCGGTGGCGGAACCGGAATGATAGGAGATCCTTCCGGAAAAAGCGACATGAGAAAAATGATGACGCCCGAGACCATAAATCACAACATCGAATGTTTTAAAAAGCAGATGTCAAAATTCATAGACATTTCCGACGGAAAAGCTACTTTCGTAAACAACGGAGACTGGCTTCTTAAGCTGAATTATATTGACTTTCTGCGTGAGATCGGAGTTCATTTTTCGGTAAACAGAATGCTTGCGGCTGAATGCTATAAAAGCAGACTTGAAAAAGGTCTGACATTCTTTGAACTCAATTACATGCTGATGCAGAGCTATGACTTCTACAAGCTCTACAAGGATTATGGATGCAAGCTTCAGCTCGGCGGAGCTGATCAGTGGTCAAATATTATCGGCGGAGTTGAGCTTGTACGCAGAAAAGAAGGAGCTGAGGTGTACGGTCTTACCTTCAATCTTCTTACTAACAGCGAAGGAAAGAAGATGGGTAAGACGGAAAAAGGAGCAGTCTGGCTCGATCCTGAAAAAACAAGTCCCTACGAGTTCTTCCAGTACTGGAGAAATATAGGCGATGCAGACGTAATAAAATGCATGAAACTTCTTACATTTATGCCTCTTGAAGAGATAGCTGAGTACGAAAAGCTTACCGACAGCGGCATAAACAAAGCCAAAGAAAAGCTGGCTTATGAGGTAACAAAACTTATACACGGAGAAGACGAAGCGGAAAAGGCATTGTCTGCGGCAAAGGCGGTTTTCGGAGCCGGTGCAGCTTCTGAAAATATGCCGACAACAGAAGTCGGAAAGGAACTTACCGACGGTAAAAGTATAAATATAATCGATCTTATGCTTCTTGGTAAGCTTGCTGCGTCAAAAGGTGAAGCGAGAAGGCTTATAACCCAGGGCGGAATAACGGTAGGTGACAGTAAAGTAAGCGATTTTGACTATTCGGTAGGTATAGATGAGTTAAAAGAAGGCGTTGTAGTCAGAAAGGGCAAAAAGGTTTTTCACAGATTCATTGCGGCTGAATAATAATCGTTAAGGACTACTGTTCATCTCACGTCATACACCTTGACTGTACAGATTGTCGCTATATGCCGGGCTGCGCAAAAATCAGGGCAGCATGGTAATTGTTTTCCTTTCAGTTGCAGTTTGCTTGTATTCAGACAAAACTTACAGCAGGTTTTACGGTCAGAATGTGCGGTTCTGATTTAAATCAGATTTTTTCAGCCTTCGGAATAAAACAGAAAGAAATCGGTGCGAATGGATACTTTATATTTGCAATTTTTAAATGAAATGCAAAATAAAGGAAGTCTGAAATATTACAGGAATTACCCCCTTTCGCTTGTATCGACGATCGGCACAGGAGGAAGGGCTGACTTTTATGTTACGCCTTACGACCTTCAAACGCTGATAGCGGCAGTAAATGAGGCGGAAAAGCACGGAAAGTATATCGTAATAGGGAATGCGTCAAATCTGATTTTTGATGACAGGGGCTTCTACGGAACCGTTTTGTCTACGGTCAAGATAAGGGCGCTTGGCGTTATCCGGCAACCGAGAAACGAAGAGGAAAAAGTACTCTTTTCAAGAGTAGAAGCGGAGGAGTTTTTTTACGCCACGTGCGGAACGTGGCTGCCTTCCCTTTCTCTTGCGGCGCTCAACCTCGGATATTCGGGGTTTGAGGGACTTTGCTCCATTCCGGCAACGGTCGGAGGAGCAGTTTGCTCAAATGCGGGGGCGTTCGGGTGTGAGATAAGCGACAATCTTGTCGCCCTTCAGATTTACAGACCGACCTTGAAAAAAACCGAAATGATTTTCAGGAACAGTATGCTTTTTTCCTACCGGAAAAGCAGTGTCGGAAAATGCGGTGAGATCGTGCTGTGTGCTTATTTCGCGGTGAAAAAAGGCAGTAAAACCGAGATAAGGGAAAAAATTGAACAAAACAAAAGAAAAAGAACAGAGTCTCAGCCGATGGGTGTAAAATCCGCAGGAAGTTATTTCAAAAAGCCGGCTCCGTCAGAGGGAAAAATCTGTTACCGAGGAAAATCGGCGGGCGAACTGATAGATCTTTGCGGCATGAAGGGCTATAAAGTCGGCGGTGCGCAGGTTTCCGGCAAGCACGGAAATTTCATTATAAATGCGACAGGTCTATGCAGAACAGCTGATATTAAGGCACTGGCAAGATCAGTCAAAAGAAAAGTATATGCAAAGTGCGGAATTAAACTGAAAGAAGAAGTTGAGTATATTCCGTATAGCGGCAAAAAAAGCGGAAAGCGAAAGGCAAAGGAATAAAATGCGTTATCTGATTGTAACGGGCATGAGCGGCTCGGGAAAAAGTGTGGCACAGGGTGTGCTTGAGGATATGGGCTATTATTGCATTGATAATATGCCTGTGGCACTTATATCGAAGTTTGCGGAACTTTATGCGCAAACCGGTTCCCGACAGAGCAACGTCGCTTTTATAATTGATGTAAGAGGAGAGTCAAATTTCAGGCCGCTTGAAGAAGAGGTAGAGTCTATGAAAGCGAGCGGCTATGAATGCAAAGTGCTTGTCCTTGACTGCTCTTCCGATGTACTGCTGAACCGTTACAAAGAGACAAGGCGGATTCATCCTCTTTCCGCACTATACAATATACCGATAAGCGAAGCTATAGAAAAGGAAAGACAGCTTCTTGAAAATATATTCGAAAAGGCAGATTACATAATAGATTCAACTTATCTTACCGTTCACCAGATGAGAGAGAAGATGCAGGATGTCTGCGGAAATCAGAAAAAGAGGAGTCTGACCATAAACGTGATTTCTTTCGGTTTTAAAAACGGCAGCGTAAAGGAAGCGGATCTGGTGTTTGACGTGCGGTGTTTTCCAAATCCTTTTTACGTCAGCAAGCTCAGAAATCTGACCGGACTTGATCCTGAGGTAAGAGAATATGTAATGGAGATGCCCAAGACCAAAACATTTCTTGAAAAACTGTGTGATATGATAGATTTTCTTCTTCCGCTCTATTCAGAAGAGGGAAAAAGACAGCTTACGGTAGCCATCGGATGTACAGGCGGAAAACACCGCTCGGTCACAATAGCTGAGGCGCTTGCCACACATCTGAGGGATGGAGGGGAGAGCGTTTCGGTTATACACAGAGATATTAAAAACGGAAAACAATAAATAAGCGAAAAAACAAAAACAGTAAACGGCGTGTTCCGGATACTGTTTTTTAAGATTTAAACTAAAATATAAAATATAAAGATATAGGCTAAATTATAAGAATTCAAGAGATAAATCAAGCCGGTATAGAAAATACGAAATTGTTACATTTGTCAGTTAAATCTAACCGACTGAATATTTTATCTGATTTTTTTACCGAACGTTTCTACTACTTTGTCGGCGAGTACCGAAAGACAGTCGATATAAACACTGTCGTCCTGTTTTTTATCAGCAAGACAAAGCTCGGTACAGCCGAGAATAATTCCGTCGCAACTGTTTTCTGAAAAGCATGCGTCTTCGCAGTCAAGATCGGCTTTTTTTCCGCATTTTATATCGGAAATAACATCCGATGCGGACTTGCGGGTTTCGTCATCTGGGTAAACGCATTCAATTCCTGCCGAAAGCAAAGCTTTGCGGTAGATATCTTTTTCGTATGTACCGGCAGTCGCAAGAAGAGTTACTTTTTTCAGATTACGTGATTTACAGTAATTTGTAACCGCCGAAATCATATCGATAAAAACGGTTTTCCGCCTTTTGTTTTTTCTTATCAGAAAGGACCAGTAATGGGCGGTGTTGCACGGCATGACAATTACGGTGGCACCGCATTTTTCAAGATTTTTCAGAGAACACAGCAGACTTTTTCCCGGACAGCGGCCGCTTTTTCCGGTAAGATAGTCGCTGCGATCGGGACGGCAGCAGTTGCCGTCGTAAATCACGGGAATGTAGTCTCCGTCGCATTTGGCAGAAATCCTGCTTTGAAGCATTCCGAGAAAAGCGAGATCCGAGCGTGGACCCATTCCGCCGATAATGCCGAGTATTTTTCTGTTGCAAGAGCTTTTTTTCATGGTAACCTCCGAAATAAATAAGCCGAAAGGAAAACAAGATGCAGCTTTTGGAAAAATTATCAAAGCCTATCGAAAACACTCCGTTCTGTTGCAGACCGTTTTGTTTTCTTGCGTTTGTCTACCTTTTGGCTTTGTTTTTGTTTAAGTTGAATACAGTATATTTTGCGGTGTACGGTGCGCTGGTTTTATTATATGCCGCCTATATGATTTTAAGAAACAAAAAAATTTCTTTCACAGCAAATCCTTTGCCGTACCTGGCGGCAGGGTGCATTGCTTTGTCGGTTATTGCGGCTTTTTTCGGAGCGCCTTCACCGGTGTCTGTTTCCAATGAAAACGTTGAAATAAAAGCCGTTATAAAGGAAACTGTTTATAGGGAAAATTTCGGCTCAATGTACTTTGCCGAGTTAAAAGAAATCAGCGGTGAAAAAGTTAACGGCAATGCCTATATAGAATTTTCGGGAGAAATCGCTTTTTCCGAATACGATACCGTAACTTTTGACGGAAAACTTAACTTGCCCGATTCCGGTAAAAGTATTGGCGAAAAGCTAAGCCAAGTGTCAAAAAAGATTGTAGCGGAAATAAGTGCGGACAGCTTTAAAAGCGTAACAAATGAATCAAAAAGAGGAGTCGGATATCTTATATTCACGGTAAGAGAGAAAACCGCCGGAGTATTTGAGGAGAATCTGTCTCCGACTGCGGCGGAGTACATAAAAGCGCTTATTATAGGTGACAAAAACGGGTTAAGCGAAAGTTTCAGAAGTGATATGTCGGATCTGGGACTTTCACACGTTCTTGCCATAAGCGGGATGCACCTTTCATTACTTGCGGCGATAATAATGTTTTTTACCGACAGGCTGAAAACTGCGAGAAAGCTCAAAAGCGTTATTATTTTAATCGGAACCTTTTGCTTTGCGGCAGTTGCAGGATTTTCACCGTCAGTTATGAGATCCGCAATAATGCTCGGAGTAAGCCTGCTTTCGATGTTTGCCAAAGCCAAAAGCGATCCGCTTACAAGTCTTATGATTTCAGCCGTTATAATTTGTACTGCTGATACAGGACTTATATGTTCGTGCAGCTTCCTGCTTTCCTTTTTTGCAACCCTCGGGCTTGTGCTCTGTGCGCTTTACATAGAGAAAATTTCCGCACCATCTCTTGATTTGTCGCGTGCCGGAGATATGAAATCAGTTTTCAGGGTGTTAAGAAAAATTATTTATTCTTTGGTTGTAACGGTATGTGCTTCGCTTTTTACCGTGCCTGTGCTTTCAATGTATTTTTCTGAATTTTCATTTTTTGCGCTGTTTGTCAATCCCATAGCCGTACCGCTGGTTTTTGCTTCCATGGTACTTGCAATTCTGTTACTGCTTTTTTCAGGAGTGCCGGTTGCGGGTTATGTCATTGCCGCCGCAATAGAAGGAATTTATCATTTTTTCGAAACAGTGGCAGCAACGCTTTCAGACACTTTCACAACGACAGTCTCGCTTGGCTATCCGACGTTTGTACCGTGTTTGATCCTGCTTTTCGGAATATTCGTTTACTATTGGCGAGCAAAGATAAGAAATCCGGTGGCGGTTATAGCAGCATTTGTTGCGGTTTCTGTAGTTTTTGTGTCGTCGGTACAGGTCTGGCAGATTGCACAGGAAGACCGTGTGAAAGTTCAGTACATAGCCGGTAAAACATCTGAAACCTTTCTCCTTTTTTCCGGCGGAAAAACAATGCTTATAGATATAGGTAACGGTTCAAAATCCTTACCGGAGCTTGCAACCGAAACTGCAAAGGAAGATTATTATGTTACTGATATCAGTGCGTTTATGATGACGCACTATCATTCTGCTCACATCGGCACACTCAAACGCCTGAGTATGACCGAGCACATTGAACGTCTGTGGCTACCGCTTCCGGAAAATGAAAACGAGGCAGTTGTTTACGAAAATATAATTTCACTCGATCTTGGTATTGAAATAAGTATCTACAAAAGAGGCGAAAGTGTGACTTTCGGTAACACCGTGGTGGAAACAACGGTTGCGGGTGAGGTCGAAAGATCGGCTCATCCGGTAATTGCACTGAGTATTTACAGCGGTGAAAAACGTATTACATATCTCGGAAGTTCCGTAACCGAATCGGATATTTATTTGCAGGCTGAAAAGTTTATATCCGGCAGCGGAGTCCTGATATGCGGCAATCACGGACCGGTAAACAAGGAGTATGCCGGTTACCTTACAGTCAGCGGTCAAACGGTAATATATGCATCCCCTTACAACAACTACGATACCACCTTGTTTTTTCCCGGGAAAGCAATTTCAGTTGTTCCGGGTTACGAGGAAGATACTGTAAGGAGTGAATTTTCTTTAAGTTGATTTTGTAAGCATTTTAAGGCACAGTGCAGGAAAATCGAGTCCGGAGTAAGCCGCTGCGGCTGGAAGTATACTTGTTTCCGTCATTCCGGGTAAGGTGTTTGTTTCAAGAGTGTAAAAGAGTTTTGAGTTTTCGCTTAAAATCATATCTGTCCGGCTGAAATTATTCAGACCGAGAGCTTTATGCGCACGCAGAGCAGTGGCTTTGGCTTTTACGGTAAGTGCTTCGGGAAGCGGTGCCGGAGTTATTTCTCTTGCCGCTCCGCTGATATACTTGCTTTCGTAGTCAAAAAAACTGCTTTTGGGAATTATTTCGGTAACTGCGACGGGCAGGTCTCCTATAACGCTGCAGGAAAATTCTCTTCCGGTAATTTTTTCTTCCATTATCACCGTGTCGCAGTATTCAAGGGCGCGATCAATTGCGGACATCAGCATAGATGGGTTGTATGCGATAGTCACTCCGAAACTTGAACCGCCGTTTGCAGGTTTGATAACACACGGATAGCGGGGAGGCACGGCAATCCTTTTCTGACCTTTTCTGAAAACCGTGTAAAGCGGAGTTAAAATTCCTGCGTGTTCGTAAATCTGTTTGGAGCGGATTTTATCCATTGCCGAAAAACAGGCTTCGGGTGAGCTTCCGGTGTACTTTATGCCGTAGGTTTCAAGGACCGACTGGAGTCTGCCGTTTTCCCCGTCGCCACCATGCAGCGCAAGAAAAACCATATCGCTTTTTGAACAGCAAGCCAGTACATCAAACGATATATAGTGTTCCGAAAAGTTTTCGTTTTTCAGGTTTTCCGAAAAAATGTCGGACAGAGCGTTAAAATCGCTGAAAAAGCAGTCGTAGCCGGGTTTAAGAAGCTGCGATGGGTGAAGGAGTGCTACTTCACAACCCAAACTACATAAAGCTTTCGCAACAGCAAAACCCGAGCAGACCGATACTTCGTTTTCAGGGCTTCTGCCGCCTGCCAAAACAACAATTTTCATTAGAGTCATCCCTTTCAGAAATAGTACAGTGTTAATCTATGCTTTTTGTCGGAAAGTGTTAATAAAAATGTTTTCACGCAGTAAAAAACAAAGAAATTTCCGCTATTTCAGCAGATATAAATTTATATTGTAAAAAACGACAGAAAGAAAAAAACAAAAAGCCGTAGCATGACTTATCGTTTTGCGGCTGAAATAAATGTATTAAAAAAACAAAAAAGAAAGTGAGGAACAGTCAAGATGAAAAATCCGAGTAAAAATCCGAGCGTGCAACCCGGGACCGAAAGAATAGGACTTATCCGGAGTGAAACAGTTTCGGACTTTGAAAAAGTGAAAGAAAGGTTTGAAGACTGAGTCGTTTTCGCAGACGGTGTGAAATTTTTCCGGGACAAAGGGAAAAAAGTTAAAGTTACGCAGGACGTAATCGACCGATACGAAAACAACGGTAAAAAATACGGAAGGACAGCGCCGGCAGAAATTTAACAGTTTATTCAGATCCGGAAAAAGACTTGGATTTTGACGAGACAGCTGACAAATGGCTGCTTGACGGTATTTTCAAATATCTGGTTTTTGAAAACCCGACTGAGGAAGATATTCTTAAAGATCTGACCGTAAACCGGCGAAATATTCACCCTGCGATGCAGATAAGCACAAAATCTCTCGGTAAAATCAAAAGCCTGATAAAAGATGACCAATACGCGAAGATGATGTCACAATTTTGTATTAGAAAAGCGGACTCGTTTCTTGACTGCGCTGCGGCAAAGGATGACGGTGAAAAACGTACCAACCTCACTAAGTTAAAAGATCTTGCGTTTGCATTTTTGCTGACTGAAAACGAGAAATATCTTAGTAAGGTCAACGAGATTTTCAGTGATTCTGTGAGTGTGACTGACTGGGATCACGAGCTTTTTCTGAATACATCATATTTTGACACCTTCGGCGACAGATACCGGTATTATCGGACTCTGCCGGACGGACATAATACTCTTGTTTTCGGCAAACCCGAGGAGAACTGCCGGGACATATTCAAACGCGCTTTGATTAAAAATGTAAAGACCGGAGATGAAATATCGGAAGCGACAGTCGATATGAGCGAGGTTTACGGTAGATACGTAACCTTTTGCCAGAGAAAATTTGTTTTTGACAAGCAACAAAAAAAGCTTACCGTGTCGTATGCAAAGAGCTTCAGGATATGAAGTGGCAGATACACACCAAGGCGGAAATCCGAATTATCAGTGAAAAAGAGGCGGTTTTAATCCTTAACGACAAAAATCTCAGAGTAACTCTTGATGGGGATAGCAGGTTTGAAATCTGTGATGCCATGCCTCCCAATTAAATTATCCCGACTTTACAACGAAAAAGGTACAGAACATTTTGTGCGTTCTGTACCTTTTTGAATGTTATATGTGTTTACATTGGTTTTGTATTTTTACCTGTTGTGAGTTTTCAGAACCTTCAGTGTTTCCGGGTTCAGTTCACTTCCGATAGTTTCGTTATGGAAAATTTCGTTGCCGGTCATCGTCTTTGTTCAGTATCATCGTTTTTTGTGGAATCAATTGCAGAGCCGGTCTTTTCCGTTTCTTTTCTGTCTGCGCTTTCTTCGGTTACAACGGCTTTGTGAGAGTCGGGGCTCCGGTCAGAATGTTTTTCATTGCTGTCGGTTTCCGAAGAGTTTTGAACGGCGGTTTTATCAGAACCCAAATCGGTCGCCTCGGAAGCTTCGGACTTACTTTTCGTCTCAGAAGACACAAGCGAAGATTTCAGTACCGGTATAAAGCTTCTTGCAACTACCCCTTTTCCGCGCTGTTTTACGTAAATAAAACCGAAAATGCTGAAAACAACAGCACCGACGAAATTTACCATCAGGTCCTTCATAGTGTCATAAATACCTACGTCAAGATAACCTCCGTTAACCACAAACTGTTGTCCGCCAGACGTATAGATAACCGTTTTTTCTATTTTGTCTACAAGTATCGGAGTGTTAAGACCTTTGGGATCGAAATTAATTGATCCGAAATGGTTGATAACGAAATCTTTTTGCATGTCGAGGTTGAAAAAATAATCTATTCCGAATTCAAAAAATTCCCAGAGCACACCGACAGTCATAGAAAAGCAGAAAGCAGTCAAAGCCAGAAAAACGGGCGAAAGCTCGAATTTGAACTTTTTATTGGTGTTGAGAATGTCGAAAAGACAGAACCCGAAAGCCGCAAAAATAAATCCGCTGGTCGTATGGAGCATTGTGTCCCAAAACGGAACGCGGGTGTAAAAGCTTGCAATTTCTCCGAGAATTTCAGCGCAGAAAACGAAAAAGTACGCAATGGTTTCAAGAACGGTAGGCAGCTCTATTTTCAGCTGTTTTTCCACAAAAGCCGGCAAAAGTAACAGAAGAAGTGCAAGGCATCCGGTAAAAACGCACTCATAACGCTTTTCAAATATACAGCGGATTATGACAAGCACAACGGCAAGGCGCAGTATAAGGAATACGACAAATGCCTTTTTGTTGGTTTTGATCTGTTCGATAAGCGACTTATAAAATCCGAAAGGAGCTTTCAGAGCATTTTTTGGCATAATAAAACCTCCGGTATATTAAAATACCGATATACCGTAGTGGCATACCGGTATTAATATCGTCATAAATCCGACAGAAGCTGATGTGAGACTGATCAGACGATCCACTTTACTATACTTCCGCTGATGTCCTCGTCACTTATGCAGTAAATCTCATCCCATTCCATTTTAGCGAGAATAGCACCGAGCTGAGATTTTGCGCAGATCTGCTGACGTTTACCGTCACTGAGATATACCTGACCCGGGAAAGCTGTTACAGTGGAAACGAAATCAGTAACATCCGACATTGTATTTAACTCTATACGAACTTTCATATCAAAACTCCTTTTCATACATATTTCTTATACTGTAATATTACCATAAGAGTGAAAAAATGTCAATAGTTTTCGCATTTGTTAATTAAATTTAACGTTAAAGAAAATCCGTGATAAAGCGGTATTAACGGGAAGCGGCTAATTTTTTGACTTTAATACAAATAAATTCAGACTTGGTCACTCTCGTTTCCGGTTAAGCTTTTTTCGGTTTCGGTTTTGCCGGAGCCCGATTTGAAGTTGAGCTTTTTTGAGATCGCTGAAAAAATCAAAGGGTAGATTAAAATTACAAAAATCACGGCAAGGAAGTAACGGATAAAGTCAACTGCAAGATTGTTTTCCGCAATAAGTTTGGGCAGCGATTTTATAATCATCGCACCCGCAACACCGAAAATAAGCTTTAGTACCTGAAAAAGCGGAGAGCCCTCTGTCGGATCGAATTTTACGAATTTTCTTTCAATATAAAAACCGATACCGAACGCCAGTCCTGCTCCGGCACTTTTGAAACAGTCGCCGATCTGACCAAACTCCGCATGACCGGAATAGGCAAGCAGGTAGCTGAAAACCGCAGTCAATACCGAAACGGCGGAGAGTACCGAGGCAAGCACAAGATCATGCTTTCCGGAGGCAAAACGAGGATAAAATCTGTTAACGGCGAGGACCATAATAATAGTGACAAGGAAAGAAACAGCAACGTCATAAATTGTATGAACGCCGAGATAAAGCCTTGAAAAGGCAACCAGGAAAACGGCTGCAAAACAGGCGATGGTTATGGCACGTTTTTTCAAAGTCAAGCCGAAAAATCCGTAAAGAGCGGTTGCACTCTGAGTGTGCCCGCTCGGAAACGAGTATCCGGTAGCGGAAGGCAAAGCACTTTCACAGGGAGTAAGAGAAGGATCTATGACAAAAGGTCTGGGAACGGCGAAAGCGACTTTAAGATTCTGAACTGCAATTCCGGATGAAAAAAACACTATTCCGAGCCGGTAAGCGGTATTTTTATTCAGACACCAGTAAAAAATACAGATAATACCGAGAACTATGACTTCTTCTCCGAGACGTGTTATTGACTGGAAAAGAAAATCAAGGAAAGGGTTTCGGATCTTTTCCAGAGCTTTAAGTATTGATATGGCAAAATCCAATTTATTCACCTCATAAAACTATCGGACTTAAGTTATTGAAACGGTACGGAAATTAATGAAAAATTTCAGCGGTTGCCAAAGTTAAAGGCAATAACTCTGTTACGCATATTATATATTTTGTACACCGTTTTAAACCTACCATATTATTTTATCACAAAAAAAACATTTGTCAATATTGACATGGCAGTTTTTTTGTGGTAATATGTAATGAGTATCAATAATATTCCGGTCAGACCGGGCGCATTTTTGCGTTATGAAAATTTATTTAGTAACGGAAGGAGAGAAGTTGCCGTGGGTATAGATGAAAACGACAGCTACTGGACACGGGAAGACCTTCTGCCTCCCGTGAAGAAGAATAAATATCAGATAACTGAAAGCAAAGACACCGATACCGTTGAAATAGAACTTGAAGTTTACGGTGAAACGAAAAGCCTGCGGTATCCTCCGATAACCACTGTTCCGGAACAGGGAGAAAAGCCGGATTTTGACAATTGGCTTAAAGAACGTGACAAATATTTCGAAGCAAAACGCAAAAGCAACGTGGTAAAGGAGTATGTTCCGGAAAACAATCCTCTGTTGAAAAAAGTAAGCATTGCGGTGCCGACACTTTTCTCACCGTCAAGCGAAAGATTTGTAAGAGACGGTGAAAAACTTTATGACCGTGAAAAAGAATTTTCCGGAAATGTCAGTTACCGTTCTGTGTACCCGCAGTATGCTCAGCTGAGCGAAAATCAACTTGACTGTTATATAGGTTTCAGAAGCATGCTGAGAAAAGGTATGTATCCCGAAGTCGATGAAGCCTATAAATACCTTTACCTGTATGAACTTATAAACCTGACTTCTAAGATGACTCCGTCAGAAAGAGCTGGTCGCATGGCTGAATTTATCTGCGGATATCCGGAAAGCGGGGAAGCGCTCATGAAAGACATGTGCAGCTGGCTTGCGGATATATGCCTTATATATCAGCTGCCGGTCCCGTCAGTTATCTACGGCAGTGATGTTTACAGGAGAGTACTTGAAAACGCACCCATGCCGGAGATTTATACCGAGTCTGACAGCAGAGAAACGGAAAATTCCGTTGCAAAACTGATTTCCCTTTCCGGCGGTTATGATTTCAGAAAGAGCAAATATTATGCCGGATACGGAGAAATTTACGATAAATACATTGAAAGAGCAGTAGTTAAAGAGCTAACGGAGCTGCTGAAATCCGATAAAAAAATTCAAAATGAGCTGACGCAGACCTGTAAAATATCAAGAGAAAGTTTTTATGGCGCGTACAGGACCAGTGCCGTAAAAAGAATTATAACCTGCGAATGTGTTCTTGTGACCAGATCGTCGCTGATAAGAAAAACGGTATCCGACATAACGAGATACGCAGAAAACTGTCTGAGAGGTCGGCTCGGAATAAAACAGACGCTTACAGTCAGCGGAATAGGAGCGGAAGTAAAGCAGTCAATCAGAAAAAACATTGAAGAAATGACAAGCTCAGAACCGTTTGCGTCAGTTAACAAAACGGTGTTAAAAAAGCCGGAAATTCCGGATTACGAAAAGCTGTATATGCCGGCGTCAGAAAAGTTCACGCCTGAAAAAGCCGGAGAAATTGAGAAAAACTCCTGGCAGATAACGGAAAGGCTGGTGTCGGCGTTTGAGCAGGAAGATGAGAATGTATATCCCGAAAATATTGTCGGGAAAACGGATGATCCCGATCGGATTGCAAAACTGTCGGCAGATTCTGATGACTTCTGGCTTAAGGCTTTGAAAGCTGTTCTTGTCGGAGATAAGGCGGAATATTATAAGCTTTGTAAGGAATCAAATATGCTCGGAGATGCAATGGCTGACATGCTTAACGAACGGCTGACAGACATTATCGGGGATGTTGCGGTAATTGCGGACGGGGATTTTTATGTTATTTCCGAGTGGTATACAGATGAAATATCTGAGCTGACGTGCGGTATTCCGCAGGATAAAGGAGAAGAATGATGGAAAAAAAGGTACCGAAGCGAATACTGAGCCAGCTTATCGGCGCACTTTCTGCCGGCGTTGTTCCGAGGGAGGGCGCACCGTATGTGGCGATAGGACGTAAAGAAGAAACCGAAGCGTTGCTTGAAGACCTTGAAAATGTGGCAGATGGGGGAAGTTCTCTCCGTTTTCTTGTCGGAAGATACGGAAGCGGAAAAAGCTTCTTACTTCAGCTGATTCGCGGATACGCACTGGAAAGCGGTTTTGTGACAATGGATGCCGATCTGTCTCCTGAGAGAAGACTGTGCGGAACTAACGGAGCCGGAATAGCAACATACCGTGAGCTTATAAAGAACATGGCGACAAAAACCTCCCCCGACGGCGGAGCGATGCAGTCAATTATAGCAAGATGGCTTTCGGAAAAGCAGTCGGAGCTTGTAGCATCCGGTATCAGCACTGAAAGTCCGGTTTTTGCCGCCGAGATGAAAAAGGCGATATTCGGAGTCACCCGCTGTCTTGAAGATAAGGTGGGCGGATTTGATTTTGCAACCGTTATCAGCCGCTATTATGAGGCTAAGACTGAGGGGGACGACCGTAAGGCATCGGATGCGCTGAGGTGGCTGAGAGGAGAATATCTGACAAGGACCGAGGCGAGGCGTGAGCTCGGGGTTCAGGGAATTATAACGGATGAAAACTGGTATGACTACTTAAAACTCACAGCGGAATTCGTAAAGCAGATAGGCTACAAGGGGCTGATGGTTTATATCGACGAGTGTGTCAACCTTTATAAGATAACAAACCGTGTGTCAAGGGAAAACAACTACGAAAAAATACTTTCGATCTTCAATGACACGTTACAGGGTAAAGCACCCTACTTCGGTGTGATTTTTGTTGGTACTCCGGCTTTTCTTGAGGACACAAGACGTGGACTTTTCAGCTATGACGCACTTCGGTCAAGACTTTCGGACGGCATGCTTATGGGCGGTCAGTTCAGAAATCTTGCGGGACCGGTCATACGCCTTGTAAGGCTTACAGACAGTGAGCTTTTTGCGCTGATAACCAGGGTAGGAAAGTTATATTCCGACTGTTACGGATATCAGCTTCCGATCGGAACAGAGGAAAATACGGCATTTCTCGGAATGTGTCTTGAAAAAGCAGGGGCTGACAGTATGATTACGCCTCGAGAAATAATCCGCAGTTATATAGGACTGCTCCATATAATGAGACAAAACCCCGGAGTCGGATTTTCCGAAGTAATGGGCAAAGCGTCAGGAGAGTTAAAACCTGCATCGGCATCAAGCGAAGACGACAGCCTCGAAGATTTCGAACTGTAATCAATAAAATTGTGTAAATTTTCCGGTTTCAGCCTTAAACGGTTGCTCTGTTATTAAAATATTACAATTTAAATGCTTTATTTAAAATCAGAAAATGTTTTTTAAAACGCAAAACCGATGAAGTTAAAAATTAAAACTTAAATAAATAACAAAGCCCCTGATGAAAGCTTTCATCAGGGGCTGAATTTACGGAATTTTTTATTAATTTTTTAAATTGAGTCGTGCGAAAATAAGATCTATATGATTGATTCAGAAACCGAAAACATTTACCGCAACTGCGAAGTAAATAAGCACGGTCGTGGTATCGACGAGTGTCGTGACAATAGGAGATGCGATAAGAGCCGGATCAAGTTTCAGTTTTTTTGCCAGCATAGGAAGACAGCAACCGAAAACCTTTGCCGTAACCACAGTGGCAATGAGAGTTATACCGACAACCAGCATTTCTCTTACAAGTCCGTCAGGATTGTGGTATACAACAACGTTAAGCAGCCAGAGTCTTGCGGCGTTTACAACAGCAAGAATCACTCCGACAATAAGTGCTATACGGAATTCCTTATATACTACCCGTCCGAAGTCGGAAAGCTTTATTTCTCCGGTTGCCAGCCCTCTTATAATAATTGCCGAGCTTTGCGAACCGCTGTTTCCGCCGGTATCCATCAGCATAGGGATAAATGAAACGAGAAGGGCGGTGAGGGCGTTTTCAAAACCGGTAATTATAAGTCCGGTAAAGGTTGCCGACAGCATAAGAACCATCAGCCAGACGATTCGCTTTTTTGAATGCGAAAAAACTGAAGTCTTGAAGTAATTCTGATCAAGAGGCTGAATAGCGGCCATCTTCATGAATTCGTCATCGGTTTCTTCTTTGATAACGTCCATGGCGTCATCGAATGTGATGATGCCCACAAGTCGGTTTTCGTTGTCAACGACGGGCAACGCTATCAGCCCGTATTTTTCGATTATATGAGCAACTTCTTCGCCGTTATCTGATGTTTTGCAGGAAATAATGTTTGTCTCCATCAGATCCGATATCAAATCTTCAGGTTTAGCCAGCATCAGATTTTTTGCAGTGACAATACCGAGGAGAATGCGTTTTCCGTCGGTTACGTAACAGGTATAGATGGTTTCTTTGTTTACGCCGTCTCTGCGGATTTTTTCAAAAGCTTCCGAAACAGTCATTTCCTTGTGGAGACTTACATACTCTACTGTCATAAGAGAGCCGGCGCTGTTTTCCGGATAATTGAGGATTTCGTTTATTATCACTCTTTTTTCCGGGGATGAGTTTTTCAGGATTTTTCTCACAACGTTTGCCGGCATTTCTTCTATAATGTCAACCGTGTCGTCAACGAAAAGCTTATCAAGGACTTCTTTGAGTTCCGGATCGCTGAAAGCGGTAATCAGATGCTGCTGGGAGTCTGCGTCCATTTCGACGAAGGTTTCACATGCAAGATCCTTTGGAAGCAGCCGGAATACAACTGTCAGGGTGCTTGCGGGTATTTCAGTAAGTAAAACGGAGAGGTCTGCCGGGTTCATTTCGCTTAGTAAAGCGCGGAGTTTGGGGAAATTGTGCTCGACGAGCAGTGTCAGAACTTTGTCTTTCATAATGATTAACCTACCTTTCTGCTTTTTGCTGTTGTCTTTTCAGCGGAAAAGCAGTCGGTCGGCTCAGGTTATGTTACCGGAAACAAACGAAAACAGCAGTTGTTTAAGTCTGTTTTCGGCGTACTTCGCCCGACGCCGCTCGGACTGCCGCAATCTGCTGTAATCATTTGTTTCACCTCTTTTTCTGAATAGTTTTACGAAAAACAGCTCATTCGTATCACTAGTATTATACACAAAATCCCCCGTTTTGTCAACCTTTTTGTTTGCCTGTCAATAAATTTAATCCGGATATTACATATTATTTACATGAAAGGCAGACAGTTATTTTGAAAAAAATCCCTTTTTTGTGAATATAAGTAAAAAAAGCAGGTAATTTGACTTAAGTTTCCATATCTGCAAATAATTTGGGGATACACAAAACTTTGAAAAAATTATATAATATATGTGAAAAGATTAATTACCGTAAGAAAGGCTGATGAGTTTGGAACTTATAAGAATATCGGGTGATAAAATAAAAATTTCGCTGACGAAAGAAGACTTACTCGAATATAAGATAACCGTTGAAAAAATGGATTACAGCGAAAAAGAGACACAGAAAATATTCAGGAAGCTGCTTAGCGAAGCTAAAAGCCAAACCGGTTTTGACGCAGGAAGCGCACGAGTGTTTATACATATTTACCAGAGCAGTGACGGAGGCTGCGAAATATTCGTATCAAAGATTGCATCCGGAAAGGAGCAAAAGCCGCACAGCCACGGAAAAAGGAAAACGGGATATTTTGTTTTCGAAAGTCTTGACAATTTGATAAAGCTTTGCGCACAACTTAAAATTCTCGGCTTCAAAGGTAGTTCGAGCGCACTTCGGGAGGCGGAAAACAGGTACTGGCTGCGCCTTGTCGCAGCAAATTCGTACCATCTGGCGTATGCTTTTGAATATGGAGCAAGGTCTGCTGTAAATGTAAGTGAAAGTTATCTTTCTGAACACTGCAAGGTTATCTGCAAAAAAAGAGCTGTTGAAACTCTCGGAGCATTTTCATAATCACCGATAGATATTTGTATCTATCAAAAGCATTAATCCGGAAAAAGAAGCAAAAACCGAGAGGGCATTCTGAAAAAATTGACTGTTCAATAAACAAATTACCGGTAAAAACATAAAAAAACGGCAAGGCACAAAAGCTACGGGATTGCGGTAAATTAACGCATACATTCCGAGGCAGGTTGACAAGCCGTTTTTTTATTTATAATCTCATTGTCAGATAATTCTTGTAGGGGTTATCGTGAATGAGAAAGAGAAATTCTTCTCATTTAAGCGGTATTTTTCGTCGGGCAGAGAACCGCACGAGTTTGTGCCGAGACCGCTCTGTTTGTAGTCGATGGTAACGAATGTTTCGGATGCCGGAGAAAGCATATAATCGTGAGTAGCCTCAGTCAGCATTTTTGCGCTGTAATGACTTGCCCTGAAAGTGAAAGACGACTCAGTGTCGAAATGCAGTCCGTGACCGGCAATGCTGGTAACTGTCGCGTAGAGAGTATTGTAATGCGAACAGTTTTCCTGCGGATAAATGTAATGCTCTATGTTGTCGCTTACATTGCCCTTGAAAAGTCCCATTCTGCAAGCTATAAACTTATCTGAGTAGCTTTCCTGAGGACCGTATCCGAAGTAAGCAAACTGTTCGGAATTTTCCGGCATTACTATTTCAAATCCGAATCTCGGCAGGTATACTGAAGCAAGGTTTTCGGCGTCCGTTGTTACGGTAAGCGAACCGTCAGACGCAACAGTGTAAGTAATTTTTGCTTTGACAAACGGCAGTTTTGCCGCCGCACAAAGTGAAATTTCGGAAACTATTACGGCTTTGTCAGCAGAAGATTTTACCTTAATTCCGTAACACTTAACCGTTTCTCTGTCAAAACCGGCTTCTTTCCATTTGTTTTTGATATACATATCGTTGTCTGTCGGTGCTCTCCATACGGTAGGTCTGAGAGGGGAGACAATCATATCTTTTCCGTTGTCGCAAATACCGCTTACAAGTCCGCACTTTTTGCAGAATGTATAGACGGTTTCGCCGACAGTTACGTTGAAAGCTGAGTCTGTTTCTTCGGTAACAACAGGATAAACCGATTTTTGCAGCTGTTTTTTTGCCGAAGGCACGGGAAGCTTCATCTGAACGAAAGAAACTTCATAACCGGTATCGGCCCACGGAAGAGCGGTGTTTGTGCAGAAGGAGAGATTAAGGTAGGCGTTTCCGGTAATATTTTTAAGGTCGTAAGGTAAAATGTATTCCAGGCTTGCTTCGTCTTTAATACTCAGCGACGGAATAACTCCGCTCTGTACTACATTTCCCTCCACTTCAACTTTCCAGTTCAGTGAGATATCTTCAGCCGATGTGAAATACTTTTTGTTTATTATCTTTACCTTTCCGGCGGTCAGATCAATGGCTTCTGCAGTAACCGGAGCGTAAGCCTGCTTGACTTCAAGGAATCCGTTATGTATTCTTCTGTCCGGATAAACCAGTCCGTCTACACAGAAGTTTCCGTCGTTCGGAACGTCACCGAAATCTCCGCCGTAGGTAAAGTGCAGACTTCCGTCCTTTTGTTTCAGGGCTACGGAATGGTCGGTAAATTCCCAGATGCAGCCTCCGAATATGCTGTCACGGCTTTCAAAAAGCTCCCAGTATTCTTTAAGTCCGCCGGGACCGTTGCCCATGGCGTGAGCGTATTCGCAGAGGAAGTAGGGCTGTGTATAATCTTTATTGTCCACATACTTTTTGATGTCGTTCGGATGAGTATACATTCTGCTTTCTACATCGGTCGCTTCCGGATTTTCCTTGCCGGATGTATAATGAGAAGCGGCGCCTTCGTAGTGAATAAGACGGGAAGTATCGTTTTTGCGCAGGTATGCGGTCATTGCCCGCTGATTGCAGCCGTAGCCGCTTTCATTTCCGAGCGACCACATGATAATGCAGACGTGGTTTTTGTCACGCTGATACATGCGTTTTACACGGTCAACATATGCTTCTTCCCAAGCCGGATCATCGGATATTCTGCTCCAGTTTCCTACATTGGTGAAACCGTGCGCTTCGATATCCGTTTCATCGACAACGTAAAATCCGAATTTGTCGCAGAGTTCGGTAAATCTCGGATCGTTCGGATAATGAGAAGTCCTTATGGTATTTACGTTATGCCTCTTCATTATCATCAGATCATTAAGGAAATGCTCATAAGGAGTTGCGTGTCCGAGAAGCGGATGGCTGTCGTGACGGTTGACTCCTTTTGCCTTTACCTTTTTGCCGTTTATGAAAATTGTCCTGTCGATAACTTCAAGGCGTTTTATGCCGACCGGAATTCTGATGAATTCGCCTCCGCAGCTGAAAACGATGTTGTAAAGATTCGGGGTTTCATGGTTCCAGAGTATAGGGTTATCGAGCATGAAAGTGAAACTGATGTTTTTGGCAGTTTTTTTGTGACTTGTTATAAATGTGCCGTCCGGAGCGTAAAGCGACGCACTTACCTGCGCTTTTGCCGTCAGCGACAGATTAACTGAAATGTCTGCCTCTTTCATGTCAAAAGAAATCTTGTTTTTGATGTCGATGTCGACAATGTGAGCTTTGTTTCTGAAAAGCAGATAGACTTCTCTGAAAATGCCGCTCATTCTCCACATATCCTGGTCTTCCAGATAAGTTCCGTCGCACCACTTGAAAACCAGCACCTTTATTTCATTTTTTCCGGCTTTAAGCAAATCGGTGACGTTTACTTCGGTGGTCATGTGGCTTACCTGGCTGTAACAGGCGAAAACGTCGTTTACCCAAAGATAGAAGCAGGAATCGACTCCCTCAAAGTTAAGGTAAACCGTTTTGTTTTCAAGCATATCCTCGGTAACGGTGAAAAATCTCCTGTAAAGACCGCAGGGATTGTTGTCCGGAACGTGAGGCGGATCAACGGGAATCGGGTAATTTACGTTTGTGTAATTCGGCACATCGTAGCCTTTGCCGACAGCTGCCTGCCAGTTCATCGGCACATCGAGTTTATCTGCGCCTTCAGACGGAAAAACGGGGACGTCTGTTCCTTCTGTGTAAGTAATGTCCGGGTACCATTTGAAATCCCAGGTGCCGCAGAGTGACTTGAAAAGCGCAGAGGTTTCACGCCGTTCCGAGAGGGTGGCGTTTTCACTATCAAAAGGAATGTAATATGCTCTCGGTTCTTCGCAACCGTAGTGAAGAACGTCAAGGGATTTGTGATAATCGGGTAATTTTATCATAGTATTCTCCTGATAATTTATTTGAGATCTGATTGCATAAAGCAGTTACGGCTGACCAGATCCGATCTGACTTAAACGACCGTTCTCAGTGGCTGAGCTCTGTTTTCAGAAGTTCGGTTACCGGTACTTTCTGTTGCGGGCAGCTAAGGTCCTTTACTGTTTCCGGAAGCTCTGTGTAAAGCCAGTGTACAGCGTTTCTTATAACCGTGCGCACATGCTCATTGTAGAAGCTGCGGCAGTACTCATGTCCGGGCTGGAAGTAAAATACCTTTCCTACACCTCTGTAAAAAGTGCATCCGGTGCGGAATATATTACCGTCTCTGAACCAGGAAGCAAAGATCAGTTCATCAGGCTGCGGAATCCGGAAGGGTTCTCCGTACATCTCTTCGAAAAGTCCGAACTTTTCGGGAATACCTTTTGCGATTGGATGCTGAGGCATTATGTTCCAGACTATCTGAGGCTGATCGGCACCCCAGGTAAGATCACCCGTTGCTCCGACGATGGCACGGAAAGGCTTTGAATGATGTCCGGAATGGATGGCGAAAAATCCCATTCCGTGTCTGTAAACTCTCTCTCTGATTTTGTTTACCAGTTCGTCTTTTACCTCACCGTGAGCCATATGTCCCCACCATATAAGAACGTCTGTGTTGTCAAGGACCTCGTCCGGGAGACCTTGGTCGGGCATATCAAGCGTAGCAGTTGTCACCTCGACGTCGTCGCACTCGCTGAGTATGTCTTTTATTACGTTATGTATTCCGTCGGGATAGATTTCCTTTACTGCCTGTTCCATACGTTCGTGTCTGTATTCGTTCCAAACAGTGACTCTTATCTTTTTCATTTTCAAACCCCACTTTCTTTCAGGAAGTATATTCTTTTTAGATATTATTGCATAAAACGGATATAAAGTCAAGAGAAAATAAAGTCTTTTGACAAAAATAATTTGTTTAAGAGTTGTTAAATATTTTCGGTGAATAAAATTCACAAAATGTTGGTAAAATAATGAAGATATTTCGAGTTCGTTTTTTTGTCTGCCGGAAGCGTACGGTTTGTGGGATCGTCTACGCAGGCGGACGGGTATCAAGCATAATTGATTGCTTAAAGAACGCATTATGCTTGAAACCGGAATATTCTTATCGGAAGCCCGACGGGGGCTTTTCCGTGTTTTTTTCGTACATAAAAACGCTGATAACAGAAAGGAACTGTATGGCAAGAAAAGAAAAAACAAAACTTTTGCCGCTCAGAGTGTATTCACTGGGCGGACTTGATGAAATAGGCAAGAACATGACATGTATTGAATACGGCGATGATATCATGATAATTGACTGCGGACTTGGGTTTCCGGATGAGGAAATGCCCGGGGTTGACCTTGTGATACCCGATATCTCCTACCTTGAGGAAAACAGAGATAAGGTAAGGGGAATTGTGCTTACACACGGGCACGAAGATCACATCGGAGCGCTTCCGTATGTGCTCAAAACGCTGAACGTACCGGTCTACGGAACAAGACTTACCCTCGGTATAGTTGAAAACAAGTTGCTTGAGTATCGGTTTGAAAAGCAGCCGGAGCTTTACTGCGTCGAAGCCGGAGACGTAATCAGGCTCGGGGTATTTACTGCGGAATTCATACACGTCAATCACTCAATAGCTGACGCCTGCGCAATAGCGGTGACAACTCCTCAGGGTACTGTATTCCACACGGGAGACTTCAAACTTGACCTTACCCCGATTGAGGGAGCGGTTATGGATATAGCAAGGATAGGCGAAATAGGTAATCAGGGCGTTCGGCTCCTGCTTTGCGAATCCACAAACGTCGAAAGAGCGGGATATACGCCGTCGGAAAAGAACGTAGGGAGATCTCTTGACGATATTTTCTCAAAAAATACCGACAAAAGAATAATAATTGCCACGTTTTCATCCAATGTTCACAGGGTACAGCAGATAATCGATATAAGTGCAAGGATGGGCAGAAAGGTAGCTATTACCGGAAGATCAATGCAGAATATAGTTTCCGCGGCGATAAGACTCGGATATATGAATGTTCCCGAAGGTGTTCTTATAGACCTTAATGACCTGCGCAGACATAAGCCGGAAAATATAACTCTTGTCACTACCGGAAGCCAAGGAGAGCCGATGTCGGCACTCTACCGGATGGCCATGTCCACGCATGACAAAGTTGAACTCGGAGTAAAGGATCTCGTTATAATATCGGCTCATGCGATACCCGGAAATGAAAAACTTGTAGGTAAAATTGTAAACGAAATGTTCAAGAAAGGCGTTACGGTGCTTTATGACGCACTGGTTGAGGTACATGTTTCAGGTCATGCTTGCCGGGAAGAGTTGAAACTTATGCATGCGCTGACAAAACCGGAGTTTTTCATGCCGATCCACGGTGAATATAAGCACATGATACGGCACAAGGCATTGGCAGAGGAAATGGGAATGACTCCGGACAGAATATTTGTGTCAGCCGACATCGGACATGTGCTGGAGATAACCGAAGACGGCGCCGCCTGGAACGGCAGTGTGCCGTCAGGAAAAGTGTTGGTTGACGGATACGGAGTAGGTGACGTCGGAAATATAGTTCTTCGTGACAGAAAACATCTTTCGGAGGACGGACTTATTGTCTGTGTTTCGACAGTTGACACAAGGGACGGATATATAGTTTCCGGTCCGGATCTGATATCAAGGGGATTTGTGTACGTCAGGGAATCAGAAGAGCTGATGGAGCAGGCAAGACAAATTGCCAGAGATGTGATAAGCGAAAGCCTCGATGAGAGAAACTACGATTTTGCCGATATAAAAAACCGGATAAAGGACAAAATGACGAGATTTCTTGCCGCAAAAACCGGAAGAAAGCCTATGATCCTTCCGGTTATAATGGATATATAATCACAAATTACACGGTATACCATTACGGACCATTACGGACAATATGCCATTTGAGATATCCGGTTGCTTGACCAAAATTGATGAAAAATATCAGTGCTCAGAAAAATAATTCTTTCGTTAAAAATGAGTTATAAGTGACTGAAATTTACACCTGTTTTCAAGTATTTATTAAAATAATCACCCGCCATCAAATTGAAGCGAACCCCAAAGTTAATCACTTTCGGAGTTGCATATCAAAAAGATGACGGGTGATTTTTGTATTGACTGATGGGAAATCTGTGCTTACTCCCGAACTTGATTTCTTCTTTTATTCTGATGCAAAAGTGTTGTTTAAAAGCTTGAAATATTTTGCATTAAATGAAGCAAACGTTCCCTGATTTTAGTTTTTTTATCTGTGTTTTGATAAAATAAAACAAGTGCTCGTTCCTTAATATTATTTTCTTGTTTGTGTTTTGGTAAAACAAGTCATCGTTCCAAACTTGATTCTTTTATTTTTATAAAACACATCGTTCGTTTACGGATTTGATTTATCTTTTTTGTGGTTAACATAAACAGCAATTCTTCTTAAGCTTTATTAAAGCAATTTCTATTCTGATATTTCGGGTGTTTTCGAATCATTTTAAACTATTATCAAATTTTGAAAAAATAGTGATTATTATTAATCGTTCGAACTGATTTTTATATTCCGATAAAAAAGTTGATCTTTCAAAAATAAATCACGGATATTCAAAGCGCAGCGTCCGAATATGCTATTGCAATGCCAATGTAAAAAGTTGGTATGGCTTCTGTTACCGCATTTTTACTCTTGCTTTCTGTTTATTGACCGAAATTATTTTAAAAATGAAAGCGGATATGCATATGAACAGAGATATTATTGCCTCGGTAACGGGAAAAGCAAGCCAGACTCCCCTGATTCCTGACAAAGCCGACAGAAGGAAAGTCGCAGGAATGATAACGAGAAATCCGCGGCAGAGAGAAATAATCTGAGCGGCGACGCTTTTTCCGCGGGAACTCAGATAAACGGAAACGATTATGTTGAAGCCGGCAAACAGTATCGCCGAAAAATAGATTTTCATTCCTTCGGTTGCTATGGCGGATAGCTCTGTGTTGTTTTCTTTGTTGAAAACTCCGGATATGGGTGCGCTGAAAAGCAAAATTACGGTATAAAAAAGAACAACGATAACAAAAAGATAAATAACCCCGAGCCTGAGGATCCTGCGACAACCTTGAGCGTTTCCCGAACCGTATTCACGGCTGACAAGCGGTTGCATTCCCTGCGACAAACCTGTGAAAACAGAAATTATAACAAGAGAAATATTTGCTATAATTCCGTAAGCTGCAATACCTATGTTGCCGGAAATCCCGAGAATGACTGTATTGAAAACGGCTATAACTATTCCGGATGACATTTCTGTAACAAAGGCGGGCAGACCGACTGAAAAAATATCGGCGACTGTTCTCGGTTCAGGTTTGGAAATTACAGGGGAAAGTTTACCGCTACGCGATAAAAAGTGCGCCGAAAGTATACAAATGCTTATTACGGGTGCGATGCCTGTTGCAAGAACTGCACCGAACATTCCGAGTGAAAGCGGGAAAATAAAAACGTAATCCAGTATGATGTTTGAAAAACTTCCGGTGATCATTGCGATCATAGCCAGTCGTGGATTTCCGTCGTTTCGTATGAAAGACAGTAAAATGTTATTTAAAATGAATGCCGGAGAAAAAAGAAGTATCACCCTGACGTAGACTTCGGTAAGGGCAAATGCGCTTACGTCAGCACCCAGAAACCGTGCAATGGCGTCTGAAAAGAAAATTCCCGCCATAACGAAGATAAAGCAGAAGGGCACAGCGCAGATAATTGTTGAGAAAAAGCATCTGCCGGCGCCTTTGACATTTTCTCTGCTGATAAGAACGGAATATTTTGCGCCCCCGCCCATTCCGAGCATAAGACCGGTGCCGTGAACAAAACTGAAAACCGGAATGGCAAGATTAAGTGCGGTAACTCCGATACTTCCGAGACCTGCTGAAATAAAGTATGTATCTGCAAGAATGTAGACGGATATCGCTACCATACCTGAAATACTGAGCATTGCGTATCTGAAAAATGTTGCGGAAAAATTTTTGGACGACATACAGACTCCTTAAATAACGTTATTTATATCTGAAACTGCGAAATCAGCTTTTTTTAATTTTTTAAATATGTTCGTTACGGGTTGAGTGGTTAGTGTCAGTTTGCGTTTAAGTTTAAATTTAATTTTTTATGTAAAAACGTTTATGGGTTTAATCTTTTGTGTAAAATCAGAGTCAAGGTAGGTTTTGTAATGTACAGTGTGAAAAAGTTTCGTTTTGTTTTTTATTATCAAATGTTAAAAAATCCGGTTGTAAAAATACATAGCACACATCGCACCCGTAAACGTTAAATCCGTAAAAAAAGCCGAACTTTGTATCTTCTATGACCTAACGATACAAAATCCGGCGTCTTACGCCGTTACCCGGTGGCAACGAAATATTATTTTGTTGTTTTGATTTGAGCTGTTCTTTTAACTGAATATGGGTTGACAGTTAAGCACTATATAAAATCATCACGGTGTGCTTCGAAAAAATCGAAAAATACACGAACGCTATCCAGTTCCGTCCATTTTTTTACGCAAGCCGGAACTTCATCAAGATCATAAATCCGGGCACCCTCAATTGAAAGAAGAAGAGGTGAATGCGTCGAAATTATAAACTGACATCCGTGATTGGCGGCGCTGTCCTGAATGAAATCTTTAAGCGCAAGCTGGTTTGACGGAGACAGACTGTTTTCCGGTTCATCAAGGAGATAGAGTGCATCCGAAGCAATAAGATCGACAAAGTAAGAAAGTGCGCTTTCACCGTTTGAGCGTTCTTCAACATTTCTTATCAAACGTTTGCGAATGTACTGAGACTGAGTTGCACTTTTCTTTTTGGCGTCATGAACGTTTCTCCAACGCTCGTAATCATCTATTCCGGAAAGACAGATACCGTCATCGTATTTTCTTGTGTTGATAAATTCTTCTATAAGAGATTGTCTGCGGTCGTCTATTCCCTCGTTAAGTCTCCGTATGTCCAGCACCTTTTCAAAGACTCCGTCGCTGGTGATTATCCTGCTTTCCGGCGGAACAGAGCGGTCAAGCTGACAGGAGCTGAGTTCCACATAATCCTCAAAAAAATCCGAACGGTTATAAGGAGCGGAACGCTGAATTGCGAGTTTTTCGGCAATAACGTTGAGAAGTGTGCTTTTTCCGCTGCCGTTATCTCCGCAGAAAATGGTTATATCGTCAAATTCAAGCTCAGGCATACTGCGGTATCTGAAAACTCCGAAAGGATATTTTGTTGAGTATATGGTTCTGTAATTTTTGGTTTTGAAATGTTTACCGAACGGGCTGAAAAATTCTTCTTCATCCCTTTGTGAAGGCAAAGCAAAATTTTGCAGGTAAATCAAATCGCTTCCTCCCGTCAAAATCGAGTTATCATCTGATATTTTTCGGTATTATGTTTATTTGGATCTGTATGTAAAGTCACAACGCCGAAAAGCGCCTGTTTTCTCCCGTCAAAATCGAGTTATCGGCTGATATATTTCGGTATTATATTTATTTCAATCTATATGTAAAGTCACAACGCCGAAAAGCATCTGGTTTCTATCGTCAAAATCGAGTTATCATCTGATATTTTTCGGTATTATGTTTATTTGGATCTGTATGTAAAGTCACAACGCAGAATAACGTCTGTTTTCCCGTAAAATAAAGTTATCAGCTCGTATAACAGATATAATTATTTTACTTACTTTTGACGAGTCTGAGTCCATTCAACACAGAAAAGGAACCGTTTCGATTCCTTTTGAATTAATAATTGCCGGCAGTATTTTTGCAGGGCACCGGAGCTACCGTCACCGGATATAAAGTCAAACAAGACGGAAGTTAAAAAGGTTTGCGTGTTCAGACATGTTCCCGCAGAAGTTTTTTGCATCCAAAAGATAGAGTTGAGCTTCCGAGGCTGATTTTTCCGGATCCGCAAGACTGAACGCGTCTGAATCAGTTACCTGACTTAATTTGTCCTGAATATTATATACTTTGACTTAGTACGGCTCTGACTTATTTTGTGTTTGCAGATATACGGTTTCTCTTTATAAACAGCCAGATCATAACGACTATACCTATAATCGGCAGGGCAATGTTGATGACAAACAGGATTTTTTTAATCAGCTGTATATAATCCGATCCATGGTAAGGATACAGAGCGGCAAAAATAAGCGAAGCAGAGCCGATAAGAAAGATTATGCTGAGGATAACGTAAGCCGTAAGCATTGTTTTTTTGTCGCTGTTCATAATCGTCTCTCCTTTCGTAATAAAATAAAGTTTTTTAATTTACTTTATCTTTCAAAATGATTTTATTTCTGTTAATATTTTAACACAATTTATACATTTTGTAAAGGTACAAAAGAAGCATAAAAACAGTAAAATAACTCTGAGTGTTTGTAAAATATGCACATTAAAAAAATCTGTTTTATCAACAAAATACTTAAAAAAACGCTTCGGCTCGACAACTTCCTCCTGATTGTTTTGTTAATAATTTGTCTTTTTCAGGAAATATTTGGTCACAATTTAAAAACATAACGTGATAAAATCAAAAATACACTTGGATTTAAAAAAACTGTTGCACCCCGATTAGTTCACCGTTTTTATCTGAATCGGCGGTTTTATAATTGAAGATTTTTACTGACAAACTCTCTCGTAGTCTTTTGAACGGGATAATTCTGATTATTTCCATACCTCGGCAAATCCCGCTTTTGCAGTGCTGAACCTTTTCAGTATTCCGTCGATGAATCGGTGTTAATAACTTGAATTTAATGGCTTTCAGACATTATTTCGGTACTGAACGGTCATACAATCTGAATATACAGTTCGGCGTAACCGGTATCGCTTCTCAGCACGACACGTATTTTTTCGGAAGATGTTGAAGCGGGAATCTTCCACGACCAGCTGACATTTCCGGTATCATCAGGTGTTTTCGGGACAAAAACCGAAGAAGTGCTTTTACCGCTTGCGTAAAAAACAGAAATACTGATCTCGTTCCGGTATTCGGAACTTATGTTTATGTAGGCGGTTTCACCTTTGCTTACAGATCCGGAATAGCCGGTCACGGTAAATGAGGGTAGCAGATACCTGACATTATCGGAGTCTGAGGGAAAAGAATAATCCGTTTGTGTCAATGCCGGCACCTCGTTTAACGTTTCTCCGGCAGGTAAAGCTGTCAGATAAAAGGTAAGCAGCACTCCGGCGCAAACGGCGGAAACGCAGAGGTTCTGAAAAATTTTTCTCATAAAAGTTTTCCTGATTAAGTTAGCGAAGTTTTTGCGGAAAATCTGAGCAGTACAGATTATGACACACGGTCAGCGACCTTGAAATCAGGTTCTGCACCTTGCTGAAATTATCCGTTACAAGTTCTGTAAAAAGAATAAATAATATGGAAATCAAGATTACAACACAGATGAATATGCAGGTACGGAAAACAGAAATCCAGGTAAACCGGAAGCGGAGGCAAAGACGGGAAATAATTGCCGTTGTCGACAAGAAAAGGTCATTTGCCGTGAGAAAAAAATATGGTATTATATTTCGATACGGTTTACGCTTGTGGCAGAAAAGCTTTGGTTTTGAGCGATTAAACGGCTTTCTCTGTCGGATGCTGAAAACAGAATGATCTGAGCAGCTACTCCCGAAAGTTCTGAAAGCAAGGACAGTACGTTTCCAAGTCTCGTGTCATCAAAGTAAACGAATGTTTCGTCGAAAATAAGCGGCTTTATTTCATCTCTTGAAATATTCGAGTGCAGAGCCAGACGCAGACAAACATAAGCCAGTGCCGCACTGCCGTGACTCAGATAATCGCTGCTTGTTATGCTGCTGCCTCTTTCATAGGAAATATTCAGCTTTTCGTCAAGTCTCAGCGTCTCGTATCTGCCTCCCGTAAGTATGCGGAAGCATTCCCCTGCCTTGAAAGCGATGCTCGGCAGGAAGTTGTTTTTTATTGCAGTTTCGGCTTCTTCGAGACACTGCATTGCAAGCATCACCGAATCGTATTTTTCACTGAGTACCGAAAGCTTCGTTTCTTCATTATCAAGCAGCATCGCAAGCTCATCGGGAGACTCGGATATATTTCCGGCGTCTGTTATCCTCAGATCCGAAAGCTGTTTTTCGAGCAGGTCGACCTCGCTTTCCGCTTTGCTGAGGTTTTCCGAAAGCAATTTGATTTCAGCGGTGTTTTCGGGTCGGTAAAGATTTTCGTCTGCCGAAGCTGCCCTTTTGAGGTCGCTTTCGGAAAATGCTCCGAGCTTTGCGTAAAGTACAGATATTTCCGCTTCTGCAGCTGCAATGCCGTCTTTTATTTTTTTCTTATCCTCAAGATAATCTCTATAAGTTTTTTCGGCTTCTTCAAAGCTTTTTTTATCCCACTTTGAAAGCAGGGCGAGGTAATTATCCTCGGAGATTTTCAGACTGTCGGTCTGTTTTTCCGCAGTTTCGTTTTGCAGTCTGTAATTTTCAGCTTCGGATGAATATTTTTCGCATTCGGAAATATAATCGGAAAATGTTCTGGTAGATGTTATCCCTGTTTCACGGGCGAAGTTCTTCATGGATTTGCCAAGCCTGTTAAGTACAACAACAGTGCCTGCTACCGAAATACCCGAAATGGCGGCAAGAACCGATATAAACGGTATACTTGCACTGAAAACATCAGCAACCGAAAGCAGAATGGCAATCAATGAAACGGCAAACACAATCGCGGAAATGACCAGCACAAGTTTTCCCGTTCCGATGCGGGACTGCATTTTGCTGTGATGTTCACTTAATTCTTTACGTTTTCCGTTGTTTTCAAAGTATTCGTAGCCCTTAGGCGGCAGTGAACAGAAGTCTCCGAAAGAATGAAATTCTTCATAAGCTTTCTTTTTGGCAGCAAATTCCTGATAAGAAGATCTCAGATCGTTTATGTACGCGTCGTCCGGCAGGAAAGAAAGACGTGAATATTCCTCATCAAGTTTTTTCAGATCATCTGTAAGGTCTTGCTTTTTTTTATCCAGCCCGGATATTCTGACGGCGATGTAACCTGCCTGCATTGCCCTTTCGTTTTCAAGCTCGTCCTTTGCATTTCCGGCAAGCTTTTTCTTTTCCTCAAGCGCCTCTTCTGTTTCTTTTATGCGATGCTTAGTCAGAAGTTTTGTTTCGGAAGCTTTTGTTGCGTTTTCAAGCCGTGTTTTAAGAGATGCAATATTCTGTTCGCAGCTGAATATTTCGCCGCCGCTGCCTTTTTTAAGTTTAAGTGATTTTCGCAGGTTGTCAAGTGAGTTTTTAGCTCTGCCGAGACTTGTGGTTTCATCTCCCGACATAACGATGTTCGATACGGCTTCCGAAGCTCCACCCTCCGGGGCAGGACCGCCTGCCTGGCTTACGTAAAGAGAACTTTCGTAAAGCTGAGACGGAATGCCGAGGAAGTAGTCGCCCGGCGTTTTGGCTTTTTTCTGCCAGTCATTTAACTCATTTCCTGTGTCCTCATAAACAATCCGTACCTTTGAACGGTTACCGCTCTGGCTTCTTTCTATTCTGAACTTTTCGCCGTTTTTTTCGATAACAACGGAGCCTGAGGCAACACCGGTATCAAGGGATGAACATCTTATCCTTTCCTTTTGGTCGTCAAAACCGTAAAATATGAATTTTATGAAAGCCGCAACTGAGCTTTTTCCTGATTCGTTGCAACCCGTAATCAGATTAAACCCTTGATTTAATGAAATTTTGCGGTTTTTGAGTCCTCCGAACTCATCTATAATTATTTCCGAAATATACATCAGTTTTCAAGCTCCTTTCCCGCAAGTGCGTAAAGACCGTATTTTAGAGCATTTTTTGCGATTTTGCGCTCTTGCTTGTCTTCCGACATAAGGTGCGGCAGCATTTGTCTGTAAAACTGTCCTCTGACAGAATAATCGTTTTCAAGTCCTAAGTAATTATACAGACAAACGGTGTCGTCTACCACTTCGACAACCCCGTAGTCAGATAATAATTCAGTCAGTTTTGCGCTTTCGGGTTCGTTTGAAACCGTTCCTCTGAGTTTCAGTCGTATTATGTACTTCTTTGCTGAATCGCTGCGATAAGGTGAAATTGCAGTAACAGCCGCATTTGCGATTTCCTCATCTGAGCTGAGCGAGGATATGTCAAGGTCGATAACAGTATAAATCCGCTCCGAAAAAACGGCTTTTTCGGTTTGAACGGTTTTTCCGCTGCCGTCGTGAGAAAGGGTTACGAGCAGTCCGCCTTTTTCACCGCATTCGGAAAAATCTCGTCCTTCAGCGCACCCGCAGTAGGCGAAAACCGTTTGACCGGCACGGCTTATCTCGCTTCCGGCGTGGATATGACCGAGTGCGGCATAATCAAAACCCGATGCGGCAAGCTGAGATTTTGTGATAGGTGCATACGGCGAAAACGGAGCGTCCGTTTCGGTATGGGCACAAAGAACGGTAAATTCCGTTTGATTTTCGTCCGGGCGGAAATCCTCAAGAGGCATTTCGTAGTATGCGGGAGAGGTGAAAGCGTAACCGTAAACGGTGAGGTTAAGGTCAGGAAACACAAAAGCCCCGATTTTTTTGTCTTTGAAAATAAATACGTTGTCGGGAAAATCCGCAGCAAGGTATGGAGAGTCCGAGCTGTAAGGATCGTGATTTCCGGGTGATATGACAAATTTTATTTTCGGGTAGCGTGAAAACTCACCCGAAAGAAAAGTAAGAGTGTTTTCGGTACAGAATTCGCTGTCAAAAAGATCACCGCAGATGAGTACTGCTCCGCAGCCGTTTTTTTCGGCGAATTCAAGAGCACGGGAAAAAGCCTGTCTTTGAGAGCTTCTGCGGGCAGCAGACTCCGACGGTGAAAGTCCGGAGAAGCGGCTGTCGAGGTGCAGATCGGCTATATGCAGAAATCTTGTCATTTTTTAAACCTCCGTGGCATATGTCTTGCGTTGATGCTGATTTATTCTTATGTTTTTAAGGTGCCTGCCTTTGAAGTCGGTTTTACGTTGCAGTAAAACGGAATCTGTAACGCCGCGTCAAAAGCGCGTATAAAAATCTTGGTATTCAGTCGTCAGCAGTGTGAAATTTTGCCGGATCTGCAAAATTTGAGCTTTCTTAACTGCAAAACTCAATATGTAATAGGGTGCACTCTGATAAAATACAGGAATTTGACTTAAAAAACTTTCAAGTTCCAGCCGGCTTTTCCTGAATTGTAAGAAAAGAGTGCTTTTATAATTAAAATTTTATCCGTTTTTTATGCCGGCAGGCAAATGCTTTCAAAGGTATTTTAAACCAAATTGCTTTGTTTTTCAAGAGCTTTTGTAAAGTTGTGTGATTTTTTTAACACTTTTGCAAAAACGTCGGGAAGAGTTTTAAAAAAATTTGCAAAATGGATTCATTATTATATATTTATTTTGCGGCGGGAAGTGTAAAATTGAAATCAAGGCACAGTTTGCCGTAAAAAACAACAGGGGGATAAATACCTATGAAAGTCATACTCATTGAAGATGTAAAAGCACAGGGGAAAAAAGGACAGCTTGTGGACGTTTCCGACGGATACGCAAGGAATTTTCTTATTCCGAAAAAACTTGCGGTGGAGGCGACGGCAGCAAACCTTGCGGAGCTTAAAAACGCAGAGGCAAAGAAAAAGCTTCAGGCTGAAAAGGAGCTTGCTGCGGCAAATGAAACCGCAGAAAAACTCCAGGGCTGTCTTGCTGTTATAAAAAAATCCGGCGGAGCTGATGACAAACTCTACGGATCAGTCGGAAGCAAAGATATATCTGACGCAGTATTCGAACAGTTCGGAATAGAAATAGACAAAAGAAAGATAGTGCTTGCGGAGCCGGTAAAGAATTACGGAAGCTATACCGTTGAAGTCAAACTTCATCCGCAGGTAACGGCAAAAATAAATTTTACGGTAACAGCGGCAAAATAAAGCCGGTACCGCATAAGGTGACATAATGGATATTCAGAAATTCAGTCTCCCGGTATCATATGAGGCGGAGCAGAGTGTTCTCGGAGCGGTGCTGATAAAACCCGAATGCCTCGGAGATATTCTGAGCAAGCTGAAAGCGGAGGATTTTTATATTGAAGAGCACAGGGATATTTACCTGACGATGTATTCCCTTTATGCTCAGAACAAAAGTATAGACCACGTTACGGTGACGGAAGGGCTGGTAAACAGCGGCACAATGGATGCCGACAGGGCAAAGCAGGCGATTATGAGGATAGTAACCGCCGTTCCATCTGCCGCGAATGTAAGTGACTATGCCGCAATAGTCAAGGACAGGGCGCTCAGACGCAATCTGATGAACATCTGCCGTGAAATTGAGGAGAGTGCTTCGTCGGAGACCGATTCATCAGAGCACCTGCTTGAGGTTGCCGAGAAAAAAATCTATGACCTTTCCGACAGCAACGTAACGGGAAATTTCAGACACATAAAAGATGTAATAAAAGACAACTATCACAGGCTACAGGAAATTTCGCAGAATCCTGAAGAGAGCGCAGGTCTTCCGACAGGTTATGCGGACATTGACAGACTGCTTGTCGGAATGGGAACAGGTGATATGGTTCTGGTAGGAGCAAGGCCGGGAGTCGGAAAAACCTCGTTTGTCATGAACATAGCAACAAGGGCTTCAAAAAACCATAACAAAACCGTGTGCGTCTTTTCACTTGAAATGTCGGCAGAGCAGCTGGTAATGAGAATGATCTCAAACGAGGCGAAGATCGACAGCATGCTTCTTCGTTCCGGAAAACTGATGCCGGAGCATTGGAATTCACTGGCGGTTGCGGCCAATACGCTTTCGCAGTGCAATATACTTATAGACGACACTCCGGGCATATCTGCGACGATGATGAAAAGCCGGTTAAGAAGAATAAAAAATCTCGGACTTGTGGTAATTGACTACCTGCAGCTTATGCAAAGTGAAACCCACAGCGACAACAGAGCGCAGGAAGTCGGTGAAATTTCCAGAGGAATAAAACTTATGGCAAAAGAATTCGGAGTTCCGATACTCTGTTGCGCTCAGCTTAACAGATCAGTGGAGTCAAGAAAAAAGGAAGGCGGACTGCCGCAGCTTTCCGACCTTCGTGATTCGGGTTCAATTGAGCAGGATGCTGACAGCGTAATGTTTCTGCACCGAAAAGAGGATGACGAGCAGCGTGTTACCGTAATAATAGCCAAAAACAGGCATGGTGCCACCGGAACGGTCGAGCTCGGATGGACGGCGCAGTTTACCGAATTCTATTCAATCGATACAGTTCACGGAGACGGAGAGTAAAAATGTCGCTATCTGAGGAAATTGTCGGAAGAGTAAAGGAATTTTCGTTAAGAGAAGGTCTTCTGGAAAAAGGCGACAGAGTGCTTTGTGCTCTTTCCGGGGGAGCTGACTCGGTGGCGCTTCTGAAAATTCTTCTGAAACTGAGGGGGGAAACGGGAATTACCGTTTTTGCCGCTCACCTTAATCACGGAATAAGAGGAAGCGAGGCGGACAGGGACGAAGAATTCTGCCGTAAACTTTGTCTGAACTCCGGTGTAGAGCTTGACTGCGGTAAAGCAGATGTTCCGGCTCTGTGCGCAGAAACCGGTATGGGCACGGAGGAATGCGCACGCAAAGTCAGATATGAATTTCTCGGAAAGTGCGCCGATAAACGCAGTTGCAGTAAAATAGCAACAGCTCATCACGCCGACGATAATATCGAGACAGTTCTTCTTCACATGATAAGAGGCAGCGGACTTGCCGGACTTGTAGGTATAAGACCGAAGAGGGGCAAAATAATACGTCCGGTCCTGGTATGCAGAAAAGCCGAACTGATGGCAATGGCGGAAGAAGAAGGATATGAATTTGTTACCGACAGCACAAATGCTGAACTTGACAGCACAAGGAATTATATAAGGCACATGATTCTGCCGCACATATACAAACTGAACGAAAGCGCCGACAAAGCTTTCCTGCGGATGTGCTCCGGACTTTTGCGGGACAGCGAATATATAGAGTCTGAAGCGGGAAAAATACCGGATAGTGCCGCACTTTCCGAGCTTTCGGAGATTCCGGAACCGGTACTTGTCAGATATCTCATGAAAAAATACAGAAAATGTACGGGAACCTCAGAAAAAGCTCCGGACAGCAGAAGTCTTAGGAATATAGCAGAGGCAATCAGGGACCGTAAAACCGTCAGATATGATGTAAGCGGAGATGTGACCGTGTTTCTCAGCAGACACGGAGTTGACTTTGAACAAAGAGGAAATACAGCAAAAAAAGAGTTTGAAACTGAGCTTTCGGAAGGCGAAAATTTTATTTCACCGATTGGTTACAGAATATTAATCACGGCGGATAAAAAGGTCGCAGATGATTGGCAGAATATTTACAAATTATCAATATGCAAGTCGGTTAATTTTGATAAAATATCTCATGACGGAAAACTCTCGGTTGTAGCAAGAAACTTAAGACCTGAAGACAGTTATACCTTTTCCGGCTACGACAGAGTTGTGAAAAAGCAACTTAAAAAACAGGGTATACCGGCAAACAGAAGGAGAACAACACCTTGCCTTTGTAACCAAAACGGAGAAATAATCCTGGTTCCGGGGCTTGATGTTGCCGATTCTTACCGTCTTCGCAAGGGCGGAAGAGCGGCTTATATCGTATGGTGCGAAGAAAAATGAAACGACCGGGCGGTATCAAGAGCCGAAAATAACGATAACATAAAAATATGAGCAAAGGAATACGGTTATCAACCGTGCTATGAGCATTTTGACCGAAATCATAACGGGGCTGTTTTCGGACAGTCAGCAAAAATCGGTAAAGGCGACGGAGAGGCAAGGCGTAAACCGGATTTCGGGTAAGCGGTTGTATTTTGCCGTTAAGTAATTCAAAGCGAGAACAAAAAGACAATCTGAAAAGCGTTTGGAGGATGTTATGACCGATTGGAACGATCACGTTGAAAGAGTACTCCTCAGCGAGGCTGAGATAAAAGAAATAATTGAAAAACTTGCAAGAAAAATTGAAAATGATTACTCGGATAAAGAAAACATTGTGCTTGTCGGAATACTGAAAGGCTCAGTTACATTTCTTTCAGATCTGATGAGGGCGCTCAGAATACCGGCGCAGGTGGATTTTATGAGGGTTTCGTCGTACGGCGACGCAACTACGTCTTCCGGTAACGTAAACATAATTCTGGATATCAACAGAAAAAATCTGCCAAGCGAAAATCTTCTGATAGTTGAAGATATAGTTGACAGCGGAAGAACTCTGAAATATCTGGTTACATATCTGCTTAACAAAGGAGCGAAAAGCGTCAGGACAGTGACTTTGCTCGATAAACCTGATAGGCGTGAGGTTGACTACACACCTGAATATGTCGGGAAGCAGATAGAAAATCATTTTGTAATAGGCTACGGGCTTGATTACGGCGAAAAATACAGAACTCTGCCATACGTCGGAGTGATAAAGCCGGAACTTATATAATTCATAAACAAAGGACAATTCGGAGAAGAAGATGAACAGAAGAAACAGCAAACGGATGATATTTTATGTCCTTATAACGGTGGCGATAATAGTCATGGCAATGACTGTTCTTAATCCGTTTTCGGGGCAGGAATACGAAAATTTCGGCGAACTGATAAACGATATCAAAGCCGGAAACGTCACAGAGCTCGTGCTCAATGACAGCGGAAAGTGTACCGTTAAAAATGCGGCAGGTGAAACCAAAACCTATAAGTTTACCAATATCGGTTATAACTTTTTCCAGAATCATTATGGAGACCTGTTGCAGGAGCAGTACGATAACGGAACAATCAAAGTGCTTGATTTCACACCGCCGTCAAGCGCAACTATGTGGATACAGTATATACCTTATATACTGCTTCTGGGAGTTGTGATCTTTACCATAGTCCTGTTTATGCGTACGTCGGGAAAGGGCGGTGCGCTGAATAATTTCGGTAAGGCGAGAACCAAGATTGCAGCCGATGAAAAAAGAAAAGTGCTTTTCAAGGACGTTGCGGGAGCCGATGAGGAAAAAGAAGAACTGAGAGAAGTGGTGGATTTCCTCAGAGAGCCTTCAAAGTATACGAGGCTCGGAGCAAAGATACCGCACGGTGTTCTTCTGGTAGGACCTCCCGGAACGGGAAAAACACTTCTTGCCAAGGCTGTTGCCGGAGAGGCGGGCGTTCCGTTTTTCTCGATTTCCGGTTCAGACTTTGTTGAAATGTATGTCGGTGTCGGAGCTTCAAGAGTGCGTGACCTATTCGATAACGCAAAAAAATATCCTGCATCGATAGTTTTCATAGATGAGATTGATGCGGTCGGAAGACACAGAGGTGCGGGACTCGGAGGCGGTCACGACGAAAGAGAACAGACGCTTAACCAGCTCCTCGTTGAGATGGACGGTTTCGGTTCCGGTAACGCTGTTATAGTCATTGCGGCGACAAACCGCCCGGATATACTCGATCCGGCACTTTTAAGACCGGGAAGATTTGACAGACAGATAGTTGTCGGTTACCCCGACATAAAAGGAAGACTTGAAATACTGAAGATTCACGCACAGGGCAAGCCTTTTGAAAACGAGGTTTCTCTTGAAAAAGTGGCGAAAACCACGGTAGGATTTACCGGAGCGGATCTTGCAAACCTGCTTAATGAAGCGGCGCTTCTTGCAGCAAGACGCGGTAAGAAGCTGATAGGCGAACAGGAACTTGAGGACGCTTCAATCAAAGTAATCGTAGGTACAGAGAAGAAATCAAGAGTCGTTAAAGACAAGGATAAAAAGCTGACCGCTTATCATGAGGCGGGACACGCGGTCCTTACAAAGTTACTTCAGCCGGAAAATCAGGTTCATCAGATATCCGTTATTCCTACCGGGGCGGCTGGCGGTTATACCATCCACAGACCGAACGAAGACCGTTCATACGGTTCAAAAGCGGAGATGGAAAACGAGATAGTTGTGCTTCTCGGCGGAAGAATGGCGGAAAAGATTGTGCTCGGTGATATTTCCACCGGAGCTTCAAATGATATCCAGAGGGCGACATCAATTGCCAGAAGCATGGTGATGAAATACGGATTCAGCGACGTTCTCGGTCCCGTTGTATACGGTTCGGAGCACAGCGATGATGAGATCTTCCTCGGACGTGATTTTGCATCCCAGAAGAACTATTCCGAGAACACTGCCGCTGTAATTGATGCAGAGATAAAGAAGATAGTTTGTACAGCTTACGATAAAGCTGAAAAACTGCTCACTGAAAACATGGATAAGCTGAACTTTATAGCTGAGTATCTGTTCAAACATGAAGTCATGGATGAATATCAGTTCGAGTCGATTATGAACGGTGAGGCGACGACGATAGAACAGCTTGAAGAGATGTCGGAGCAGAGAAAACAGCGCAGTAAAGAAGAAAACGAAGCAAAAGCCAAACGTGACGAAGAGGAAAGACGCAGACGCGAGGAAGAAGAGCGGAGAATGAGAGCCATGACAGGAGAAAATCGCCCGCTTTACCGCACTCCGGATGACGATGACCGTGACCGCAGGCAATAATTATTTTTGAAAAAACTTCTTGTATCAAGCGTAGTTTCAATTTGCAAGAAAAAGGGGCTGATTTCAACAAACATGGCGGAACTGCTGGTAAAAGGGATCACGGAACTGTCTTACAGGGAATGTGCCGCGCAGGTCAGCGGGATGACAGGGCAGACCATCAGCACAATGGGGGTATGGAAC
>CALXUV010000067.1 GCA_944391815.1 uncultured Clostridia bacterium | reverse complement strand
AAGAAAAGCATATTCCTGCTCAGAAAAAGTGTGTACATGAGAATTTTGAGTTGTTTTGGAATGCTATAGAAAAGGCCCTTGTGAAGCTCCGTCAGTGTGAGTTTTACGAAAGGTGTTCATTTGATGCAAGGAACTCTCTGGAACTGTATGTTGCATTCAACTGTCTGGATTATGGAACGTATATGACCTTCTCTGAAATATTCAATGCGAAACAACAATTTAATGAACGTCCTAACGGAGGACGATGGATTGCCTTTGGCCACGTTAATTTTAAGGAGTTTGATTACAAGGATCATATCGAGTTGTTAGCACATTCTTATTCAGGTGAACGTGTTGCAAGGTTTGATAAATATGCCAACTGCGAGACGCTTGAAATGCACGTGTATGGTGCCGACGGATTCCCGTGTTATCCATATTATCATTCGAACGATTATACATTTTTCCCTGAGAATACCTTTGTTGATGCAGAGATTACGAAGTTGCTCTACATTATGCACACGGGAATTGATCCTGAAAGTGTAGGTTTTAATCCGGAGTATCTCAAAGCTATCCCTTGGCTCACAAAATGTAAGATATTCCGTGAGGAAGTAGGAAAACCAGTTATCAACATTCCTATTCTCAATAAGGATGAGGCACAGGTTCTGTGGAACCTTTGCACGGAAGCAAAGTACGAAATGGTAAAAGACCTGAAGGAACTGCTCACCGAGTTTTTCAAAGGAAAGAAGCAGGAAATACCTGCACACCTGGATAGCGTACCTCTGCAAAAACAATATCTGTATGCAGATAATGCTATGCTCTTTGCCACAATAAGAGAGGCTATTTCGAGAGGTAAGCTGCATGACGGTAATTATGACGACGATAGTAACGGCGTTAATCAACCCCCTTGCCCTATGGTTTTAGTAATTGGATAATTATGTTTTGACCGCCGCAAGATTTATAAATAATTTTTGCCTCTGCGGACACAAACCGCAGAGGCTGTCTTCTTTATACATATATAATTCCTGTATTAACAATTTCTATTGCTCGATTTCTGATACTGTTAATTCGCTGTACCCACTCCATTTGATTTTCTGCTTTGAGCGTTTCGGATACGCCCTCACGTTCTGCCATCTGTTTTACAAGCCGAAAAAACATATCTTCAGCCTGCTGGTCTATTTCGACAAGATAACTGTTCAGCTTACCGCTTGTCAGTAGATTAAGATACAGCACTTTGCGGTTTTGCTTAATATACCGCAAATGCCGCTGTCCCCATATACCGATAGGCTGCTGTTCTTTCTCCGGCAGTTTTATGCAGGGAATGTAATAATCACCCTGAAGTTCGTACCAAAGACCGTTCTTTTCATCATAAATAACCTTTTCCATAATCACATCTCCTTAAAAATTACTTTAAATTTCTTTTGCTTTGCTCCAATGATTTTCAGCAGAACTTCATCCACCGCATCGGTGTACTTGCCGTCGACAATAAGCTTGTTTCTTAATTGGTTCAAGCTCTCAATCACAAAGCGCCGTTCCTGATTGTTTAGTACAAGATAGTATTTTTGCTTCATCACCGATTCTCCTTTCGCTTTCTACTATCATTGTACCGTAGGTGACCGAAAGAATCGAATGTGCGGATATAAACAATGAGCGTACCCACCGTTTCGGGTGAGCACGCTCAATATTATATTATATTTCGGGATAAATAGCTTTTAGCTGCTGATACATTTTTCGTGACGGTCTGCGGTTGCCCGCCTCCCATTTTGCATAGATGCTCGGGCTGATACCGGCTTTTTGTGCGAAATCAACTTGGTTAAGTCCATAACGCTTTCTGACCGTATGTAATATTTCCGTATATGGCGCACTTATGAAAATGCAGAAATCATCAAACAGCAGTTCTTCGGATATATGCAGTGTTTCAGCCGCAGCTATGGAAATTTCATACGGTATCGGGAAACGCTCCTGTTCATAAGCAAGAACTGTTGCCGGTACAATGTTTAACTTCTCTGCAAGTTGCCTTGTGGTAAGCCCACGCAGTTGGCGATAGTACCGCACATATTCTCCGGGCCTGTTTAATGTGTTCAATGATTCAAAGGTAAATCTCAAGTGCATCAGCATTTTGCCGTGCCGGTATTCATACAGCACTGTGTGATTGAGAATAGTATCGCATTGTCAATGCTTTGTTACAAAATAGGGAAAGAAAAAAGGACGTAGTTATGAGCTTCCTGTTGAGAGGTATGATGGAGAAATAATTGTACTGCGTTTGCCTCACAGCTCGCCGTAGGGCAATATCGGCAAATGAGTAAAACCCGTTCGCCATACTTTTTTTAACCGGCGACAGAAATTTTGCCTTGCTGTTTTGCACCTGATTGCGGCAGCTGTTATTCCGTGCTTAAAAGAATACTCAGCTGCCGCTTGCTTAAATACCATGTTTTATGTTATCATGTCCATATCAAGCGGTGTGACTGATGCCTTTCGGTTTTGT
The DNA here is from genome assembly GCA_944391815.1 of uncultured Clostridia bacterium. Classification (GTDB taxonomy): domain Bacteria; phylum Bacillota; class Clostridia; order Oscillospirales; family CAG-272; genus SIG673. The sequence continues at coordinate 58 of CALXUV010000067.1, read as the reverse complement.
TTGGACACCCAGCATTAGTACATTTGTCTCCCATTCGCTGCTCTTTACTCGTTATCTG
>CALXUV010000066.1 GCA_944391815.1 uncultured Clostridia bacterium | reverse complement strand
CCCTCACCGTCCGGTTTGGTTCGGCAGAGAAACCTGCAAAGCCCGTAGCCCGCAGTGCGAAAAATGTCCGCTTTCAACGCTCTGCTCCGCATTTAGCGGAAAAAAATTAAGTCTGAACGAAATTCGTTAAGCCCGAACGGCTGACCGTAAAAACCTGTACCGGCGAAAAGCAGACCGACTTCCCTAACCGTCCGGTTTGATTCGGCAGAGAAACCTGCAAAGCCCGTAGCCCGCAGTGCGAAAAATGTCCGCTTTCAACGCTCTGCTCAGCATTTAGCGGAAAAAATTAAGTTTGACCGAAACGCGGCAAGCCCGAGCGGCTGACCATAGAAATTCTATCCCTGTCGAAAAGCAGACCGACTTCTGCCACCGTCCGGTTTGGTTCGGCAGAGAAACCTGCAAAGCCAGTGGCCCGCAGTGCGGAAAGTGTCCGCTTTCAACGCTCTGCTCTGCATTTAGTGGAAAAAATTCAGTTTGACCGAAATCCGGCAAGCCCGAGCGGCTGACCGTAAAACTATTATCCCGGGAGAAAAAAGCAATGGAAATAAGTAAAAACTTCATCGGCGGCAACATAAAAGTAATACGCCGGACGGGAAACGAAATATATCTTGAAAACGAACTGCGAGATACCGGGCAGGACTGGTTTTACTGGGCTTTTTGCGCAGAAGGAGCCGCAGGTCAAACAGTAACATTCCGTTTTCAGGACAACAGACTCGGCTATTTCGGTCCTGCGGTAAGTCAAGATCTGGTAAACTGGACATGGCTCTCCGAAACCGATACAAGCAGACACTTTTTTCTGTACGGGCAAAATTCTTTTACTTACACTTTCGGTAAGGATGAAAACAGGGTATTTTTTGCCCACAGCATGCTTTACCATCCCGACAGATTTCTGAAATTTGCCGCCGCTCACCGGCTGAAAGTCAGTGAATTCTGCCGTAGCAGGAAAGGCAGAAGCGTTCCCTGTGTTCTTTCAGGAAGCGGCAAAAACAGCATCATTCTTACCGCCCGTCATCACGCCTGTGAATCAACCGGAAGCTATCTTCTTGAAGGAATGCTTTCGGAGCTGCTTGAAAATCCCTTGCCGGATACAAGAGTTCTCTGCGTTCCTTTTGTCGATTATGACGGTGTAGTTGACGGGGACCAGGGAAAAGCAAGGCGTCCTTACGACCACAACCGCGACTATGACAAAAATCAGCCGTCAATTTACCCCGAAACCGCCCAAATACGCAGATATGCAGATGAGTACGGATGTCACTACGGCTTTGACTTCCACTCGCCCTGGCACCTCGGAGAAATAAACGACTGTATGTTTATAGTGCAGAATTCGTTTGAAAAAGCCGACAGACTTGACGTCTTCGGCAAACTTCTGGAATCGGAAATGACGGAAAAAGCCTTCGGATACCGCCATGAAAACGATTATCCGTTCATGCAGGGCTGGAATCTGAAAAGCACCAACTTTTCGCAGTACATGATCTCCCGTCAGGAAAATATACTGGCTTTCACCCTCGAAACGGCGTACTTCGGCACAACCGAAAACCCGGTGAATGCGGAAAGGCTTACCGCCTCCGGAAGATGTTTTGCAAACGCACTGAGAAAATACATGATAAAATTTTCAGTGCGATAAAGTTTAATTGATAATTTTTCTGGCTTCAAGCTTTTTTATATTAACTGAAAAAGCCGTATTCCTTCCGGACCGATGAATTTTTTTCTGTACTGAGTGGGAGTAAACGAAACTTCAGCTTTGAATATACGGCAGAAATAGTTCTCGTTTTCAAAGCCGCTCAGTTCAGAAATCTGAGCAATGGTTTTATCGGTAAGAGAAAGCAGTGACTTTGCTTTTTCAATCCTCGCACGTAAAATATCCTGTTTCGGTGTAACATCAAAAATATTTTTATAAAGACTTCTTAAATAACCGGCGGATATGTGAACAAATTTTGCCATTTAATTAACTGTACAAAATTCCTGAGGATTCAGGTAAACTTCCCGACGGACTCTTTGTAAAGCATTGATCGGCTCTCTGTCTTTCGGAAATTTTGCTCCCGCACTGCTTTTTGACGCAGAGCGCCCGAGGTAAATCAACAGCTCCCTCACAAGTAAGTCAATCTGCTCCCGGTACATATTCTGTCCAAGAGCTTTTTCAATGTAAATCCTGTTCAGGAGGTTATTTATACTGCTGAAATCAGTTTCAGTGATAATTTTGCTTATCGGCACACCGTATTGCCTGACTGCTTCCGACAATGATTTATCGCTGTCGAAAATAACATAGCTGTTTGTAAAACCGCATTTTGTCTCATCAGCAGGAGAAATGAGCGCGGGTGTATTTGAAAAGGTAATGATACACTCACCCGGATAAATCTATTCCATCCCGTCTTCCGTAAGTATTTTCGCCTTTGACAAAAACTGCATAAGTATCGTGTATGTGCGGCATTTCGGATAATTTATTATTTCATCTCTGTTATGACGGCAATCAAGCTGAATTTGCGGACTGAAATTAACATTACATAAACCTCTCTTCCAAAATATTCGAAAAATGCTAAATTACATTCGTTTTTTATCTGTTATTCACGTAAAAAAGCTGATAACATATATCCGGAAATCGGTCAGAACAACCGAAAATCAGTAAGGAGAAATTACTATGGCAAAAAAACTGAAACTCGGACTTGTAGGACTCGGAAATATGGGTTCGGAACACGTAAAAACGTTAATGCAAATGAAAAACGTTGAAATTGTCGGTGAAAACGGAAAACTTACACTTTGTAAAAATGAAATCTCTATGCTGAAGTTGATTGAAACCTCAAAAAAATCATTCGACAGCATCACCTTCCATACGGAAGAAATAACCTATAAAAACGATGCCCCAAGCGGTCACAAAGTTGTGATAGAACAGTTTGTAAAACGCGCTTTGGGAGAGGACTGCCCGCTTATTGCAGACGGCACAGAGGGTCTGAACTCTGTTGCAATAGCAAACGGAATAATGTTATCTCATTTCAAACAATGCCCTGTTCAAACGTCAACCTGCGGAGATGAATTTGAACTGAAACTTAAATCGCTGATAGCATCATCGAAATTTGTAAAGCATGTAAGTGAACCGGTTGAAATAAACATGGAAGATTCTTTTTCCGGGTAACTGACAAGGAGGTATTTATAATGAAACTTGCCGCAAGTACACTTGGCTGTCCCGACTGGAGCTTTGAGAAAATACTGAGCGAATACAGTAAAATCGGGATTGAGGGTATAGAAATAAGGGGACTTGAAGGAGAAACGGACGCAGACAAAATTGAACGCTTTGCACCCGAAAACGCCGAAAATACTTTAAACAAACTGAAAGAGAAAAATCTGAAGCTTGTCGGTTTCGGTACATCCTGTCCCTTTCACGACCCGGAAAAATACCTTGAAAACATAAGTCAGGGCAAAAAGAGTATCGATGTCTGTGAAAGAATGGGCATACCTTTCATCAGGGTTTTCGGCAACAGTTTTCCGCCGGAAAGGAACAAAGAAGCGGTTATTTCCGACGTCGTTTCCGGACTTTCAGAGCTCTGTGAATACGGAAAAGAAAAAGGGGTAAACGTTTATCTTGAAATACACGGAGACTTTAATACCACTGAAACTGTTTCCCCGATACTGTGCCAAATGAAAAGCAACCCCAACTTCGGAATACTCTGGGACATAGAGCACAGCGACAGGGCGTACGGAGACAACGTGCTTCCCTTCTATCGCCTCATTTCCCCTTATGTGCGCCACGTCCACGTAAAGGACTACATGCGTGCAAAGGACGGAAAACCGTTTGAGCTTTGCCTTGTCGGAAAAGGAGAAATACCGGTGCCGACCTTGCTCGGATGGCTGAAAAGCGACGGCTATGACGGATACCTTTCCTTTGAGTGGGAAAAGAAATGGGTACCGAGCCTTCCCGAGCCGGAAATTGCTTTTCCGGATTACGTCTCTTATATGCGAGATATGCTTGAAAATATATAAATTTTCCCTTCAATATAAAAAATCCAAAAAATAATATCCGACAGAAAGTAACCCTTTTGGTCGCTTTCGGCGGTGATTTTAATATTCAATTCGAACATTAATAGTAAAAAACAAATCCGAACCAATTTCGATTTACGAAATAGTTCGGATTTGTTACGTTTGGTGACCCGTAGGGGAATCGAACCCCTGTTACTGCCGTGAAAGGGCGGTGTCTTAGCCTCTTGACCAACGGGCCGGATGGTAGCGGAAGTTGGACTTGAACCCACGACCTATCGGGTATGAACCGATTGCTCTAGCCAACTGAGCTATTCCGCCACATGATAGGCGGAATATAGCATACCGCCGAATGCGATATCGGTATTATATCACAATAAAACATCTTTGTCAATAGGTAAATCAAATTTTTTTGTTTTATTTTTGCAGAACCGCAAAAGTGTGATAAAAAGTCAATTAGAGGAGATTTGCAACAAAATCTTAAAGCCAAATACCTCGAAAGAAAGCAACAACAGGCTGAACATTCCGAGTAGAGCAAAACTTTTCTGCTGTTACCATGTGCTTTGGTTTTTACTTTTTTATTTGACATTGGTTTTTACCTTTTTATTTGACTGCTTATTGACAATAGAACGGATATGTGATAAAATGAGACTGAAAAATTACCGTCGGAAGAAACAATTTTTGTATACCCGCTTTCTGAGGTCATCAATTACTATGACAGTTACACGGTAACGTTTTGTAACTGTGCGTTTCTGAGTTAGGTATATTTAGCCGGTTTGAGTTTGGAGCATCGTTTGCTGAGTCGGTTTTTAAGGCTCGGTATCAGCAGAAAAGCAGTTAAAAAATCACCGGCAGCACAGGAAAACAGCACAAAAGAAAGGATGTTCTTCTACCCTATGAACGAAATTTACCTCTGCAAATACGGAGAACTTGCCCTCAAAGGTCTTAACAAGGGACAGTTCGAAAGCGTTTTGCTTGCTAATATAAGAAAAAAAATAGCTCCGTACGGAAGCTTCCGGGTTTTCTCTTCACAGTCGACCATCTATGTCGAACCGCTCGGAGAAATAGTAAATCAGAGTCAGCTTTTTTCGGCACTGCTGACAGTTTTCGGAATATCTACCGTCTGCCGTGCCGCAAAAACCGAAAAGAATATGGAAAGCATTGTAGCGACGGTAAAGGAGTACATTCCGCCGTTTCTTCAAGGCAAACACTCGTTTCGGGCTTCGGCAAAAAGAGCGGATAAAAAATTCCCGCTGACCTCGCCGGAAATCGCCGCAATCACCGGCGCCGCAGTTTTAGAGGCAACCGGAGGCAGAATTTCCGTTTCAATGGACAACCCTGATGCAACGGTTACAGTTGAAATACGTGAAGAATTTGCTTTCGTACACGCTGACGCAGTAAAAGCCGCGGGAGGAATGCCCGTCGGTACCGCCGGCAGAGCAATGCTTTTGCTTTCAGGAGGAATAGACAGCCCGGTTGCGGGTTACATGATGGCAAAAAGAGGCGCAAAAATCGAAGCGGTTCATTTTGAAAGCTTCCCCTATACCTCGGAAAGAGCAAAAGAAAAGGTTCTGGAGCTGGCAAGGATCATGAGTAATTACTGCGGTCCGATCAGAGTCAACTGCGTATCCGTAACAAAAATACAGGAAAGACTCAAAGACACCGTTGAAGAAAGCTACTTTACTTTGCTTCTTCGCCGCAGTATGATGCGGATTGCCGCTGCTCTTGCGAAAACAAGATTCTGCGACGCGCTTATAACCGGAGAAAGTCTCGGACAGGTCGCCTCACAGACGATGCAGGCAATAACCGTAACCGACCCTGCCTCGGATATACCGGTTTTCAGACCTTGTATAGGGCTTGACAAAGAGGAGATCATCGAAATAGCAAGAAAAACCGACACGTTTGAAACCTCCGTGCTTCCGTACGAAGACTGCTGTACCGTTTTCGCACCGAGGCACCCCAAAACAAGACCTACAATGGAAAATGTCCTTATCGAAGAAGAAAAAGCCCGGCTTTCCCTCCTCGAAAAAGAAGCACTGGATTCGCTTCAGATTTATTTTCTGCCTGAAAATGAATAATTAAAGTAACACATATCCTGACGTCAGAGATTGACGGTTACGGGTTATTCCGGAAACCCGAAAAACGGAAATTGAGGTGCCCGGCAAATATTAAGCATTCAAGCGGTAACCTCTATTAAAATATAAAGGAGCAGATTATGGAAACTTTCGGACAAGGAGTAAGCCTTAAAGAAGTTATCAAAGAATTTCAGCTTGAAATACTTTACATGGGCGAGGAGGACGTCATAGTCAATACCGCAGACGTAAACCGTCCGGGATTGCCGCTTACGGGTTTCACCGAACTCTATCAGCCTCACCGCGTTCAGATAATCGGAAGAGAGGAATATGCCTACCTTTCGGGGCTCGAAGAGTCGGTACTCAGAAATAACGTTGAAAAATTTCTTTCGGCAAAGCCGATTTGCGTAATAATTTCAAGCTCGATAGAGCCGCAGCAGGTCTTTTACGAAATGGCGGAAAAATACGATGTTCCGCTGCTGCGTACGGCGGTAAGAACGTCGGAATTTATGGCTTCGCTTATCAATTCTCTCAGAGTCAAGGTCGCTCCGATGTTCACAAGGCACGGAGTAATGGTTGAGGTTTACGGAATAGGTATACTGATACTCGGTGACTCCGGTATAGGAAAAAGCGAAACTGCAATCGAACTGATAAAAAGAGGGCACAGACTTATAGCCGACGACGCCGTCGAGATAAGAAGGGTAAGCTCCAAAACACTGGTTGCCCGTGCTCCGGATCTTATACGTCACTATATCGAACTAAGAGGTATAGGAATAGTGGATATACGCCGGCTATTCGGTATCGGTTCGGTTAAAGAAACGGAAAAGATAGAGCTTGTGGTTAAACTTGAACCGTGGGTAGAGGGAAAAATCTACGACCGCATGGGACTGAAAAACGAAATGACCGAGATAATGGGAATAGAAATACCGTCGGTAGTCGTACCGGTCAGACCCGGAAGAAACCTTGCGGTAATAATAGAAATAGCCGCGATGAACCAGAGACAGAAGTCAATGGGTTACAACACGGCTGAGGAATTCAACAAACGTCTTATGCAGATGGCTGAGGAAAGCAAAAAATAATTTTTTTAAAAACCAAACAGAGAGTTTTCACAGTTCCGCATTACCTGCAAGTTGCTTTTCACAAGTGTTTTAACTGTTCTGCGTTACCCTCTGCTGTTTTTCATGGGTGTTTTAACGGTTCAGTGTTACCCGCTAGTTGCTTTTCACGGGTGTTTTAATTATTCGGCGTCACCCACAAGCTGTTTTTCACGGATGTTTTAATTATTCGGCGTTATTTGCAAGTTGCTTTTCACAGGTGTTTCAACTGTTCAGCGTTACCTGCAAGCTGTTTTTCACGGGTGTTTTAATTATTCGGCGTTACCCGCAACGCTTCATTTTGACAGGCTGTAAATGTTTTATCATAGACTTAAATTCATACACATAAAGCAGTGTTATATAAAATTATTTTCTGATAGACAAAGAGAAAGAAAAGAGGAAAGATGTTTTTCGGAGGAAAAATAAACGGTCAGGTTAAATTCCGCCGCGAGATGGCAAAAAAACTGCACGGTATGCATATAAAATATGCCGAAGAAAGAGTTCCGGACGAAGACGATAAGATAATCGGCAGAGAAGGAGCCCTTATCACAAGAGGAAAAGAGTTTATGGTTTTTTCCTCACAGCATGACGTGTTCAGAAGCAAAATCGACGAAACTGATTTTTCCGAACTGATGAGCCTCGGCGGAGCAATAATCACCGGTTACGATCTGCTCTCGGGTAAAGAAAGAACGATAATCGTTCATTATACCGACCGTCCTTAAAAAATCACAGTAATGTAAAAACAGTGTCTGACGGCAAATATTATCTCCCACTTATATCCGACTGATGCCGCTTTGATTTATTCCGTCAGGAGCTTACAATTTCAGGATTATTCAGTTTTGTAAGTAACAGCATTTTTCAAAGTTATTCAGCGTTATAGGTGTAAGCAATTCCTTCTGCCTGTGTTTCGTTTCTGTCTTCTCCCGAGTAATCCTGTCCGCCAAGCCCGAAGCTTACTGAAATTGCCGTATTTACTTTTTGCATTGTGTAATCGTCAAGATGCCCGATATGTTCTTTAAGTCGCCTCTTGTCAATCGTACGTACCTGTTCCAGAAGTATTACCGAATCGCGTGCCAGACCCGGAGCGTTCAGATTTTCCGCACCGTGGGTTACGTCTATGTGCGTCGGCAGTTTGCTTTTTCCGGTTTTACTCGTTATCGCCGCCGCAATTACAGTCGGGCTGTATTTGTTTCCGACATCGTTTTGTATGATAAGTACCGGTCTCATTCCGCCTTGCTCTGAGCCTACAACAGGACTGAGATCGGCATAAAATATGTCTCCTCGTTTTACAAGCATCACAGTTATCCTTTCTGATCCTTTACTCATATATATTTTTGCCTGACGCCCACACTTTTAAACACTCAAAGCAAATTTTCAGGCAAGTAATTTCGACAAAGTCTACTTTTATATTATGCCGAAACGGAATTTAAGTGAAAAGTAACAAACTCACAAACCGCAAAAAAGGAGGTTAAATATGAATTGTCCATCGTGTTCAAGTCCGGACAGCAAGGTAATAGACAGCCGTCCTTCCGATAAATCAAGTATAAGAAGGCGCAGGGAATGTCTTAACTGCGGAAAACGCTTCACTACCTACGAAATAATAGAAGCAACGCCTATGTTCGTTACAAAAAAAGACGGCAGCAAGGAAATTTTCGACAAAAACAAAATTGCCGCCGGAGTCAGACGTGCGTGCTACAAAAGACCTGTCACCGAGGAAGCAATTTCAGCGCTGACTACGGAGATCGAAAACGAGCTTGTAAACTCTCTCCGTGACGAGATAACCACAGCGGAAATCGGAAACATGGTAATGGAAAAGCTGCGTAAAATCGACGAGGTTTCGTATGTACGTTTTGCATCGGTATACCGTGAATTCAAGGATATTGAGACTTTTCTTGAAGAGCTACGCGGGCTTTGCACCGGAAGAAAAAAGAAAAAGTAAAAATATTTTATTTCACTTTCCTTCCATAAAAAGCGATTGTCCCATAGATGCGCAATGTTCTCAGCTCTTTTCATTCAATTTTTCACAGTAATTCAGTAACTATTCAAATTCCGGTGCGTTGCGGTCATTTTATTCAAGCTGAACTCCCGACTCTTAACGGCGTTTCTAAGATTAAAGTTTCATTTGGGGTTGGTTACCGTGATCCGACCGACGCTTGAACGCTTTTTTAACCGTATTCCGGTATGCTGATCAACAATTTTAAATTACCTTTATAATTTTCAAAAAAAGTCTTGACAAGACGTTTGTTTTGTGGTACAATGTATACCGTCAATCGTGAGATTTCTCTGTACGAAGCGTTTTTAAACTTTGTCGGGAATGAAAAGTTCCCGGAAAATCCGCGATTTCACTGCGATGAGCGGTTATGCTGGTGTGGCTCAATGGCAGAGCAGCTGATTTGTAATCAGCAGGTTGTTGGTTCGACTCCGATCACCAGCTCCAATTTTATATGGGAGAATTCCCGAGAGGCCAAAGGGGACAGACTGTAAATCTGCTGGCACTGCCTTCGGTGGTTCGAATCCACCTTCTCCCACCAGACTGAGCTTGGAGCATTTGTGCTCCGAGCTCTTTCTTTTGCTGTGCTTATCCGACTGGTTAATTTGACTTTTAATAAAAAATTTCAAGTTAATGCGTCAGTATTGCCTCATCTTTTTTGCGAACCGCCTTGCCGGCTGCAACATTTACAACTACTGAATTTAAAGCAGATGCGCCGCCTCATCTCTTGACTTCTTCGTTTGCACTATAAGTTTTTTCGCCGTGACAATTTTTTGTTCTAAGGATGCGGAATTTACAGACTTAAATTTTATAACAACGCAACTTTGCTATTCTTATTAACTGTTTGGATTTGCTGTATTTATCGACTGCAGCTGAATTTCTGGTTAGTGCACCGAATTATGCCTCCGATTTCTTAGTTCTGCGTTGCATATTTTTTCGCTGTTAGAACTTCACTTTCTCACGACTGCTCAATCTTCAGAATTCAGTGTACAAAAACAATTTGAACTAACTTCATCTATGTTAATTGTGCTTTTTTACTCTTATATTATTGACACTCTCTTAATATCATATAAGGATTTTCAGAAAAGCCGGTGTCGGCAAAATATAAAACATACCGGCGTTCAATGCAATCTCGATTGCATTTCCTGAATAATCGGTGTAAATCTATATTGGAAAGTGCAATAAATTAAATTCATAAGATATATTTTTATAAACGTAAAACTCCCCTGATTATTTGAACCGGAAAATGAAACCGGTAGAAATAATATTCAGGGGAGTTTTTATTAAATATACTATATCGCCCGTGATAATTCTCAAAAAGCATTTAAATGACCCACGGGCAGAAATTATTCGCTGATTTGCCCGACAAAATTATGTCTGAACGCTATCGTCACATCGAAGCTTTCAGAATAACTCTTTACTTTTGTCAATCAAGATATCAGAATAATAGTTTTCTTCTTGTCAAATATAAATTTAAGAATGACAATTATTCTTTCGTCAAGTAAAGGTTTTAGGATGAGACAATTCCTTCAATTAAAGATTCAGTACCTGTACCTTTTCCTCTGTGTCGCAAGAAAGACTACCGTAACAGCAAATGCCATGAATTCCGCCGCTACGATCGAAACCCAGATTCCGTCAAGCTCCCAGATAAGCGGAAATATTATTACCGCCGCCACCTGAAAAACCAAGGTTCTGAGGAAAGAAATAGCTGCAGATATCAGACCGTTATTAAGTGCGGTGAAAAACGACGAACCGTATATTGCAATTCCGGCAAACAAAAACGCAAATGAATAAATCCGGAAGCCCCTCAGAGTCATTTCATAAAGCGCTCTGTCGTAACCGACGAAAATCCCTGACAAAGGAGAAGCAAATATCAGTCCCGCTGCAACCATAAAAACCGATGTCACCGAAATTATGAGCAGACTTTTAGAAAATATACTTTTCAGCTCATCTGTCCGCCCTGCTCCGTAATTATAGCCTATTACCGGCGCAGTTCCCACTGAATAGCCGATAAATACTGCAACGAAGATCATGTTGACGTACATAAGAACACCGTAGGCGGCTACTCCGTCCTCGCCGGCAAACTTCATCAGCTGAGCATTGTAAAGCATTCCGACAATAGACATTGATATTGTTGACAGAAGCTCGCTTGCTCCGTTACCGCAGGCTTTAATCAGCGGTTGAATTTCAAGTTTTGTGCCGGTAAGATGAAGACGGTTACTCTTTCCGAAAACCGAAAAATAGATAAGCGGAAAAATTCCTCCGACGCACTGACTCAGTGCTGTTGCTATTGCGGCACCTGCAAGACCAATCGGAAAAACCGCACACAAAAGAGCATCCAGAACCATGTTGGTCACACCGGCCGCAACTGTTACGGCAAGCCCCAGGTGAGGTTTTTCAGCCGTTACGAAAAAACTCTGAAATTCAAACTGTAAAATAAACGCAGGCAGAGCTATAAGTATAATTCTGCCGTACAGTACACAGTTCTCAAGCATTTCGCCTTCCGCACCGAGAAGTACGGCAACAGGTCGTAAAAAAGCTATACCCAGAGCCGAAAGAATAATACCGAGTGCTATTGAAACATACACAAAAAGCGAAAAAAGTCTCCTTGCCTTTTCTGTATTACCTTCTCCGAGCGTTTTGGAAATAAGTGCGCTTCCTCCGGTTCCGAACATAAATCCGACGGCTCCCAGCATCATAAGGAAAGGCATTATAAAATTTACCGCCGCAAATGATGTTTTGTCGACAAAGTTAGAAACAAAAAATCCGTCGACCACCCCGTAAATTGACGTAAATATCATCATCACTACCGACGGCAAAGTGAATCTGAAAAGTTTACTGTATGAAAAATGGTCGGAAAGCTGTATGGTCATGATTTACTCCTTAATATCCTGTATCCGTGCTTTGAACATATCGAGGAATTTTTGCATAAGCCTTATATAATCCTCTCTTTCCTGTGATGTAAAATCCGAAAGCACTCTGTTTTCTGTATCAATTATTTTAATTACCGTTTTTTCGGCAAGAGCTTTGCCCTCGGACGTCAGCTTCACTTTTTTATTTTTATGCGAAGTTACTTCTATTTCGGTAAGTCCGGCTTTTTCGCATTTTCTGAGAGCTGAGTTGAGCGTTTGCTTTGGCATTGAAGTCAAAGCGACAAGCTCCGATACCTGTACATCATCCCCATAATTGCAGATGGCGTACAAAATATTCATTATACTGTCAGTCAGCCCGAAATTTGACGCTGCCTGATGATACGCCCTGTCAATTTCACTTACAAGGCTGTTTATTCTTACAAGTTCTCGTGTTGCTTTGACTTTCATTGCTACTTTTCTTTCTGTTCATCTAATTCTGCCATAAATTTTTGCTCACGGATTTCTGCTAAACTATTTCTGCTCATCAAATTCGAATCACGGTTTTCTGCTAATCAATTTCCGCCCATAAAATTCGGATCATGGTTTTCTGCTAATCAATTTCCGCCCATGAAATTCGGATCAAGGATTACCGCTAATCAATTTCTGCCCATAAAATTCGAATCATGGTTTTCTGCTAATCAATTTCCGCCCATGAAAACTTTATGGAAAGGATTATATAACTGCACAAATTATCGTCAAAAATCATGCCGTCTGCAACTTTTGCAGCAGTTCGTTGTCCCGTTTAAGATAATAGTCCGATTTCGTACTATTATACTTGATGTTTGATAAATACCGGTGAATTGCAAGTAAATATTTCCTGAATTTTGAACATGCTTGAAAATTCATTCGAATTTCAGATGCGCAGAAATAATTCTGCTTTCTCGATTTTCAGTATGTAGGGAATATCGCACTTTCTCAATTTCAAATATGTAAAATAATCTTGATTTCAAAATTATTGATGCGTATGAAACATGCGATTTTTTAAATAAAAATGCGTACAAATCATTTTATTCGATGAACTTTAACCTGACCAAACTCAATATCAGGCAAATCAAGCGGGATGTGAAATCAGATGTAAATTTAATTTTGATTTTATCGCAAATTCAAAATTAACAGGGCATAAAGTTTCATTTATACAAATTTCATTTAAACAAATTTTTAACACAAAAACCCGGCTACGCTTAAACGGAGCCGGGTTAATTATTGAATTAATTAAATCTGAAAATCAGAATCAAAACGATTAAAGATAACGATGTCTAATCAGGATTTCTTTCTGATTACGAACCAGTATACACAGAATCCGCCGCCGGCAAGAACCACTACAACTGCGATAACTATACCGACAATTGCACCTGTGGAAAGTCCGCCGCCAAGAGCATCGATGTCACGAGTCTCCTTGAACTGGCAAACGCTGCAAACTCTCTCTTCCTGACCTTTTTCTTTTTCGGTAGCTTCTTTGACTACCGTCCAATCTCCGAACGTATGAGCAAGAGCGGGAATTTCTTCTCTTTCTACCTCAGCGTTACATACTGTGCAGTATTTAGCCTGAGTTCCGGCCTGAGCGCAGGTAGCTTCTCTCTCTACTACAAACGAACCGGGTCTGTGTCCAAGAGCTGCAATTACTGTCTGCTCTTTGGTTATTTCCTGCGTTCCGTCAGCATCTCTGTAAATCTTACCGCAAGTAGAGCAGGTATAATACTCGATGTTTCCGGCATTTACGCAGTCTGCTTCTTTTCTGTCAGTCTTGACAAGGCTGTGTCCGAGTGCCGGAACAGTTTCCTTGCCTTCTGTTTCGCCGCATACGGTACATGCCTGATGTTCGTTCCAACCTTCAGACACACAGTCAGGAGCTTTAGCGGGAACTGTTTCCCACTTATGTCCGAGCGGTTCGCCGACTGTAAACGTTTCATCTCCGGCACATCCGCATTCACAGCTTCTGTAATACTTTTTGCCTTCGGTGCAAGTAGCATCGGAAACGAAGTACGGATCATCCTCTACCGCATGTATTGCATTATGGGGAGCAACATCGATCATGTATCCGCAATCAAGGCACTGATGCCAGTGGTTTTCTCCGTCGTAATACCATGCTGCTGAAATACGATGTTCCTGCGGATTGATTTTCACGTCGCAGCTTTCGCAGACTTCCCAGTGACCGTTTTCGTCATACTTTATTTCGCCAGTGGGTTTATGGTAGCTACCGTCTGCACCGGTCTCAATTCCTACGTTTTCTTCGCCGGTTATCTCAACTTTCGTTTTGTCCCCGTCTACTGTCATTACCGGTTTCTTGGCTCCCTGCATTACAAGGCTTGAGTCTTCTGCAAAATCAAGTGCAGCGGTTCCTTCTTTAGGGTCAACGTTTATGCCGTACCAGGAATTTTCACCTACAGTCAGATCAAGAGCTCCCTTTACCGTTACTTCAGAAGCATTAATCACGATAGGTGCTCCTTTTGTGCATTCGGTATGATCTACCGTTACATTTTCAAGAACTACACCGGTTGCCTGGTAAATATTTATTCCATGCTTATTTGCTGATGTTGTCACGATCTTTGCGTTTTTCAGTGTGACGTTATCTCCGGAAATCTGAACAAGATGTGAATCATTTTCATATGTTGAAGTAAACGCATCCGAAGCTGTCAAAGTATGACCGTCAAAGTCAATCACAATGTCAGATCTGGAAATATCAAATATCTTGTCTACCGTAATATCTTCCGTGAATTTTATAACCGTTCCGGGTTTCGTATCGCCGTAATACGGAGAGGCAGCGCTGATTATCTCTTCCCAAACCGCATCGTTGTCTACGAGGTAGGTAATGCCCTCAACTTTTCCGTATATGTCACCGGTAATCGCAGGACCGTATCCTATTCCCCAATCGCTCCACGTGTTGTTGGAAAAATCCATTGTTATGTTGGAAACATCAATATTTCCTGCTGTAGCATAGCTTGCAGAGATGAACGCATACATATATATGTTTTCAAGAACTGCATTTCCGACAGAATCGTCGTCACCCCACGGGTTGAAGAATATAGAACCGCTGTAAACTTTTCCTTCTGTTGACGTAGGATACTCAACAGCCATTATCGTTGAATTTTTAAGACTGAAATCTTTTCCGAATATTTCAAAAGCTTTATTCTGCACAGTCTTCGACTTAATATCAATATTATCAATGGACACTCCATCAGACCATACCGCGATAAAGCTCTGGGTCGGCAAATCTCCGTTGGGAGTCACCACGTCAGTGGTAATAATAACTCTTTCGTCGTTTTCACCGGTTTCTCCGATTATCGAAAGGTTATCAACATGGATCGGGAAATACCAGCCACTCTTAGGACTGTTTCCGGGGTTTTCCCAGGCTGCGTACTTGTCAAGGTCTTCCTGTGTGAGCGTATATGTACCGGGTTTAATGTACCATACTTCTCCGGCTTTCTGATCTCTTATCGCATCTGAAAGCTGTCCGACACTTGAAATGTAACGAATTCCGTATACTTCTTCCTTGTATTTGCAAACATCGCACTCGTGAACCACTGTCGCTTTCGACGGATCGTCCTCGTCAACTACGATTTCTTCCTCACCGAAAGCATGTGCGGCTTTGTCAAATGTTATTGCACAGCCCGTACAGGCGTACCAATGATACTCGCCGTCAGTAGACCATTCTGTTGCAGGAGTATGTGCATGGCCTGTTCCGTCTTCTGAACTGCCTACTATCATATCAGCAGGAATGCCTGCTGCGGTCGTTCCGCTGATGTTGAGTCCGGCAGATTCGTTATCCGTTTTGATTATTGCCTTTTCGTCAGCAACACCCTCGGCATTCTTCATTGCAACCTGTGATTCAGCTGCAAACTCAAGCGATGCAGCGGCATCTCTCGGGTCTACGTTTATACCGTACCAAGAGTTCTCACCTGCTGTCAGGTCAAGCTTACCCTCAACGGTCACGTCGGATGCATTTATAACTATCGGAGCACCGCCTCTTGTGAGAGTATGGTCTATCTCGATTCCTTCCACGACCACACCTGCCGACTCATATATATTAAGGGCATGTTTGTTTTTCTCGGTTGTCACAAGCTTACCGTTCTTCACTGTAACGTTGCTTGCACTGAGTACCTGGAGCAAATGCGAATCGTTTCCGTTTTCCCAGGTGTTGGTGAAATTCTCAGAAGCTGTCAGTGTGAAGCCATTGAGGTCAAGGGTAATGTCATCCTTGTTTATATTCACCATTTCATCAACTTCAATGTTGCCGGTAAGGACTATGGTTGTTCCGGGTTTAAGTTCATCATGTATAACCTGCTCAGTGAAATTCGACTTTCCGTCAACCTTTATAGTGAAGGACTTTATTTCCACCTGAGTGCCGCTTACCCCGGGTTTCCAAGCATAACCATTCTCGGGAGTACTGAATCCGGCGTATTCGTTGTTACTGAAATCCTGAACAAGGTTATCAACCACAACAGTACCGGTCGTGACAGCTCTGGCGTTTATCCATGCGTACATGGTGACATTCTGAACAAGGGAAGTTCCGATATCCGCTGTGTTAAAGTAAACCGAACCGCTGAAGACTGTTTTATCTTCATTCTCATAAGGAAGAATCTCGCTGTCTTTGAGCGTGAAGTCCTTTGCCATGACTTCTACTGCTTTGTTGATTTCCTGTTTTGACATGATATCAACATTCTCGATTGTCACACCGTCTGCCCAAACCGAAATAAAATCCTGGCTTGCCCAGACTCCGTTTTCTCTGACAACATCCGATGTAAGAACAACTCTTTCACCGTTCTCACCCGTCTCACCGATGATGGTAATATCTTTGACGTAAATGGGGAAATACCAATCGGTCTGTGAGCTGGTTATGGGATTTTTCCAATCCGCATACTTATCGAGGTCAGCCTGCGTCAGCGTATATGTACCGGGTTTTATAACCCAGGTCTGCCCCTCTTTCTGATTTGCGATAGCATCGGAAAGCTGGTCAGTATTGGAAATTTCTACCGTCTCCCCGACAGCAAAAGCGGATATACTGAACGCCAGCACTACCATGCCAACAATCATAAGCATCGCCGCTACCGCACCGAATATACGATGTTTCATCATAAAACCCTCTCTTTATCCTTCTGTGTTTTTGTGAATTCACGTCTCAGAGCGACGGAAAACACTTACTTTCGGAGATTATCTCCTTTTTTACTCATATTACCATACAATCCTTCAAAAGTCAATACCAAACGCGAAATTTTTTCTTTTTTATTTAACGCAGTAAAAACAGCATGTTAATTTTCCTGAGGCTGACAGCAGGCTGATCCGGATATATACTGTAAAAAATTAACAGCAAAATCAAAATCTCCGAAAATTGACGTCATCGGGCAAGGATATCAGAAGAGAAACTCAGTGAGAAGCTGATAAAATATTTCTCCGTATGTGATTCTTCCTGCCCCCTCCGCCGCGCATATCGGTACACGGGCAAGCTCGCTGCCGTCAAGACTATATACTATCTCTCCGACTTTCTGACCGCTCTCAACCGGCGCACAAACAGAGTCAGGCAGTATCATTTCCGACTGTATCTTTCCGGCATACTGCTTTTCTACAACAGTATCAAAATCGCCGAAAACGAGCGGTATTTCTTTTTTCACAGAACCCGTAACCTTAACTGCGTCGATATTTCCTCCCGGGAAATCCTCGTATGCATAACCGGCAAATCCCATATCGAGAAGTTTTTTTGCGGTTTCATTTCTGCTGTCCCTGCTCGGCGCTCCCATAACCACGCAGATAAGCTGCATTCCTTCACGTTTCGCGCTTGCACTGATGCAGAATCCGGCTTTTGATGTCGAACCGGTTTTAAGTCCGTTTGCTCCGCTGTAAAAACGGATAAGACGGTTGGTGTTTGTAAGTCCGAACTCCCCATTTCGTATACTGTCCATCCAGATGGATGAATATTCGAGTATCTTCGGATGTTTTGTTATCAGCTCTGCGCTCATTATCGCAATATCTCTTGCGCTTATGACATGATTTACCGTATCGTCGTCAAGTCCGTTTGTGTTTTCAAAGGATGTATGCGTCATACCGAGCTCTGCGGCTCTTTTGTTCATCTTTTCCACAAAAGCCTCTTCGCTTCCCGCTATAAACTCTGCAAGTGCTACGCAGGCGTCGTTTGCGGAGCTGACCACAACGCATTTCAGCATTTCGTCAACGCTCATCTGCTCGTTTTCTTCGAGATAAACCTGAGAACCGCCCATGCCTGCGGCATTTGCGCTGACTGTCACCATATCTGTCAGCTTTATCTGACCGGAATCTATCGCTTCCATAACCAGAAGCATTGTCATTACTTTTGTCACCGACGCCGGCGGAAGCGGAAGGTCGCTGTTTTCTTCGTAAAGAACAGTGCCGGTTTCCGCTTCCATAAGTATCACGGATTTTGCGTCATATTTGCTTTCGGCGTAACCCGCAACCGGGAAAACTGACAAAATCATAACAGCCGCAAGCAAAACCAAAGCTACTTTTTTCATTTTCGATGCCCTTCCTTTTTCAGTTTCGGTATAGTTTATAAATATATATGAGAACGGTCGTCCGTTTATTCTATACCGCAAAAAAGAAGCCTGAAAATACTTAATAAATTCAGTTACAATGAAAAAAGCAGCCGCAAAGATTCAGAACAGCAAAAAAGCGAGAGCAATAATAAGAATATCGTCGCTGCCTTCGAGCAAAAGCATAACTATAAGCGCAAGTATCAGCAAAGTGTCTTTGCAAAGAGGAGTGCAGCTTTGAAAGCAAATATCCTTTGTCTCTGCGCCATCGCAAACGGTTTTTACGCATTCCTCTCCGTTATTTACACAACCGTCTCCGAAATTTTCGCAACAGTCCCAGTACGGCTCATCCTGACATACATCTTCCAGATTCTGTCCGACTCCTTTTTCTCTTAAACGCACCGCTCTGAATCTTTTTTTACGCACCGTGCATCCGTCGGGATTATCTTTGTCCTCATCCTGCAGATCAGTAACGTCTTCTGCCTCAGGATTTGTCATCTGACACACTTTGGCGTCGTTTTCCGTGTCTTTTGCCGTGTTTTCTTCAGTCGCTGAAGCAACCTGTCCGGCACTGATTTCCGGTTTTAAGTCCGGTCGTTCCTCTTTCTGCAAAATGGGTTTTATTTCCGGCCGTTCTTCCTTCTGTATCCGGTAATTTCTGGTATACATCTGCTTTCACCTCACTTTCCGGATAGCAGTGAATTTAATTTTCCGGCTTCGGCTACTCTCAGCAACCGTATTACGGTTTCAAGTTTTTGCCGCCGTTCCTCGCTCAGATAAGGCCGGACTGAATTCAAAAGAAGTATTCGGTTTTTTATTTCCTCCTTACTTCCGAACACCGGATCGGGGCGACTGACGGAATTACCGCTTCCCCCCGCCGAACTCATCGCCTTAATAAGGGTTGACAGCATATCACTATTACCGCCCTGTCCGGAATTCCCGCCGAGCGAACTTACGGCTTTCGCAAGGTTTGCCATCATTTCGCCGCTGTCGCCCTGTCCGGAATTTCCGCCAAGCGAGCTTACGGCTTTTGCAAGGTTTGCCATCATTTCGCCACTTTCGCCCTGTCCGGAATTCCCGCCGAGCGAACTTACGGCTTTCGCAATGTTCGCCATCATCTCGCCACTTTCGCCCTGTCCGGAATTTCCGCCGAGCGAGCTTACACCCTTTGCAAGGTTTGCCATCATCTCGCCACTTTCACCCTGTCCGGAATTCCCGCCGAGCGAGCTTACAGCCTTTGCAAGGTTTGCCATCATTTCGCCGCTGTCGCCCTTTCCGGAATTCCCGCCAAGCGAGCTTACGGCTTTTGCAAGGTTTGCCATCATATCATTGTTATTGCCTTGCCCAGTCCCGCCCGGACTTTTTCCGCCTCCGGAGGAAAAAAGACTGCCAAGCATACTGAGAACCCCGGGATTTTCCGCCAACTTGCCGATCAAAGGCATCAGCTCAGCAAATTTCGTACCGTCCACTTAACCACCCCCTTCTGCCGCAAATAAGCTCATCTTCCGCCCTGTCCGAGTTTGTTGATTATCTCTCCCGCATCCGCAGTGCCGAGAGAAGCAAGAAGTGAGGATATCTGTTTGTCACTCAAAGCTGTGAGCATTCTGCGAAGTTTCGGAATATCAGAAGTGAGGTAATCGGCTTTCTGTTTTTCAAGCCCTGCCGCTGTGCAGACCGCATAAATGAGTTTGTAAAGTTCGTCATCACTGAGTTTTGAAAGCTTCGATTTTAAACTGTTCTCCGACATAATCACCACCTGCCGTGCGGCTCCGGCAATAACGGAAAATACGCCGCGTAATTAGTACTTTCCGGAAATTCCGAAGCGAACCCGAAACAAACAGTCGGGTCCGCAAACCGGCCACGGTACAATATATGTCGTTTGCCGAAAAGGGTTACTTTTCCGGAAAGACGAAAAAAACTCAATAAGACAAAAAAATCACGTTTTTATCGGGAAAGTTATATAAAAAGCAAAATTCCGCACATCCGGTAACCGAACTCCAACCGAATAAGATAGCCCCGGAAAAACCGAAAACACTCTCAAATAACGCCTACGGACATTAAGCTCAATGTGTGACAGCGGCATTAAAAAGAAGTTATGTAATAAAAGTCTCTGCGCAAAATATCAAACTCAGGCAACAGAAACCAGAAATTACGAATAAGCGGACAGCAAAGTAAAAAAGGACCGCTTGCGGAAAAACCGCATGCAGTCCCTGCCCGGTCAAGTCCGGACTATGGTTTATAATTCAGATATGCTGTTTTGCGAGAAAAGCCGCTGCCGTCTGTATAAGCCGGTATTCGACGTCCTCGCTTTTGTTTTCCTCCTTTTTTCCGGAAGCCGCCTCGGCGGTCATAGCCGATACAACAGTACCTATAAGATCTCCGTCCGCTATTATCGGAAACGCACACGATATAAAATGACTGCCGGAAGCGTCGTCTACTATGGCAAGCTTTCTGTCGCCGGCTCTGTATCGGTATCCCTGACGGTTTTCCGAAATTTTTTCAAGGTCTGCCGAAAGCCGCTTTTCATAATATTCTTTTCTCGGCAAACCTGCGCAGGCTATGACGCTGTCCCTGTCCGTCACCACTACGCTGAGCGAACAAATTTTACTGAGCGTCTCTGCGTACTGCTGTGCAAACGAGCTCATCTCGCCTATCGGCGAATACTTCTTGAATATAACCTCTCCTTCTCTGTCAGTGTATATTTCAAGCGGATCGCCCTCTCTTATTCTCATGGTTCTTCTTATTTCTTTGGGTATAACAACTCTTCCGAGATCATCTATTCTTCTGACTATTCCGGTTGCTTTCATTTTATCGGTAATTCTCCTTCGCACTTTTTAGTAATTCGTTTCTTTGCCTGATTTTACGGTATTCCGGTATCGGTCCGGCAAAAAACTCTTCGCCTTGATATTATTTGTCAGAATAAGAATTTTTATGCAAAAACCTTATCACCTTACGAAAACATTAGGTTTTACGGTTTTCCGTGCCTTGCCTTGTCTTGTGCCCCTATTTTTCAAAAAGGGTTGATTTTCGGCGTAAAATGTGGTATATTATACATTGGATTTTAATAATTAAGTTTTATCAGACGCAAATTGTGATACGAACATAACGAAAGGGTAATCAAATGTCAGCTTTATCTACAACAAAAAACGTACTTAAACTGATGCGCATAAAGCATTATGTGAAAAACGGGCTGGTATTCCTGCCACTGTTTTTTTCCATAAATCTACTGAACCTGAACATGGCTATTACATGTGTCTTAGGGTTTATTTCATTCTGCTTCGCTTCTTCAATGGTCTATATAGTCAACGATATCCGCGACGCGGAAAAGGACAGACTTCATTCCACTAAATCAAAACGCCCGATAGCCAGCGGTGCCATATCCATTCCGGCAGCAATAGTGATTGAAGCGGTGCTCGCCGTACTCTGCGGGATTTCTCTGTTTATAATAAACAGTCTTATGGGCACTGTTTTTCTTGTATCTTACGTTATTATAAACCTGCTTTACAGCTTCGGAGGCAAAAACATCCCGATAATTGATATTATTTTGTTGGTGAGCGGTTTTGCACTGCGACTGATGTTCGGCGGAGTAATAATAAATGTGGGGGTATCCACCTGGCTGTTTGCGACCGTAATAAGCGCCGCATTCTACATGGGGTTCGGTAAACGCCGCGGCGAAATACTTAAAGAAACAGAGATAACCCGTGAAGTCAACCGCAAATATTCCGTTGACTTTCTTGATAAACAGCTAAGCGTGTTTCAGACGCTTGTACTGGTGTTCTACTCTCTTTGGTGTATAATGAACGACGGCAGCGCATATGCAAACCCCGGCTTTGAATGGTCAATAATAATCGTAATGCTTATTTTCGTTCGTTACAGTTACGATGTTCATTCCGCATCCGACGGAGACCCGATAAATGTTCTTTTAAAGGATTATCTGCTGCTCGGACTGGTTGCGCTTTACTGTCTGTATATCTTCGTAATCATTTACATTCCGGTGGATTTTCTTCATAAACTCGGCGAACTTGTTTAGGAGGTAAAATGAACCTTTTTGATTTTGACAAAACAATCTATAAATACGACAGCACCGTCAGATTCTGGCTTTACTGCATGAAAATCAAACCTTATATCGCACTCGGGCTTCCGATGCAGGTTTTTTACACAATACTTTATGAGCTGAAGCTGGTGAGCAAAGAAAAATACAAAAGCAGATTTTTTTTCTTTGTCAGGTATTTCAAAGACATTGATCTTACTGTCAAAAACTTCTGGCAAAAAGAAAAAAGTAATATCTGTGAGTGGTTTTTCAAGGTGAAAAAACCGGGAGACTATGTAGTTTCAGCGTCGCCGGAATTTCTTCTGAATGAGATAGCGGCTGTACTTGACATTGGTTTGATAGCATCGGGATTTGACGTAAAAACAAGATCGTTTACAACTCCGAACTGCCGCGGACAGGAAAAAGTAAGAAGACTAAGTGAAATCGGAATAAATACGGCAGAGGCGGCTTACTCCGACTCAAAAAGCGATATACCGATGCTTAAAATCGCGAAAAAAGGCTATTTTGTCAAAAACAAAACTGTCTCCGAATGTGTTTTTAAAGAATTTTCTGACGTGAAAGGAGAATGATATGCTTTTCGGGTTGCTCGGAATTTTTATTGTTTTATGCGTTTTACTCGTTTGTTTTTCCGTAGGAACTGTGGTCTCGGGTGCTGTGAAACGAATTTACAAATCGGAAAAGGATACTGATCTTCTTCTGCTTCCGCTGATCGGAGCTTCCGTTACTGTTTGTTTTTTTCAGTTTTTCAACCTTTTTCTGCCGATAAAAGCTGTTTCTCTTGCGGTGTTGCCTTTCTTTGTTTTTTCGCTGTATCTTTTCAGGCATGAACTGAAAAATCGCTTATCCGCTCTGTTGAAACACAAGACATTACTTGTCACCTGCTTTATTTCGGCATTTCTTATTCTTCTGCCTTTTACTGTTTATGAGCAGATGATAAGTCTTAACTTCGGCAATAACGATATAATTTACTACCTTGCAGACATGGAATGGCTGAAAGACAACGGTTATTTCGATAACATATCCTACGATGCCTTTCATCCTTACACATCGCTTGCCGCTTATATGAAGGACACCACCCGCATAGGTACCGATATTTTCGGAGCGGTGATTCTGAGTTTTACGGGATTTGAGCCGCATCAGATATACTGGCCGATGACCGCCTTCTTCTCTGTTCTGTGTGTTTTTGCCGTAACCTGGCTTTGCAAAAACGTTCTTGATCTTAAAGGCGGACTTACAGACGTTTTTATCCTTTTCCTCGGAACGGGAACAGGAATTGCAGAGCTTGTGCGTCAGCAGTATGCACCGCAGATTTTCGGCATATCAATGTTCATTGTCTTTTTCGGACTTACTTACCGGTTCTGGTTCAACGAAAAAAAAGATGCTCTCAGCATAATTCTTCCCGCTGTAATGCTTGCCGGAATATTTGCTGTTTACTGTGAATATCTGACATACACAGTTGCGGTTTTCGGAATCGCTTTCATAATCAGCTGCTTCTGCTTAAAGGATGCAAAGAAAATATTTACGAACATTCTAAGCACGGTTTACATGCTTGTATTAACTGCTCTTCTCAACATTCCCGGTTTCGTGAAAGCCGTCAGATTCAATCTTGATATTCTCCTTTCAAATCTCGGAGACCTCGGTAACATAGATCCCTATGGCGGCAACATTATCGATATAAAAAAATTCCTTTATTATTTTTTCAACTTCAGCCCCAATGTAACCGAAGACAAAATTTTCATCGGAAAATTCGCCATTCCCGCTTTCATATTTATGATTGCCAAAATTATCATTCCGATAATGGTTCTGGTGCTTTTCGCCGCAATGATCGTGGGTATTGTGAAAAAACACGGGGTAAAAGAAATTTATCTTCTGTCGTCGCTTGCGTTTTTTTGGGTTTACTGGATTTTCTTCAGACTGAAAAAATACGCTTACGGAGAATTCAAGCACCTGCACCTTGTGATGTGGCTCTGCTTTGTAATTGCGTTTTATTTTGTATATCACGGAATTTCAGCACTGTTAAGTAAAAAAGCAGCTGACGTAGCTCCGGATCCCACCTCCGGCGACTCACCTTCCGAAAACAAAGTAACCGCATTTATAAAGAAAAGATACAGTATATTCGGAAAAACAGCGTCGGCTGTGCTGCTCAGCGCTTTGATTTTAACAAGCATGGTGAATGTATGCGTAAGCTACGACAGTTCCCGTTCGGATTTCACATTCGGGAACAATATCGCAGCTTTGGAAACCGCCGTAAACGAACATATTCCGAAAGACGAAGTGATTGGAATATTCGGTAACTGGTATTATGAAAACCACGCTATACTTTATGCGATAAGAAATACCGGACATACGGTAAGCCTGATGACAAAGGATTCATACTACGCATTTTTCGTTTCCTACCTGCCTTACATCCCGAATTATATTATTTTTTCGGTTGACGCCAACGGAAGATACGGGGATGCACTGAATACCGATGACTATCAGGAAATTTACCGCGACAGAAGTTTCTGTATCATGGAGAGGACAAAACCTTTCGGTGCGATAATTAGCTACGGTTTCGGATCAACCAAAGTCGTAAGTGACAGTCAGAGAGCAAGAGTGCTCGAACCAATGTCCGAAATATTTCTATTTAACCACTCAGATGCAGAAAAACAGCTTGTTTTGTCCTTCAAAACAGTTTCGGACGGAGACCCGAGAACGTTCGAAGTAAAGATAGGAGACGAAGTTATCGGCACAGGCACGTCATCAGAGGAATTTGTAACACTGCCGCTTCCGGTAGCTGCCGGTTCTAAACTCGACATAAATATTGTATTAAGCGAAAACGGCGGAAGTACGGCAATCTACGACATCAGGGTAACGGAAGTTCAGCAAACCGCGTGACAGACACGATTTTTAAAAACACGTCACGGATTTTCAAAGACGTAAGCTTTTCCGACAGAAAGCCGGAATATATTTCAAAACACACCGGAAATTCAAAAACGAAAGGATTAACATGAAAATACTTTTCATCCTCAATTACTATTTTCCGTATGTAAGCGGCGTCAGCGAATACGCAAGGATAATAGCAGAGAATCTTGCACAAAAGGGCTGTGACTGCACTGTTCTTTGTTCCAACCACGCCAAACTTGCCCCGGAAGAAACGATAAACGGAGTAAAAGTGATAAGAGCTCCTATCGTGATGAAAATCAGCAAGGGAACGGTAAGTCCTAAATTCATTTCACTTGCAAAAAAACTTTCAGGCAAGGCGGATATAGTAAATATGCACCTGCCGATGCTTGAATCGGGAATTATTTCAAAGCATATACCGAAAGAAAAGCTGTTTGTTACCTATCACTGCGACGTAAACCTTCCGCACGGTCTGCTCAACGGATTCATTGTGAAAACAATGGACCGACAGCACAGAAAGTGCCTGAAAAAAGCCTCAAAAATTCTCGTGACCACCAAAGACTATGCGGCGCATTCCAGGGTCCTTAACGATTTCCTTGACAAAACGGAGGAAGTTTACGCTCCGATAAAATCATTTTCAGCTCCGGAAGAAAACTCAAAAAATTCCGAAGTGAAAACCATCGGTTTTTGTGGGCGTATCGTTGAGGAAAAAGGAATTGACGTACTGCTGAAAGCTTACAGCTTGATACGCAAAAAAAGAAGTGACGTCGCTCTGAAAATCGGAGGCGATTACACTAATGTAGCCGGCGGTTCGGTTTATCCTGCCCTAAAAACCTACATCGATGAAAACGGAATAGAAGATGTTACATTTATTGGCAAAATTCCGGAGGGAGAAATGGGTAATTTCTACTCTTCGCTTGACGTTTTTACACTGCCGAGCATAAATTCGCTTGAAGCTTTCGGCATGGTTCAGGTGGAGGCTATGCTTTGCGGTGCTCCGGTAGTGGCGTCAGATCTTCCGGGAGTGCGTACCATAGTACAAAACACCGGCATGGGTCTGATTTGCAGAAGAGGAGATGCTAAAGACCTTGCCGACTGCATACTGAAAATACTTGAAAATCCTGAGAAATACAAAAAAAGCCAGTCGGAAATCTCCGGAAAATACAGTACGGAAATTACCGTAAACCGACATATGTCAATTTTCGGAATCAATTAAAGCGAGAGGCAGATATGCGTCAAAAACTGATAGAAATAATAAAATACGGATTCTGGGGGGTTGTTTCAACCTCTGTAAATCTGCTGCTGTTCGCATTTCTCGATTACCTTGACATAATGCACTATCTTGTAGCAAACGGGATCGCCTATGCAGTAGCTGTTGTCATTAACTATATCTGCAACAAGCTCTTCGTTTTTACGGCTCCGGATCAGACCGTGAAAGGAAAAACGGAAACTGCCGTACAGTTTGTGAAATTTATAATAATGCGTGTTGTATCGCTCGGAATTGACTCACTTTTGTTTTACATTGTCGTCGACAAACTGGGCTTTCCGAAACTGCCGGGGCGCATAATTCTAAGTATGATAATAATTATGGCGACATTTGTTGTCAGCAAGGTTTTTGTTTTCAGAAACAAGAACAGCGATGAAACGGATTGAAAAATTTCCGCAAAACGTACTGTCAAATCGCCGGAATTAATTATGTGCTCAGAAAAGGTAAAGCTGTAATACCCGGTCAGGCTCAAAGCGACTACGGCAAAACAATGCCCGAAAGCAATCCCGTAAGTCTGGTTTAATACACTCTTACCACGATTTTTGTTTCAATGACTCAAGGATAAAAACTCCCCGCCTCCTTTTCGCCGTTAAACTTCATTTAATAACGGCGTCTCTTTGGAGGCGGGGGGTTTTTATTTTTTGCGGCAAATTGCCTGTATTACATTGTTATTGCCTGTATTACATTGTTATTGCCTGTATTATAATGTTGCGGATAAAAACCGCAAAATACCTTACAAGCTTGATAAACCGTTGTGAATGCAGAATATTTTTATTGCAACAGCTTGTCACTACGGAGTTGTCGCTACACAGTTTATCACAAAGGAATACCGCGGCTGAAACAGTTTGTCACTTCGGATGCTGTCGATGCGCAGTTTAACTGAGCAATATTATTATTGCAACAATTTGTCGCTGCGCAATTTTGCGCTACATAGTTTATCATCGAAATATAATGCTACTGAAACAGTTTGCCACTTCGGATGCTGTCGCTGCGCAGTTTAACTGAGCAATATTATTATTGCAACAATTTGTCGCTGCGCAATTTTGCGCTACATAGTTTATCATCGAAATATAATGCTACTGAAACAGTTTGTCGCCTCGGATGTTCAAGCTGCGCCGTTGTCAATACGGAATAATGACACTGCAACAGTTTGTCTTGCACCGATTGCCACTCCGCAAACTGATACTCCGCAAACGAAAAAACAACTGTCCGCAGAAACGATAATTCATGATTCCGCACATGAGATCGGGTGTGCACGGCTCACAGCTTTCACTTTCTGCAAAATCTGAAATACCGCATCTGAAAAATCAGAATCCGAGAGATATGAGATAATTTCTCGACATTGTAACCGCTTCAAGCGAAGTCTGCTCAACCGGGCTGTCCTGTTCCACAACAAGATATTCAGCTCCGCTGTCAATTGCGGCTCTTATTACAGTCGGAATGTCCTGTTTTCCGTATCCTACCGGTCTGAACTCAAATGTACTTGTCTGCTTTGCGCTTTCTTTGAGACCTATCAGGTTGTACATATTACTGCTCTTCTCTCCGCTGAAGTCCTTGAGGTGCACAACGGGGCAACGTCCGGCGTATTTTCTGATATACTCAGCCGGATCCTCTCCCGCTACCTTTACCCAGCAGCAGTCAAGCTCTGTCTGAAGCAGATCTTTTCCGATAACTCTGTACATCTCGTCAAGAGCGTATTCTCCGCTTTCCGTTTTGACAAACTCGAAATCATGGTTGTGATAAAGAAGCGTAATGCCGTTGTCCGCAAAAATCTTGCCGAGCTTCTTTATGTTTTCCAGAACCTGTGCATAATTCTTTCCGCCGGCACGGTCATCCTCACCGAGGTAAGGAACCGCTATGTACTTTATTCCCAGTGTGGTATAATCCTTGACGACCTTATCGGTATCCGCCATCATCTCCGCATAAGGAACGTGTGCGCAAATTGCGGTCAGTCCGTTATCGTCCAGCACCTTTCTGAACTCAGCGGCATCAATTCCGTAAAGTCCCGCCGGCTCGACGTAATCATAACCGATCTCCTTAACCTTTTTCATTGTCGCCGCAAAATCCTTTTCGGCGTAATCTCTTACCGAATAGAGCTGAAGTCCGACCGGCAAAGTCTTTGAAAATTTTAACATAATATATTCCTCCGTTTTTAATAAATTACTTGAAATTATTTCAAAGCAGTATATAATATATTTGGGACGTGAGATGTTAACCGCACCGTTTACGAATGGAAATATACTTTAACTGCAAGGGTAATTATACCACAAATCAGGTGGGTTGTCAACTTTCGTCAACTTAAAAAATTGTTACGTTTTTACAAAAGACGCAAAAAAATCTTTGTGTTTGCCAAGTCGGGCATTAAATATTTTCAGCACTGTACGCGCCGATTTTAAGTCGCACAAAGCTATAATTAATCGCATATAAGTCAATAATTGCACAAAACACCCCAAAAAGTTTTTTAAAACTGTTTTCGGTCAAACATTGTGTCCCGCATCCTTGCGGTCGATTTTGTCTGACAGAAATTTGAACAAAACCACAGCAAAGAAAAAATCAAATAATCCATTTTACTTGCTGATTTTTAAAAAAGGACAATCAGCATTTAACAACCGCATTTCCGTCAGTTAATCACATGCGGAAAAAACAACATTTTTCAAACAAAAATACTCATCGGTCAAATAACTTTTCAGATAAAAACAAGTATCAATACCGAAAAAAAACTGTAATTTCATCAGGAAAGGATTACCATTATGAAAATCAGAAACGCCGAAATACTTTGCGTCGGCACGGAAATACTTATAGGGGATATAGTTAACACAAACGCCGCTTATATAGCGGGAAAACTTGCTCTTCTCGGAATAAATCACTACTATCAGGCAGTTGTCGGGGATAATCCCAAACGACTCGGCGACGCTGTCAACGCCGCACTTGAAAGATGTGACCTTCTGATAATGAGCGGCGGTCTCGGTCCGACCTGTGACGACCTTACAAAGGAAACAGTGGCAAAATGCATGGGAAGAAAACTCGTTTTCAATGATGAAGCTTTTGAAAACATAGAAAAAAGGTTTGCTCTGCAAGGACGCAAAATGACCGAAAACAACAAAAAACAGGCATATATTCCGGAAGGCTCAACGGTTTTCGGCAACACCTGCGGAACAGCTCCCGGCTGCGCAGTTGAAGACTTTGAAAGAGGAAAGATAGTGATAATGCTCCCCGGACCTCCGTTTGAGATGGAAAAAATGTTTGACGTTTCGGTAATTCCCTACCTTTCGGCATTCACAAACCGTCATTTTGAAAGCAAAAACATAAACATTTACGGCCTTGGAGAATCAGCGGTTGAGGACATACTCCGGGATATGATGAACAGTTCGGAAAATCCGACGGTAGCCCCCTACTGCGGCGACGGAGAAGTACGGCTCAGAATAACAGCCGGAGCGGAAAGTCACGAAAAATGCCTGCGCCTGATCGATGATAAAATTGCAGAAATCCGCAAAACTCCGGTTGCAGAATACATTTACGGAATCGACACGGACCTTCCGACAGCCGCCGTTGAAACGTTTAAAGAAGCCGGAAAAACGTTAGCGTGCGCAGAGTCATGCACCGGCGGGCTCATTGCAAAGAGAATTACCGATGTACCCGGCAGTTCAGCGGTATTTACTCTGGGAGCGGTCACTTATACAGCGGCTGCCAAATCAAAAGTGCTTTCGGTTCCCATGGAAACCATAGAAAAACACGGCGTTGTTTCGGAAGAGACTGCAAAGCAGATGGCAAAAGGCGTACGACTTCTCTCCGGAGCAGACGTTGCGGTTTCGACAACCGGAATTGCCGGTCCCGGAGGCGGAACCGAACAGACGCCGGTGGGAACTGTATATGTCGGTGTGTCAACCGAAAAAGGGGAATACGCCGTAAGGCTTATGCTACTCGGAGACCGCAAAAGAGTCAGACTTCTTGCCTCTTCTTTTGCCATTTCAGCGGCTATGAAAGCGTTAAAAAGCTGAATTTCCGAAAAAACGGAAATATAATTCAAAACATCGAACGGCAAAATCAACTTTTTTTCCTTAAAGAATAACTCCTGAACACATCACGATAAAAAGTTTTCTCCCAATTATTAACCCGGATACAGCTTTTGCAAACGCAACCCATTCAGACAAATATTGATATAAACAAATTAACACAAGAAATAAATTGCGTAAGCAATAAAATCAAGCAGACAAAACTGCTCAACTACGGATCAAATTTCATACCATGGAAACAGAGTCTTTTGCCAAAACAGTTTGCAGCAGACTCTCAACGGTGGGAAATCAGCACCGTAAAATGATGCAGTTTCAACACAAGTTAAGAAAATTAACCGAATGCTGAGGGAAATTGAAAACAAATAAGCGTAACTAAACCGCATTGACAGTAAAGTGAAATTTTAGATAAAAATTCAGAATCCGTAATTGCTTTAAAGTATATTCGGGCATAAACACAAACGTATTTACCAAAAATAATATAAATCCGGCTTCGGCGTTATTACATACGATAATTTTTTATTCACGCCATTGACTTTTTTCAAAAATTATACTATAATTATATCGATTATAGCAGTGGCGTTTTTCAGAGCTCAAACCGGTTTCCGGAATTTTATGGCGTGAAGCGAAAAATCGCATGTATCGATCTGTCAGAAATACCGGAACCGCCGGTCGGTTAACATTCAGTAAGTAAGTGAGTTAGTCAAAATAAAAAACCGACTTTATTCCGGTCTTCGGACAGATGAGTAACTAACGCTTATCAACGCTCATAGCGGCACGGAGATCAAAATGAAAAACCGACTTCATTTGGTCTTCGGACAGATGAGTAACTAACGCTTATCACCCGCTTAAAGCGGCACGGAGATCAAAATGAAAAACCGACTTCATTCGGTCTTCGGACAGATGAGTAACTAACGCTTATCAATGCTCATAGCGACACGGAGATCAAAATGAAAAAACTGACTTCAGCTCTCGGCTCACTGCGCACCGAAAAAACTTTTTTCCTGTTATGGGACACGGTTTCGGTGGTTTTTTCAATGCTTGCGGCGACAGCCGTATGCCGGATAACCGCAGACACCTACGCCTATTCACCGGTATTCCGCAGTATGCCGCTTTGCATACTTATTACTTTACTTTTTTTCTCTATTCTTCGGCTTTACCGGCGGATATGGAAATACGCTTCGCTTCCCGAATTTATTTTTACCGTTTCGGGATGTGCGCTTTCGGTGACTTTTTCACTTCTGTTTTCCCTGGTTTTCGACAGATTTTACGGCACCCCTCAGCTTACCGTGCCACTGCCGGAGTTCTACCTTCTCTTTTTCTTTTTTCTGACTGCTTTGACTCTTTCCGCACGGTTCGCTTACAGACTTGCAGGCGGTATTGAAGCATCGGTGCCGCAAAAGCATTCTGTACCGGTAATGGTTATCGGAGCGGGCTCGGGCGGCTCGGTGATGGTCAGAGAACTGAACTCAGGCTCACTTATCCGGGGCGCAAAGGCGGTATGCATAATCGACGACGACAGAAGTAAAACCGGAAAATACCTTCAAGGCGTGCCGATTGTCGGCGGATGCGAAACAATAGTTTCAGCCGCCTGCAAATATATGGCAGCGGAAATAATAATCGCAATTCCTTCTCTGAGTCCGGAACGTCTGCGTGAAATTCTGAAAATATGTGCGCAAACTTCACTGCGGGTAAGAATTATGCCGGGCGTAACGCCAGAGGATGCAGAGAAAAGTCAGACCCGCAAACTGAGAAACGTTGAAATTCCGGATCTGCTCGGCAGAGAACAGATAAAAGCCCCGACCGGCGTTATAGCGGAAAGCATCAGCGGGAAAACCGTTCTGGTTACCGGCGGAGGCGGTTCGATAGGTTCGGAAATCTGCCGTCAGGCGGCGATGTTCTCGCCCGAAAAACTGATAATTCTCGACATATACGAAAACAGCGCATACGATACCGAGCAGTACCTCAGAAGAAAACACCCTGAGCTTGACCTTGAAGTCGTTATCGCTTCGGTACGGGACGAAAAAAGACTTGAAAAGGTTTTTGAAAGGTATAAACCCGATATTGTCTACCATGCCGCGGCGCACAAACATGTACCCCTTATGGAAAAAAGTCCGTGCGAGGCAATAAAAAACAACGTTTTCGGAACACTTAACACCGCTTTGGCGGCAAGCAGGGCGGGAGTTGAAAAATTTGTCCTTATCTCGTCGGACAAGGCGGTAAACCCTACGAATATAATGGGGGCGACCAAACGTATCTGCGAAATGATAATCCAGACCGTCGGAAAAGACAGCAAAACTGACTTTGCGGCGGTACGGTTCGGAAACGTTCTCGGTTCAAACGGTTCGGTGGTTCCGCTTTTCAGAAAACAG
The DNA here is from genome assembly GCA_944391815.1 of uncultured Clostridia bacterium. Classification (GTDB taxonomy): domain Bacteria; phylum Bacillota; class Clostridia; order Oscillospirales; family CAG-272; genus SIG673. The sequence continues at coordinate 27,676 of CALXUV010000066.1, read as the reverse complement.
ATAGAGGAGGGCGGACCGATAACGGTAACTCATCCGGAGATCATCCGTTACTTTATGACGGTGGGTGAAGCGGTATCGCTGGTACTGATTGCCGGAGCTTCTGCCCAAAACGGCGAAATATATGTTCTCGATATGGGAAAGCCGGTTAAAATATACGATCTTGCAGTAAATCTGATAAAACTTTCGGGACTGGTCCCGAACGTAGATATAAATATAGAAATAACAGGGCTTCGTCCCGGAGAAAAGCTCTATGAAGAACTGCTCATGCGTGAGGAAGGACTCAGAAAAACAGAAAACGAGCTGATTTTTATCGGAAAACCGATAGAATTTGACGCACGGAAATTCCGTGAGCAGCTCAAAAACCTCGAAAACGTTACCCCGGACGAGCCGGAAAATATCCGGCAGCTTGTAGCGGAAATCGTCCCGACTTATAAATATAGCCAAAAGAAACCTTCCGAAACGGAATCGCAAAGCCCGTAAAACGGAAATGTGTCGGAGCGAAAACCTGAAAGCTTGACTCGGCAAATTTAAAATTATGAGCTTCAGGTTGCAAATCCGGAATCCCGTAACCCGGAAACGGCTTAAACAAAGTAAAAACAACATGTAAATATACAAAACGCACTTAAAGGCAGAAAGCAAGGAAAGGAAGAAGCTATGTTAGAGAAGCGCAAACAAGAACTTCAGAAAATCGCCGCAAATGTAAGGCTCGGTATACTTGAAGAGGTGTACAATGCGGCATCCGGCCATCCCGGAGGATCACTGTCGGTTGCCGATATCCTGACTTATCTCTACTTTGAAAAGATGAACATCGACCCGAAAGATCCCAAAAAAGACGACAGGGACAGATTTGTGCTGTCCAAAGGTCATACCTCTCCCGCTCTCTACTCGGTTCTCGCTCACCGGGGCTTTTTCCCGACCGAGGATCTGAAAACTTTCAGAAAATACGGAAGCTACCTTCAGGGGCACCCTGATATGAAAGGTATACCCGGGGTTGATATGTCGACCGGTTCTCTCGGACTCGGTATTTCAGCCGCCTGCGGAATGGCGCTTTCCGCCAAATACAATAAGAAAAATTACCGTGTCTATACGGTTATAGGAGACGGTGAAAGCGAAGAAGGTCAGGTTTGGGAAGCGTTTATGTTCGCCGCCCATTACAAGCTTGATAATCTCTGCGCCGTACTTGATTTCAACGGTTTGCAGATAGACGGTCCGATCACAGACGTTATCGATCCTACTCCGTTTGACGAAAAATTCAAGGCTTTCGGCTGGAACGTCCTTGAAATAAACGCCCATGATTTCGATGAGATAGAAAACGCCTTCAGGACAGCGGAAAACCTCAAAGGTGCGCCGACCGTCATTATCGCTCATTCGGTAAAAGGAAAAGGCGTAAGCTACATGGAAAACAAGTGTGAGTGGCACGGAAGCGCTCCCAAAAAGGAACAGTACGATATAGCTGTCGCAGAACTGAGCGAATACCTTGCAAAGCTCGGCTGATAACCTTCAAAACACTCATCGGCTGAACCAACTTCTCCCGCATATCCGTTGTAAAAGCAGAGGTCACCTGTCAGCTTGAATTGCAAAACGGTTATAAGGGGCAAACATAACTGAGAAACTGTGAATCTGAACATCCGGTCAGTAAAGTCAGCCGATAACAGATTTTCAGGTTTAATTAACAAAAAAATGTTCTGCCGGACAGCACACCAACCTTCAAAAATAAACTACCGCCAGCAAAGATAAGGAGTTACATATGGCTGAAATGATAGCTACAAGAGACGCTTACGGCAAAGCGCTCGCAGAATTCGGTGAAAAATACGATTTTCTGGTTTTGGATGCCGACCTTGCCGCCGCAACTAAGACGGTCAACTTCAAAAAGGCGTTTCCTGACAGATTTTTCGACTGCGGAATAGCCGAAGGAAATATGATGAGCGTCGCCGCCGGTATTGCAACTACGGGACAGACCGTTTTTGCCAGCAGCTTTGCGATGTTTGCCGCCGGAAGAGCGTTTGAGCAGGTCAGAAACTCGATAGGTTACCCTCATCTGAACGTAAAAATAGGCGCTACCCACGCCGGTATAACGGTAGGCGAAGACGGAGCCACACACCAGTGCAACGAGGACATGGCTCTGATGAGAACCATTCCCGGAATGACGGTTATTTGTCCGGCTGACGCAGTTTCCGCAAGAGCTGCGGTTGAGGCTGCAATACTTCATAAAGGTCCGGTCTACATGCGCTTCGGACGTGCTCCGATGCCGGTTATCTATGACTCCGACTACCGCTTTGAAATCGGAAAGGGCAGAGTACTGAAAGACGGTAAGGATCTGACGATAGTCGCCACAGGAATCACGGTGCACATGGCGCTTAGTGCAAGCGAAACGCTGGAAAAAGAGGGAATAAGTGCGGCGGTTATCGACATAGCAACGATAAAACCCATCGACAAAGATCTTCTTCTGACTTACGCCGCAAAAACCGGAAAAATACTCACCTGCGAAGAGCACAGCATAATCGGAGGTCTCGGCGGAGCAGTCTGTGAAACGGTTTCCGAGCAGTGCCCGTGTATCGTAAAACGTATAGGCATAGAAGATCGCTTCGGCGTTTCCGGAAAGGCTATGGAAGTTGCGGCGGCGTTCGGACTTTCAACCGAAAACATAACCGAAAAAGCAAAAGAACTCGCCCGCAAATAAAAATCCGGGATTCGGTGACAAAAAAATGACTGATTTATCGGCACTTGAAAAGCAGTTCCTTTCAGCTCATATAAAGCCGGGAGGCGTGTGCGTCGACTTCACAATGGGCAACGGTCATGACACGGCGTTCCTGTCAAAAGCTGTCGGCGAAAACGGCAAGGTTTACGCCTTTGACATACAGCAGAAGGCACTTGACAGCACCCGTAAAACGCTGAGTGACGCCGGATGTCCGGACAACTGCACGCTTATACTCGACTCCCATTCGGAAGTTCTGAGTTATGTAAAGGAAAAAATCTGCGCCGGAGTTTTCAATCTCGGCTACCTGCCCGGGAGCGGAAACAAAGCTCTGACCACCAAGAGGGAAACAACTTTGCAAGCGGTAAAAGCGGCGGTTTCACTTATGGACAGCGACGCCATCGTACTGATAGCGGTTTACCCGGGGCACGAAGAGGGAAAACTTGAAGGGCAGATGCTTCTTGAATTTCTTTCGGCTTTTGATCGGAAAAAATACTGCGTCTCAAAATTTGAAATTGCAAATTCACCTGCATCGCCTTACTTTTTCGCAGTAGAAAGCAAATAAACGGAAACCAAATGTTCAGAATTTCAAGACAAAAGAAACAGTGATCGACTTTCCGGCAAACACCGGTATCGGTTAAGCATATAATTACATAAATGAAATTTATAACATAGGAGAAAAATCATGGAAAAGAAACTGAGAGCCGGTGTAATCGGAGCCACCGGAATGGTAGGACAGCGTTTTCTTACGCTGCTTGACAATCACCCTTACTTTGACGTAACCTGCATAGCGGCAAGCGCACGTTCGGCGGGAAAAACATACGAAGAAGTAATGGCAGGCAGATGGAAGCTCAGCGCACCGATGCCGGAATTTGTAAAGAAAATGGTTATCTACGATGCGTCCGAAACCGAAAAAGTCGCTTCGCTCTGCGACTTTGTGTTCTGTGCGGTCGATATGCCGAAGGACGCCGTAAAAGAGCTTGAATACGCTTACGCAAAAGCCGAAACGCCTGTCGTTTCAAATAACTCTGCTCACCGCTTTACACCCGACGTGCCGATGATGGTTCCGGAAGTAAACTCACAGCACGCCGAAATCATAAACGACCAGAGAAAACGTCTCGGCACAAAAAGAGGTTTTATTGCGGTAAAACCCAACTGCTCGATCCAGAGCTATGTACCGCTTCTTGCTCCTCTTATGGACTTTGAGCCGACAGAGGTGGTCGTTTCCACATACCAGGCAATATCCGGAGCAGGAAAAACTTTTGCTGAATTCCCGGAAATAATAGATAACGTTATTCCGTACATCGGCGGAGAAGAGGAAAAGAGCGAACAGGAGCCGCTTAAAGTTTTCGGTCATATCGAAAACGGCGTCATAGTAAACGCAAAAAGTCCGATAATATCCGCTCAGTGCTACCGCGTTCCCGTTTCCGACGGACATACCGCATCGGTATTTGTAAACTTCAAAAAAGAAGTAACAAAAGAAGAGATTCTCAAAAGATGGGCGGAATACAAAGGTCAGCCGCAGCTGCTCGGTCTGCCCCACGCTCCGAAGCAGTTTATAACTTACTTTGAGGAGGACAACTATCCTCAGGCAAAGCTGCACCGCGATATTGAGGGCGGAATGGGAATCACCGCCGGACGTCTGCGTAAAGATAACCTTTTCCAGTGGAAATTCGTAGGACTTTCCCACAACACTCTGAGAGGTGCGGCAGGCGGAGCAGTTCTTACCGCAGAACTTCTCACCCGTCTCGGATATATTACCTCTAAATAAGAGTCACTCAGGGCATGTTATTCGCCGACAATCGCACCCGAAAACCCGATTTTATAAAAAACGGCTGAGTTTTATTTTTATCGGATAACACGGTATAACGCCGACAAAATCCGGTATCTAAAACAAAAAACGATTTTGAAGAGAAGTCTTTTACTTTGAATCGGTATAAGCTGTTCCTAATCCGACAACCAAAGCAAAAAACGATTTTGAAAAGAAATCTTTTACATTGAATCGGTATAAGCTATTCCTAATCCGATAACCAAAGCAAAAAACGATTTTGAAGAAATGGCTTTTACTTTGAATCGGTTCAGATGCTGAAACTCACCCGCAAATGCGATTTCGGATAAACAGAAACTTTCCCGACATAATTACATTATTAAAAACAAGATCAACCCCGTGCCGACAATCGGCACGGGGTTGATTTTTTCAATGAATGAAATTTTTACTTTTTTGATTTTCAACAGTCAACAGTCTCTGAAAATATAACCTTTACTTTTAATTTTCAGCGATCAGCATTCTCTGAAAACGTGTTCTTTACCTTTTGTAAAATTCAGCAGTCAAACTTCTCTGCTAATATTAACTGCACGTTTGTTGCAAGGGTAATTTTTTTAATTTGGTTTAGTTCTTTTTATTTTCAGATGACACCCGGAAATTACGAAAACACAAAATTGACTGTTTTCACCGTCAGTCAAGCTCACGCTGTCCGGTATAAAGCTCGTAATATCTGCCTTTCTTTTCAAGAAGCTGCTCATGAGTTCCCCTCTCAATGATCTCTCCCTTTTCAAGCACCATTATCGCATTTGAATTACGGACGGTAGAAAGCCGGTGAGCTATAACAAACGTCGTACGGCTTGCCATAAGTCTGTCCATACCGTGCTCTATATGCCTTTCGGTTCTGGTATCGACCGAGCTTGTCGCCTCGTCAAGAACAAGTATCGGGGCTTTGGAGAGTGCGGCTCTTGCAATGTTTATAAGCTGACGCTGTCCCTGCGAAAGGTTGGCTCCGTCCCCTTCGAGCACGGTGTCGTAACCGTTTTCAAGCCTCATTATAAAGCTGTGAGCCGACGCCGTTTTTGCCGCCGCTTCAACCTCCTCGTCGGTGGCGTCACGTCTGCCGTACCTTATATTCTCTCTTACGGTACCTGTAAACAAATGGGTATCCTGCAAAACCATTGCTATATTCTTACGCAGGAAATCACGCTTATATTCTTTAATCGGCTTTCCGTCAATGTATATCTCACCCTGCTCAATGTCGTAGAAGCGGCTGAGAAGATTTGTAACTGTGGTTTTTCCCGCTCCGGTCGAACCCACAAACGCTATTTTCTGACCTTTGTGAGCGTAAAGCGAAATATTTTTCAGAATTATCTTATCCGGAACGTAACCGAATGTGACGTCATCGAAAACGACATTGCCCTCGATCGGGGTTTCGCACGCCTGCGGAAGGTCACTGACCTCAGGCGATTCGTCCATAACCGCAAATACTCTCTCGGCTCCGGCAAGAGCTGAGAAAATCGTGGTAAGCTGCTGAGAAATATTGTTTATCGGGAAGGAAAACTGCCTTGCGTACTGGGCAAAAACCGTAAGAGCTCCCGGGGTAAAGCCGGACGTCACCATCAGTACTCCTCCGAGACCGACTGTAAGAGCATAGCTTATCTGACCGGTATTTCCCATGATCGGACCCATAATTCCGCCGAAAAACTGCGCCTTGAACTGCTTTCCTTTAAGGTCGTCGCTGAGGAGATTGAATTCCTCGCAGCATTCGTCCTCGTGGTTGAAGACCTTGATGACCTTCTGACCGCTTACCGTCTCTTCTATATAGCCGTTAACCGCTCCGAGCGCCGACTGCTGTGCCGAGAAGTATTTTCGGCTGTGCGCCGCTATTACCGAACCGCCCTTTATGAAAATCGGAATAAAGACAATTGTCACCAGCGTAAGGTAAATGTTTGTGGTTATCATGAAAATGAGCGTACCCACAAGCTGTATCACACCCTGAATTATCGAAAGAAGAGAAGTGTCGAACATTGTGCCTATTGTGTCAACGTCATTTGTAAAGCGGCTCATCGTTTCGCCGGTAGGGTGAGTATCAAAGTATCTGACAGGCAGCTTCTGAAGCTTTTCAAAAAGCTCCTGTCTTATCTTTTGCAGTGCGCCCTGGCTTACCGTCAGCATTATTCTCTGTTGCAGATAAGTCGCTATGACTCCTATCAGATAAACCGATATCAGTATAATAATTGCCGTGAAAACGTAAATGAATATGTCGGCGTGTCTGTCGTTTTCAAACATCGGGCTGATAAACGGATACAGAAAATCCCGCACCGCTCCTATTGCCTCATCTGCCTTGACCGCCAGAGCTCCGGATTCTTCCTCTGTTGTCTCTACGTTTGCTATACGGTTGATTATCGGGAAAAGCATATAAGAGCCGATAAGCGAGGTGACCGTTGAAAAAACAAGGCAAAACAGAACTGCTGTAACGTGAATTTTATATTCACCGAGGTAGTGAAGTATTCTGCCTATCGCTTTCTTCATATTTTTGGGTCTTCCGCCGCCGTGCCCTCTCTGGCCGCCCCGTCCCGGTCCTCCCATCATTCCTCTTCCGCCGGAAGCGAGCGAGCTGTTATACTGTTTTTGCAGTTTCTGAAGATCTCTTGCCATTTTACGCACGCTCCTTTCCCTCTGTCTGAGAGTAATAAATCTCCGAGTATTCCGGACAGCTTTCAAGCAGCTGTTCGTGACTGCCGTGTCCGACAATCTTACCGTTGTCCATAACGAAAATTTCGTCTGCTTCCATTACCGATGTGATTCTCTGGGCAATGATTATCTTTGTTGATCCGCTCAGTTCATTTGTCAGCGCATACCTTATCTGCGCCTCTGTCGCCGTATCAACTGCACTGGTACTGTCGTCGAAAATCAGGATCTTCGGCTTTTTCAGCAGTGCTCTGGCGATACAAAGTCTCTGCTTCTGACCGCCTGAAACGTTGACGCCTCCCTGTTCAAGCATTGTCTGATAGCCGGCAGGGAAGGTGCTTACGAATTTATCCGCCTGGGCATATTCTGCCATCTTTCGCATTTCCTCGTCGGTTGCGTCAGCGTCGCCCCAACGCAGGTTTTCCTCTATCGTTCCGGAAAAAAGCACATTCTTCTGAAGAACAGTTCCGACTCCGTCGCGCAGATGTCTTAGTGTATATTCACGCACATTTCTACCGTCTATCAGGATTTCGCCGCTGTCCGGATCGTAAAGCCTTGAAATCATGGATATAAGCGTCGATTTTCCGCTTCCCGTCGAACCGATGATACCGATAGTAGAACCCGCCCGGATTTTCATATTAATATCGTCAAGCACCTTTTCAGCGCTGTTTTTGTAGTAACGGAAGGAAACATTTTTTATTTCGATCTCGCCGTTTGTAATACGGGCATCGGGATCGGCGCTTTCATCGGTGATGTCACTTTCGGTAAGAAGAACTTCCTTTATACGTTTAGCGGAAGCCATTGCTCTTGAAGACATCACAAGCATCATTGTCACCATCATCAGCGACATAAGTATCTGTATGCAGTAGGTAATGAACGCCGAAAGGTCACCTATCGGCATTGGATTCTGATCCGCCGTTACCATTCTGCCGCCAAACCACAGAACAAGAGCCACCGTAACGTTCATGAACAGTGTCATAACGGGCGAAAACAGTATCATTATTTTCATAGCTCCGATGCCGCTGTCACGAAGATCCTTACTTGCCGCATCGAATTTCTGCGACTCGTAATCCTCGCTGACAAACGATTTCACCACCCGAACGTTTGTAACGTTTTCCTGCACGGTATTGTTAAGCTTGTCGATTTTGCTCTGCATTATGGCAAATCTCGGAAAACCCTTCAGAACGATAAGGGCAATTACCGCAAGCAGCAGCGGCATTATTACGAAAAGTATCACCGAAAGGCTCGGGCGCAGTATGACCGCCATTATAAATGCGCCTATCAGCATTCCGGGAGCCCTCAGACACATACGAAGCAGTATGTTGATGAAGTTCTGCAGCTGTGTAACGTCGTTGGTAAGTCTGGTTACAAGTGAACCGGTACTGAAGTTATCGATGTTGGAGAAGGAAAAAGTCTGAACCTTTCTGTATATATCCTTCCGGAGGTCCGCTCCGAAACTTGAAGAGGCTTTTGCACCGAAAAATCCTCCGCCGACTCCGCCTGCCATCATAAGTACAGCCGTAAGAATCATCAGTGCCGTTACCCCTATACTGTACCACACACTGCTGCCTGCTGCGTTATTGATAACCATGGACAAAAACTTAGGCATAAGCACTTCCCCGATTACCTCGACAATCATACAAAGCGGTCCGAAAATGTAAAAGGGAAGATAAGGCAAAACATATTTTTTCCAGATATTCTTTTTTCTGATTTTCTCTTTTCTGATTTTCATGTGAAACTCCTGCGCCGCCGACGGCGGCAAAAATAAATTCTTTATATTTTTGTATTCAAGCTGAAAGCGTATATACAATCAAAAAACATTAACGGCGTTTTTTTGAAAATCCACACATTTCAGCAAACACAGGCAATATAACGACTTAACGTCAGTGAACCGGAGGCTTATCCTGTGCGCCGCTTACTATCAGGTTTTCAGCCAGTCGGTCAAGTACCCTGTTGAAAACAAGCCTTTCTTCTTCGCTTACTCCACTGAACATTATGCGGTCGTTTTCGTCGAAAAGCAGTTTGTTCTGCCTCATCAGTTCAAGTCCTCTTTCGCTTATCACAATGTGATTGACACGGCTGTCAGCGCTGTCCTGAACCCTGGTTATCAGTCCCCTTTTTTCAAGCTTTTTCAGCGAAAGGGCAACTGCCGCCGCACTTATTTCGAAATGAGCGGCGATTTCCGCCTGGGACGGGAGCTCATTTGAATTCATCAGATACATAAGCAGCATAAACTGACTTCTGTGCAGTCCCAGTCTGCAAAAACTTTTTTCTGTTATGCTCCTGTGCAGTCTCGAAACTCTCATCAGCTTTCCGACGGAATCCTTTAAGGCGTTTTCTTCCATTTTATTCTCCTTTCCTATATATTTATACCTGTTTCAGGCTGCGGTGAACATCCGACTTTTTTTCCGTGTCTTTAAACAAATCACTTTAGTCTGATAATTGCACGCAACCCGAAAACTGAATTTTTCCAACTCCGAAAAGTCTCTCTTATTAAAATGAGTGTCTGTATATAATTTAACCGAAGGATTGCCGTTTACCGCTTTTATATCTTCCGGAACAACCGGAACGGCACGATAGTTAACTACTAAACCATTAACTACTTAAAGTATTATACGCCGGAGCGGTGAACATTTAAACACTTCAAAGTTAATAATTTTTTAACGCTGACAAAAATTCTTGCATCAGCCTTAATGTCGGAAAAAAATTTGAAAAGCTCAGGAAAACCTGATTTTTCCGAGAAATCATATAACAGTTATTGATAATTGTTATAGACAACGGCAAATGTTAACAATTAACTTATAATTTGTGCATAAAAATCTGATATAATTGTAACGAGTGGAAGCGATAAATTTCCGGTAAAAAAGTCAGGCTCAGCAACCCGACATCCGGATGACAGAGCATTTTAAACAGCGCTTCCCGACTTATAAAACAACTTGAAAACGGCAAACCAGCCGGAGAAAGGCACGGAAAATCTGATGAAAAAACAGCCAAAAGAAAACTGCCGCATCGGAACAGTAGGCGGTCAGGCGGTTATCGAAGGCGTAATGATGAAACAAAGCCGGCGTTACAGCGTTGCGGTAAGAACGCCGGGCGGAAAAATAAAAGTACAGAGTCATGAATATGTTTCGGTAGGGAAACGGTATCCGGTTCTTGCGCTTCCGCTGATACGAGGCGTGGTGAACATGGTCGAAATGATGATAATAAGTTTCCGAACACTCAATTACTCCGCAGATATCTACGCCTCGGAAGAGGAAAACGAAAGTGCGGATTTTGCAGCAGCCGAGACCGAACCCGATAAGACCGGATTGACAGATACTGCCTCCGCAGATTCAAAAGAAAAGAAAGATGATAAAAAGAACGGCGAAGGCTCAGGACTCGGAATACTGCTGACAGCCATCTCGGTACTGCTCGGACTTGCAATGGGCGTATTTCTGTTTATGTTTCTGCCGTCGTTTGTCACTTCGCAGCTGAACAAGCTGTTTTCAGACGGACTCGGTTGGTGGAAAAATCTTATAGAAGGCTTACTTAAAGTGGTGATTTTCATCGGCTACCTGCTGCTTGCATTACTGATGAAAGATATACGGCGGACGTTTGAGTACCACGGAGCGGAACACAAAACCATTTTCTGCTACGAGGCAGGTGAAGAGCTGACTCCGGAAAACGTAAAAAAATACAAACGTTTTCACCCGAGGTGCGGTACAAGCTTCATAGTGGTCATACTGATCATAGGAATAGTTTTCTCGTCGCTTCCGTTTATCACCTGGAATAACGCATTACTGCGTACACTGATTAAGCTGTTGTTTCTTCCCGTAACGGTGGCGGTCGGATACGAATACATACGCTTTGCAGGCAGACACGACAATATAGTGACAAGGATACTGTCGGCGCCCGGACTCTGGCTTCAGCGGATAACAACCCGTGAGCCCGACCTTGATCAGATAGAAGTCGCAATTCGTGCGCTTAAATCAGCACTTGCGGAAGAGTTCCCCGACAGTCCGGATGATGACAGTCAGAACACGGAAACTGAAAGCGTTTCGCAAAATCCGTCGGAAAGCGAAGCGCCGGAAACCGAAAAAAGCGGTGATACTTCACAGGAAAGCACAGATACCGAAACAGAAAAAATAACAAATCCGGATACAAAACGTTTAGGTCTTGACGAAAACAGCGAAGCTATCACAACCGGCGTTGAAAGCGATACAAAAAAAGCTGAAAATGAATATAATAAGTAAAAGAGACGCAGCGCTTCTGAAAGAAAAATTCGGAGAAAACTGTCAGGATAAATTACGATTGCTTGAAAACGGCACCCCGCTTGCCTATATTCTCGGCGAGTGGTACTTCTACGGTCTGACTTTCAGACTCAACAGTGACTGCCTTATCCCTCGTCCGGATACCGAACACATAGTGGAAAAGGCAATAGAAATGCTCCCGAAAGGCGGAGTTTTCGCAGATCTTTGCACCGGAAGCGGTTGTATAGCCATCTCGGTTCTCAAAAACAGACCGGATCTGAGAGCCTATGCGGCAGATATTTCGGAAAATGCACTGAGCGCGGTTAAAGAAAACGCCGCCGCCCTCGGAATCGGCACCGGCAGACTTTCGGACGGCGCAAGACTTGAAACGGTAAAAACAGATCTCTTGAAAGCAGAGCTCTCCGAATTCCTGCCGAAGGTTGACGGCATACTCTGTAACCCGCCTTACATAAAAACCGATGTTCTGAAAACTCTGGAAACGGTAAAGAACGAACCCGTAACGGCGCTTGACGGCGGAGAAGACGGTCTTACGTTCTACCGCAGACTTATACCACGGTCAGCCGGAATTTTAAAGCCAGATGGAGTTTTGATATACGAAATCGGTTACGATCAGGCGGCTGACGTAAGCCGTATAGCCTTAGAGAATTCGCTCAGTTGCCGCATTTTCAGGGACTACGGCGGAAACGACCGTGTGGCGTTAATGAAAAAAGAAAACGCATGAGGTAACTTATGGAAGAAAAAAACGGCAAAGGTATTTTTGCCGGAGCCGGACGGAAAATACTTTTTCTGCTCGGTAAAATTCCGGTGTTCGTCTGGGTGGCGTTGGCAGTGGTCACAACCGTCGCAGGTATCATAAGAAAACTGTTTTTTGGCGGCGGGTGCCTGATGAAGGATTTTTTCGGAATCCCATGCCCCGTATGCGGAATGACCAGAGCTTACGCAAGTCTGCTGACCGGAAACCTGAAAGCGGCGTTTAACTTCAATCCGGCTTTCCCGGCGGCGGCAACCGCAGGAGCGTTTTTCCTGATGATTTACATAAAACCGAAGTACACAAAGGTCTGGGTCTGGGGTTTTACACTTTCATTAGGTGTGATATTTGCCGTATGGATCATCAGGCTGATAACCGGCAACTGGGTGTAAAAATCCTGAATCCGGGAGGCGTAGTAGCCACGTTCCATTACGACATCGCAGCGAGGTAAAGACGGCAGACGAAAACATCACCGTTATTCCGGAATTGCGTTGTTAGTGATAGATAATAAATAACGCACCCAAGGTCAGAAATCGCACTGTTAAATGATTAAGCAAAAAACAGCGCACCCGTGGCGCAAATTGCGTTGTTAAATGGTTAAACAAAAAAGCTTCCGAAAAATCGGCGTTCAAAACACAAAACCGCAAGCGGCGCACCCATAGCCGGAAAATGCGCTGTTAAATGATTAAACAAAATACAGCGCACCCGCAAGCCGCAAATTGCGTTTTTTAATAAAGCAAAAAATATCTCATCCGATAAAACAATCCGATAAAACAGATCGAATAATAAAACACAATCTAACTTCTCAGAAAGGTCAGGATAACTGAAATGGAAGACAAAAACGAACATTTAATGCACACAAATCAGGTGCTCGAATTCTCGCCCGACACAAATCTGCTTGAGCAGGCGGAATATAAATTTTCAATGCAGGAAAGAGACGAGCCGAACCTCTACCGCCATCTTTTCGACTATGAATCTATCCCGAAGGTTGCGTTCAACCATCGCTACGTACCGATAAACATGCCGGATAATATCTGGATGACAGACACAACGTTCAGAGACGGTCAGCAGTCGACCTCGCCTTTTACCGTTGAGCAGATAGTTGAGCTTTTCAAGCTGATGCACAAGCTCGGAGGACCGAAAGGGCTTGTCCGTCAGAGCGAATTTTTCGTATATACCGAAAAGGACAGACGTGCACTTCAGGAATGTATGGCGCTGGGTTACGAGTTTCCGGAGATAACCACCTGGATAAGGGCTTCCGAAAAGGATTTTGACCTTGTAAAACAGTTCGGTATCAAGGAAACCGGAATACTTGTAAGCTGTTCTGACTATCACATTTACAAAAAAATGGGACTTACCAGAGGTAAGGCACTCGACAAGTACCTCGGAATAGTAAAGAGTGTGCTTGACAAGGGTATTCGCCCCCGTTGCCACTTTGAAGACATAACCCGTGCCGACTATTACGGCTTTGTCGTACCGTTTGCCGAAAAACTTCAGCGTCTCAGCGAAGAGGCCGGTATACCGATTAAAATCCGTGCCTGCGACACGATGGGATTCGGAGTTTCATACCCGGGAGCGGCTCTTCCGAGAAGCGTTGCGGGTATTATTTACGGGCTTAAACATTACGCCGGAGTTCCAAGCGAAATGCTCGAATGGCATGGACACAACGACTTCTACAAAGTGGTTACCAACGCCTCAACTGCATGGCTGTACGGATGTTCCTCGGTCAACTGCTCAATTCTCGGTATAGGCGAACGTACCGGCAACTGTCCGCTTGAAGCTATGGCGATGGAGTACGCCTCCCTCAGAGGAACAAACGACGGTATGGACTTCACGGCGATAACCGAAATGGCACGTTACTTTGAAGACGTCATCGGCTACGAGATTCCCCCGAGAACGCCGTTTGTCGGAAGAAACTTCAACGTCACAAGAGCCGGAATACACGCCGACGGACTTCTTAAAGACGAGGAAATCTACAACATATTTGATACGCAGAAAATACTCGGCAGACCGGCAGCAGTCGCTGTTGATTCGCACAGCGGACTTGCGGGAATTGCTCACTGGATGAACGGATTCTACCGTTTGAACGGCACGCCGGCGGTCATCGACAAGAAACATCCGACCATAGCGAAGATAAAAGAGATGGTGGACGCCGAATACGAAGGCGGAAGAACAACGGTTATGGGTGACAACGAACTTGAAAATATGTTCAAAAAAGCCGATCCGGTCATGTACAAAATGGTAAATCATTACCACGGCAGCTGATACATCCCGTTTGTTGCTGTTTAACCTGAGAGAATCTGTTTTTGAGGTCAGAACCAAGTAAATTTTTTGAAAAAACAGGACTTCGGCGAAAAAATCAATCAAAAACGCTTTTAAGTAACCGGCAAAAAAATTACATACGTTAACATTCGGAGATTTTTCCGGTGGAAAGCGACGGAAAAACCAAATTAAGGATAAAAAACAAGGAGATAAGAATGAGCACAGTAAGTTCAAAAGCGGTGATCACCGTAATCGGAAAAGACGCCGTAGGAATTATTGCAAAAGTCAGCGGCAAATGCAGTGAGTACTGCGTAAACATTCTCGACATAACCCAGAAAGTTTACGATACCACATTTGCAATGATAATGCTTGTCGACACGAAGGACATGAAAACCGAATTTGCGGAATTCACTGACATAATGAAAAAAACCGGAGAGTCCCTCGGTGTCGTTATAAGAGCAACCCACGAAGAGCTTTTCAACGTCATGCATCACGTTTAAACGTTTCTTGAAAGGATAATATCAATGCTGAACGCTTACGACATAATAGATACAATTAAAATGATCGAGGAGGAGCACCTTGACATAAGAACCGTCACCATGGGTATATCCCTTGTGGACTGTGTGCGCGGTGAAATCGCCAAAAGTGCCGACCTCATCTACGACAAGATAACCCGTAAAGCTGAAAAGCTGGTTCCGACAGCCGAGGCGATATCAAAGGAATACGGTATTCCGATAGTCAACAAACGTGTTTCGGTAACGCCGATAGCTCTTCTCGGCGGAGCCGTCGAATGCGAGGATCTTACCCCGCTTGCACTTGCAATGCAGAGAGCGGCGGACACCCTCGGAATCGACTTCATAGGCGGATTTTCCGCACTTGTGGAAAAAGGCTTCACCAAAGGCGACATAAGACTGATAAACAGCCTGCCTCATGCCTTGGACGTAACCCGTAACGTCTGTTCGTCCGTCAACGTCGGCAGCTCCAAGACCGGAATAAACATGGACGCTGTCAAAATGATGGGCGGTATAATAAAAGAGATTGCAAACCGTACCGCAGACCGCAGCTCAATAGGTTGCGCAAAACTCGTGGTTTTCGCTAACGCCGTACAGGATAACCCGTTCATGGCGGGAGCATTTCACGGTGTCGGCGAACCTGAATGCGTAATCAACGTCGGAGTATCGGGTCCCGGAGTTGTAAAAGCGGCTCTTGAAAAAGCTCCGGATGCAGACCTTACCGAGGTTTCCGAAATCATTAAGAAAACTGCTTTCAAGATAACCCGTATGGGACAGCTCGTCAACAATCTTGTGTCTGAAAGGCTGGACGTTCCGAGCGGAATTGTCGATTTGTCGCTCGCTCCTACCCCTGCCGTCGGAGATTCGGTAGCAAGAATACTTGAAGAGATGGGACTTGAAGTTTGCGGCGGATGCGGAACCACTGCCTGCCTTGCACTGCTTAACGATGCAGTTAAAAAAGGCGGAGTTATGGCGTCCAGCCACGTCGGAGGACTTTCGGGTGCGTTCATTCCGGTTTCAGAAGACGAGGGAATGATAGCAGCTGCACGCTCCGGTGTGCTGACAATGGAAAAACTTGAAGCAATGACGGCAGTCTGCTCTGTCGGAATAGATATGGTCGCAGTTCCCGGTGACACAAGCGCCGAGGTTATTTCTGCGCTGATATCAGACGAAATAGCAATAGGAGTCGTAAACACAAAAACAACGGCGGTACGCGTAATTCCGGCGGTCGGAAAAACGGTCGGCGACGAGGTATCTTTCGGCGGACTTCTCGGAAGCGCACCCATAATGCCGATAAAAACAACCTCTCCGGCACGCTTCATAAACCGCGGCGGACTTATACCCGCACCTCTTCACAGCCTTAAAAACTGAAATAAGCAGCGGCGGACTTATACCCGCACCTCTTCACAGCCTTAAAAACTGAAATAAGCAGCACCGTACGATAAAAAACAACCGGCTCAGCCGGTATAAAAATACTGACGCAACCTTGCAACATCGGAAAAAGTAAAGAACAACATATCAAAAATAAAGCAATTCTTTTCAAAGCAGAACCTGCAGCGCAACAACGAAGTAAAAAACGAGGAGAGACAAAATGACGGATATAATCGTCTGGATAAGCGGAAACATCCTGTGGGGAATACCTATGATAGTCGCTATGCTTTTTACCGGAATACTGATAACGGTAAGGCTGAGGGCGATCCAGGTAAGAAAATTCGGGGATTCGCTTTCCTCAACGATAGTACCGACGGTAAAAAGTATCGGCAAAAAAAGCACCGGCGGAGACGGAAAAACAAAGAGTATTTCACAGTTTGAGGCGTTTTCGGCGGCAATTTCGGGAACGGTAGGAACCGGCAACATAGTCGGTGTGGCGTCCGCACTCCTCTCAGGAGGTCCGGGCGCTGTTTTCTGGATGTGGGTTTCGGCTTTTTTCGGCCTGGCAACCAACTATTCTGAAAATGTCCTGGGGCTTTACTACCGCAGAAAGGACAAGGACGGAAACATTCACGGCGGCCCTATGTACTACATAAAATACGGTCTTAACCTGAAATGGCTTGCGGCGGCGTTCGCGGTTTTCTGCATGGTGGCGGCATCCGGTATGGGTATGGTTCAGGCAAACAACATTACCGGTACGCTTCAGACAACTCTCGGATCCGGCGATAATAAAACCGCTTCAAGCGTTATAGCAGTATGCGTTGCGGTCTTTGTCGTGTTTTTTACTGCCCTGATAGTCATCGGCGGCATAAAACGCATAGGAAAAGTTGCTTCGATGATAGTTCCTTTCATGGCTATACTGTTTATAGTAATGGCTCTTGTGATTATTTCCATTAACATAACTGCAGTTCCGGCGGCATTTGCCATGATTATCAAAGACGCTTTCAGCTTCCGCTCGTTCGGAGGAGGTATTCTCGGTTACGGAATAATGCGTGCAATGCGTTACGGCTTTGCCCGAGGCATCTTTTCAAACGAAGCCGGTCTTGGTTCTTCGGTAATAGCGCACAGTGCGTCCGAAACAAAAGAGCCGGTAAAACAGGGACTCTGGGGAATTTTCGAGGTTTTCATAGATACATTTGTAATCTGCACCCTGACAGCCCTTACAATACTTACGACCTACATAAAAGCGGGAGTTGACGACATCACCTCACTTGCCGGCACCATCTCGGAAAGCGCACTGTCCATTTCTGCCTTTGTCGGAACTCTTGGCACTTTCGGAAATGTCGTTTTCACGATACTGATGCCGCTGTTTGCTTTCACTACCATTCTTGCGTGGTCGTACTACGGCGAAAAGTCGGCACAGTTTTTGGTTCCCGAAAAATATCAGTCAAGAGCTTCCAACATTTTCAAATTCATTTACGTAATGACTCTGGCAGTCGGAGCGCTGGTCAAAAATAATTTTGTCTGGGCGCTTGACGATATGTTCAATGCGCTTATGGCTTTGCCGAACCTTATAGCACTCATTCTTCTCAGCGGTACAATAAAAAAGATCACTGAAAACTATTACAAGCGTAAAAAAGGAATGGATATCGAACCTATGCTTTCTGCCTATCCCGAGGTCAACGAAGAGCTGAAAGCAAGAGTCGAAAAGGATCAGTAAAAAACGGAAAAATGCCTAAAGCTCAACACCCGACAGCAAAGCAATTACAACCGATAAAACAGTCACAAACCAGAAAAAAACAAAGGCAAACAACATCACAAAGTCTTGCGGAGGCAAAAATTCAAAAATGTACATCGATTTTCACACTCATGTTTTTCCGGAAAAGATTGCCGAAAAAGCGGTAAACAGCCTGACTATGCGAGCAAAAGAGGCGCACGGCGGAAAGGATATGCTCACTCCCTGCACCGACGGAACCCTGAGCGGACTGAAAGCCGAAATGAAAAAAAGCGGAGTGAAGGCATCAGTTATTATGCCGGTGGTTACCGCACCGAGGCAATTTGACAGCATTAACGCTTATGCGGCAGAAATAAACGGAAAAGAGGGAATTTACTCGTTCGGAGGAATCCACCCTGACTGTGAAAACCCCGAGGAAAAACTTGACTATATAAAATCGCTTGGCTTAAAGGGAGTAAAAATGCACCCTGCCTATCAGAACTGCGTTATCGAAGACCGAAGATTTGTGAAAATCGCACGCCATTGTATGCAAAACGGTATTTATATGCTTTTCCATGCCGGATATGATATAGCGTTTCCGGAAACCGACTTCTGCACGGCAGACGGCGTAATAAAAGCGTTCGGACAGATGTTCGGGGAATACGGGGAATCGGAAAACCCGCACGTGATTTTAGCGCATCTCGGAGGACTGAAAAGCGGAGCTGAAACGCTTCGTAAACTTTGCGGACTTCCGGTTTATCTTGACCTTGCCTGCACTGCTGATACCATGAGCGACAGCGAAGTCGAAGAAATAATAAAGGCTCACGGAGCGGAAAGAATTCTCTTCGCTTCCGATTGCCCGTGGCAAAGTCAGACGGACGCAATCCGCCAGCTTGAAAGACTGAATCTTACGGAAAAGGAAAAAGAACTTATTGCTCATATCAATGCCGAAAAAATACTGCTTGGCTGAAAATCTTGTTTTTCCGTCAAAGCTATACCCGTTTTTTTCCGCATAAAAAATTCAGATTAAATCTGCAACGCTGCAATTTTACTTTTTTGTCAAAGCTCACCTGCTTGCCACAAATCAAGCACAGAAAAACATTGCCCGTTTGAGACTTGGATTTTTCATAATGGTCATACCGTTTTTTCACAAGTCGATGCCGAAAAATCCTGACCGTTCGAAAAACGGCTTTCCCGTACGCTTTTTGTTTTCACCTATACTCAATTGTAATCAATAATATTTTAAAAAAATTCAGCAATTATATTTTAAAAAAATTCAGCAAACCCCTTGACAAACCCCAAAAAATGTATTATAATATAATACGCGTTTGACGGACCATTAGCTCAGTTGGTTAGAGCACCCGGCTCATAACCGGTAGGTCCAAGGTTCGAGTCCTTGATGGTCCACCAGGAAAAATCCGAACGTTTTCGTTCGGATTTTTTTGTTTTTCTTTACAAAATTAATGTCATCCATAATGCATTTCTACTCTTGTTATTTGTACAGCTGGCTGTGGTGCCAAAAATTAAATTTAAAAATAAACTACTTGATTTTATTCGAGATTTAGAATATAATATATCGTAATATATTTGTTTGCGAGGTATTTATATGTTGAGTTTCATGTCGGCAAAAGAAGCGGCACAAAAGTGGAATATATCACAAAGGCGTGTTTCGGTTCTGTGCAGCGAAAATAGGATTAAAGGCGCCATGATGGTCGGCAATATGTGGATTATCCCAAGCAATGCAGAAAAACCGGATGATAAACGCATAAGATGTGAAAAAGAAACCGTTAGCACATTAAAACCTTTTGTCAAATGGGTCGGTGGAAAAAGCCAACTTATTGATGAACTTGAAAAAATGTTACTTGATAATGGGGATAAGGTGTTAACCAAATATTGTGAACCGATGGTCGGTGGCGGCGCTCTTCTGTTTAACATATTGTCAAAGCATCGTTTTGAAAATCTCTATATAAGTGATATTAATTCGGAATTGATCAACGCTTATAATGCTATCAAATACAATGTCCATGAACTAATTCTACAATTAAAAGAAATGCAGCTTACTTTTTTGCCAATGGATGAAAATGGCAGAAAATTCTTCTATCATTTTATTCGTGATAAATTTAACAATACAAAATTGCACGACGAAACGTCAATAAAAAAAGCAGCATATTTTATTTTTTTGAACAAAACATGTTTTAATGGACTTTATCGTGTGAATCGTAAGGGAGAATTCAATGTACCTATGGGTGCATATAAAAATCCGACAATATGCGATGAAGAGAATTTACTGAATATAAGTAATGTTCTACAAAACGTAACTATTGTTTGCGGGGATTATTCACTCTCTAAAAATTTCATTGACAATAGTACATTTGTGTATTTTGATCCGCCATATCGACCCATTTCAGAAACATCTACATTCACTTCTTATACTTCCGATTCTTTTGATGATAACGAACAAATCAGGCTTGCAGAATTTATTAATGAAATCAATTCGACTGGTGCTAAAATTGTATTGAGTAATTCTGACCCGAAAAATATAAACAAACAAGATACTTTCTTTGACGATTTGTATAAGGCATACAAAATAAAGCGTGTTTCTGCAAGTCGTATGATTAACAGTAAAGCTGATAGTCGCGGTAAGATAAGCGAATTGCTGATTTGCAATTAAAGGAGAACTCAATGAAACGAAATTTTAACGAATGGCTTAACACTTTCAAATCAAGTATTTGCGATTACTCATATTATGTTGATTTCGAAAAGGTTTATGGCAATATCGAAAAAATCAAGGTTGAATTAAATATTCTCAACTCGCTTATCGGATCTAAAAATATAGAATACGATTTTGAGAAATTGATTAACGAATATCCGCAAGTATTGAAATGTGTTCCTATTCTACTTGCAGTGAGAGGGCGAGAAATTTTTGCTATTGACGGAGACGGCGAATACCTATTTAATTTTTATAAGCCGAATTATAATATAAACGAATACATAATGTTTATGCATAAAACAGGCTTATTTGGCCTAATTTCAAATCATATTATTAATAATCTCGTAGATTATGTTACGGGCGTAGAAGTAGGGCTCGACAGTAATGGACGCAAAAACCGCGGCGGTCATTTAATGGAAAACCTTGTAGAGGATCATCTTATAAAAGCCGGATTAGTTAAAGGTGAAACTTATTTTAAGGAAATGAAACTGTCCGCGATCGAAAGAAAATGGAATATCGATTTATCGGGTATTTCAAATCAAGGCAAAGCAGAAAAGAGATTTGATTTTGTCGTTAAGAAAGGCAAAACAATATATGCGATAGAAACAAATTTTTATACGGGGGGAGGCTCAAAACTTAACGAAACTGCGCGAAGTTACAAAACGATTGCTTTAGAAGCAAAAGAAATCGACGGTTTTGCTTTCGTGTGGTTTACGGACGGAGCTGACGGTTGGAAATCCGCACGTCATAATCTTGAAGAAACATTCGATGTTTTGGAAAATATGTATTGCATTGCCGATTTGGAAAATGGTATAATTGAAAGGTTGTTTGATTGACATGTCGAAAAAAATTCCATTACAACCCGAAAATTTCGAACTTGAAACAAACACGGTATGGGCGTTTCCCGATCGCGGTAAATGGGCAACGCATGACGCGAAATATCGCGGTAATTGGTCGCCATACATACCGCGCAATTTAATTTTGCGTTATTCGACGGAAGGCGATACCGTTTTAGATCCTTTTGTAGGTGGCGGGACAACCGCTGTTGAGGCTAAACTTACAAATAGAAACTTTATCGGTTTTGATATAAATCCCGGGGCGGTAGAGCTAAGCCGTAATAAATGCGAATTTGAGTTTAATACCACTGCTACCACTCAAATTGACGTGGGAGACGTAAGAAAATTGCCACTTAAGGACAATTCCATTGATCTTATCTGTGCTCATCCGCCCTATGCAGATATTATCCATTATAGCGAAGACATTGACGGAGATCTTTCGCTCTTAAAGACAAAAGATTTTTTGTTTGAAATGGGGAAAGTAGCTGACGAGTTTTACCGTGTATTGAAAAAAGATAAATTCTGTGCTATCCTTATGGGAGACACACGCAAAAAAGGTATGGTTCAGCCACTTGCATTTGAAACAATGCGCATTTTTGAAATGGCCGGGTTCAAAACGAAAGAAATTATAATCAAAGAACAACATAATTGCAAAGCCACTGGCTATTGGAAAACAAATAGCATTAAGTTTAATTTCTTACTTCTCGCCCACGAGTATTTGTTTGTATTTAAAAAATAAAAACGGGAAAAGGAATTCAGACAATAAAGTTATACAAATCAATAACAACTTTGATAAATATTTCGACTATTCAGATGTCTACGGCAGATTATGTTGAAAAAAGCTGCTTCAATTATTTCTGCTCCAATCCCAAATTAATCAAGCTGAAAATTTGATATTTTTTCAACGGGCTCCTCTCATTAAGTCGCTGAATATCCACGGTTGACTGAAACCGAGCATTTTCTGAAGCGTTCAAGGTATTTTGTACGCCGTTCAAGGTATTTTGTACACCTGTACTTGACTTGCGGTAAAAAAAGTGTTAAAATAAGCAAAAAGACCGGAGGTGATAAAAATCAAAAAGATAATCATTGCCGACAGAATTGCAGTTATGTCCGCCTCTCTCGCTCAGATTTACATGATAATTTATTCGATTTTTATTTTTCCCTCTCTTGCGCTTGCACAAATAGAAGTAAATGCCGATTCGATCGTCGGAGCGTTCGGAGTGGTTTTGGGGACCGCTATCGGAGTTACAGTGGCAGCCATTATTCTCGCCATAATATCAGTTTTGATGTTGGTAATCACAATAGTTTGTGCTGTTCTCCTGAAATTTTCGCATAAAGCTCTGACGCCGCCCCGTAAAATAAAAAAAGCTGTTGTATTTACTATTGTGAGCGGATTTTTACTCGTTCTGATGACAGTTTTTTCTTTTATTATGATGAAAAGTCAGTACCCGCCTTACATCCCCACGTGTGTACTCTCGGCGATCTCAACAATCAGTTTCGCTGTCGGTCTGATTTTGAAACATCCCTGCTTTTTTGAAAAAAGCTCCTACTTTTTTGAAAAAAAGTAGGCAAAAAACTTTTCTCGCGGTCAGGTTTGTAGAGATTTTGCTGCTTAGGTAAGTAATTAAACAATAGTTTTACGCAGATAATAAATATTCAAACAAACCCATGTAGAGAAGTTTTTGCCAAGCTTTTTTCAAAAAGCGGGAAGTTTTTGCCAAGCTTTTTTCAAAAAGCGGGAAGTTTTTGTCAAGCTTTTTTTCAAAAAGCCGGCAGTGAATTAAGGAGGTAAATATGAAAAAAGTTGTACTTCTTGGCGACTCAATAAGACTTATAGGATACGGCACCAAAGTACCGAAACTTCTGGAAGGAAGTTATAAGGTCTGGCAACCTTCCGACAACTGCCGCTTCGCAAGCTATACGCTAAGGATGCTGTACGATTACAGGGAAGAGCTAAAAGACGCAGACATTATTCACTGGAACAACGGACTTTGGGATGAATGTAACCTCTTTGGCGACACTTCATTCACTCCGATCGATGTTTACACCAATACTCTGAAAAGAATAGCATCTTATCTGAAAAAAATAACAGACAAAGTAATTTTCGCCACAACAACACCGGTAACTGCCAACAGCGCACACAATAGAAATGAAACCATTTCACAGTTCAACCGTTCAGCTGTTTCGGCGCTCGAACCAATGGGAATTAAAATTAACGATCTGTACAATCTGGTACTCCCTAAAATCGATATTTATATCCGTAAAGACGACAATATCCACCTGACAGAAGAGGGCATTCTTGCCTGCGCTGAACAGGTTGCTGACTGCATCCGAAAAGCCGACAAATAAGATTCCCAAATACAACCCTTCTCCGGATTTTGGAATAAAAAATAACCGCTTGTCCGTTTAATTTATTCAAATATCGGAAAACAGTTGACAAACGCCGCTTTCCGTGGTATAATTCGGTGTAAGGATATTATATAACGCATTGATGGGAAATAAGTAGCCTGCGTTTTTCGTTTCAGAGAGCCGCTGTCCGGTGAAAAGCGGTACGGGGACGCCTGCGAATACATTCCCGGAGCGGTACGGTGAAAAGCCGTAACGTCTGACCGCCGTTACCCGGTCGGAGCATAGCGCCCTGCCGTGCTTACTGAGACTGTCTTCGCAAGGTGGCAGTGATACGAAGGTGGTACCGTGAATTTTCACCCTCCGTAAAAGCGATATGCTTTTACGGAGTTTTTGTTTTCCCGGAAATTATCACATTAACTCCTGAATAGAAAGCTATATTCAGACATAAGCAAACACAAAAGTCAGCTAACAAAAAAACAACAACATTAAATACACGGACTGAACCGCAAAGACGGAATACAAGCCCTGATTGAAAGGAACAGAAATGATTATTACCGAACTTCTCGAAAAAAACGCCCGATTTCATGGGGATAATGTGAGTCTGGTTGAGATAAACCCCGCAAACAGACCTGCCGATCATATCACCTGGAAGGAATTCAACCTGATAGAAACCGCCCCCAACGAAAAATACAGAAGGGAAATAACCTGGAAAGAATTTGACGTAAAGGCAAACAAGATTGCAAATTTCCTGCTTTCAAGGGGAATAAAAAAGGGCGAAAAAGTCGCAATTCTGCTGATGAACTGCCTCGAATGGCTTCCCATCTACTTCGGAATACTGAAATCCGGAGCGCTTGCCGTACCGATGAACTACCGCTATACATCCGACGAAATCGCTTACTGCTCCGATCTCTGCGATGCCTCTTACCTGATATTTGGTCCTGACTTCACAGAACGCGTAGACGCAGTCAAAAATCAGCTTACAAAGGTGAAAAGCTTTTTCTACGTCGGACAAGATACTCCCGATTTTGCCGAAAACCTCGATATTCTCTCGTCGTACTGCTCAAGCGGTTCACCTTCGGTAGAACTGAGCGAAGATGACGATGCGGCAATATACTTTTCATCCGGAACAACAGGATTTCCCAAGGCAATACTTCACTCGCACAAGGCGCTTATCAACTCCTGCCGCACCGAGCAAAACCATCACGGTCAAACCATCGATGACGTTTTCCTCTGTATTCCCCCGCTTTATCACACCGGAGCGAAAATGCACTGGTTTGGATCGCTGATAAGCGGCGGAAAATGCGTGCTGCTGAGAGGTGTAAGCCCCGAATGGGTACTCCGCACCGTGTCGGAAGAGAAAGCAACGATCGTCTGGCTGCTTGTGCCGTGGGTTCAGGATATACTCGACGCCATTGACAGCGGAAAAGTAAAGCTCAGCGACTACCGACTCTCCCAGTGGAGACTTATGCACATCGGCGCTCAGCCGGTCCCGCCGAGCCTTATCAAACGTTGGCTGAAAGTTTTCCCGAATCACAAGTACGACACTAACTACGGACTTTCCGAATCGATAGGTCCCGGTTGTGTACATCTCGGAGTCGATAATATCGATAAAGTGGGCGCAATCGGTGTTCCGGGTTATCTCTGGGAAGCAAAAATAGTCAGAGAAAACGGAACGGAAACCGACGTTGAAGAAGTCGGAGAACTTGCGGTAAAAGGCCCGGGAGTTATGAAATGCTATTACAAAAATCCGAAAGCCACTGCCGAAATACTCAAAGACGGATGGCTGTTTACGGGTGACATGGCGAAACGTGACAAGGACGGATTTATTTATCTTGTCGACCGTAAAAAAGATGTTATAATCACCGGCGGAGAAAACCTTTATCCCGTTCAGATTGAGGATTTCCTGAGAACCTGCGACAAAATAAAGGACGTCGCCGTTATAGGTTTGCCTGACAAGAGACTCGGGGAAATAGCTGCGGCAATAATTGAACTCAAGCCCGACGTTACTTGTACCGAGGATGAGATAAATGAATTTTGTCTCGGACTTCCACGTTACAAGAGACCCAGAAAGATAATTTTTGCTGACGTTCCTCGTAATCCTACCGGAAAAATTGAAAAACCGCGTCTTCGTGAGATTTACTGCGGCGAACGCTTAGTTGAATCCCAAACAACTCACTAACTTTTCCCCCCCACTTTTTGTAAAAAGTGGGTCAAAAACATTTCTAGCAAACGAGTTTGAGAGAGATTTGCTGTTTTGGGAAGAGATTTAACAACGTTTTTTCTCAAATAAAAAGTATTTCAACAAATCCAAAGTATAGAAGTTTTTTGCTTACTTTTTTACAAAAAAGTAAGCCGCTTTTTGAAAAAAGCTTGGCAAAAACTTTTCTCGCATTCAGGTTTGAGGTGGGTTTTGGTATTCGTGGGTCAAATCAAACAATATTTTTACTCAAATAATCATCATTTCAACAAATCCATGTAGAGAAGTTTTTTGCCTACTTTTTTACAAAAAAGTAGGTGGCGAAAACTTTTCTCGCAAACGAGTTAGAGATAAGTTTGATGTTTTGTGGAGAGATTTAACAACGTTTTTTCTCAAATAAAAAGTGTTTCAACAAATCCTATGTAGAGAAGTTTTTTGCTTACTTTTTTACAAAAAAGTAAGCCGCTTTTTGAAAAAAGCTTGGCAAAAACTTTTCTCGCGGTCAGGTTTGAGTGTGTTTTGTTGTTTGTGGGTTAGATTGAACAGCATTTTTGCGCAAATGATAAGCATTTCTACAAATCCAATGTAGAGAAGTTTTTTGCCTACTTTTTTACAAAAAAGTAGGTGGCAAAAACTTTTCTCGCAAATGAGTTTGAGAGAGATTTGATGTTTTGTGGAGAGATTTAACAACGATTTTACACAAATAATAAATATTTCTACAAATCCAATGTAGAGAAGTTTTTTGCCTACTTTTTTACAAAAAAGTAGGCAGGAGGTAGTAATGGATATTAATTTATATTATACAGAGATGGGAAGAGAAAATCCGGGTGTACCGATAATATTCCTTCACGGGAACGGAGGAAACTCGTCGAGCTTTTTCTACCTGTTTACACACTACGCAAAAACGAGACGAGTAATAGCGATAGACACAAGAGGTCACGGCAGAAGCCCGAGAGGAGACGGAGAATTCACACTAAGCCGTTTCCGGGACGATCTGCACGGTTTCATGGTCGAAAACAATATTCCGAAAGCAGACCTCATCGGTTACAGCGATGGCGGAAACATAGCGCTTTTGTTTGCTCTTGCTTACCCTGAAATGGTAAACTCAATGGTACTTGCCGGCGCGAACCTTTTCCCAAAAGGTCTTGAAGACAAGGATATGCGTTGGATCCGGGACACATGGAAGAAGTCAAAAAAAGCACTTCGACGCAACCCGCAAAACGTCAAAGCTCTCACAACATACGAACTGATGTGCCTTATGGTAAACGAACCGAACATTTCACCGGAAAGCCTTTCAAAAATAAACTGCCCGGCACTGGTGATAGTGGGAGACCGGGATGCAATAAAGCCTGAGCATTCAAAACTTATCGCAGACTCTCTTCCGGACGGAAAACTTGTAACGATCAAGGGCGGTCACGATGTCGTGAAAAGCAACAGCAGCGATTTTATTAAAGCAACCGACGATTTTTATCTGTATGTCTTAAATAAATCAACCCGTTGACAAAAAACGATTTCTGAACGGAAAAACCGAAGAAAAAACAACGGAAACAATAATTCGGGACACAATTACCAAAAA